>JBFHEP010000090.1:0-13373 GCA_041584095.1 Acidimicrobiales bacterium | reverse complement strand
GGCCGGATCGAACAGACCGGCCCACCACCGAACGTGTTCCATGAGCCGGCCCACAGGGTCGTTGCCGCCTACCTGGGCGAGGCGTCGTTTCTGCCGATCCGGGATGGGGGAGCGGGACCGGTCACGGCACTCGGTCCGGTCGCCGTCGAATCCAACGACGTCGGGGCCGACGTGGCCATGGTCCGACCCGACGATGTGAGGTTCATACTCGATCCCGATGGTGAGGCCGTGATTTCGGCCATCGAATTCCGGGGGGTCACCTGGAGTTGTTCGATCACGCTTGCCGACGGGACGACGGTGGTGTCGAACCGATCCCACGTCGACTCGGTGACCGTCGGTGCCCGAGGTCGGGTGGAGATGATGCCCGGCCACCCGCAGATCCCGATTCCCGCCGACCGGTGACCACCCTGAGCCTCGACGCCGGCCATCGAGGTGACACCATCAGCCCACAGGTGGACGTGCTCGTCGTCGGGGGCGGTCCGTGCGGTTTGACCGCGGCGCTGGCGGCTGCCCGGCGCGGGCTGTCGGTCGAACTGGTCGAGTCGGCCCTACAGCTCGGTGGTATGGCCGCATCGTTCACCGTGGCCGGCCAGCGTGTCGATCTCGGAAGCCACCGCCTGCATCCCGCAGCCCCACGTCGGGTACTCGAGCTGCTTACCGGACTCCTGGGATCGGACCTGCAGGTGCGTCGGCGGAACGGTCGTCTTCGCTTGTGCGATCGTTGGGTCCGATTTCCCCTTCAGCCGCTGGACATGGCCCGCAACATGCCGCCGTCGTTCGTGCTCGGTGCCGCCACCGAAGCGCTCGCCGGACCGTTCCGTCGAGTTGCCGACGACTCCTACGCCCAGTTCGTCCGAGCCGGCCTGGGGCCTTCCACGCTGGCCGAGTTCCACGGGCCGATGGCGACCAAGCTCTGGGGACTTCCGCCGGAGCGGCTCAGCGCCGACCTGGCCCGGAAGCGGATCTCCCAACGCACCCCGGGCCGGATCCTGAGCCGGGTCGCATCGACGAGCCGAAGCCGGGGGGCGACGTTTCTGTACCCCCGCCACGGCTACGGGCAGATCACCGAGCGCCTGGCCGAGTCCGCCGTCGAACACGGCGCCCGTCTTCACACCGGCCGCTCGGTGGTGTCGCTGGCCGGCGCTGCCGATCGTCTCACGGCCACCCTTTCCAGTGGAGAGACCTTGGCTGCGACGCGGGTGTTCTGGACCGCCCCGGTGCACACACTTCGCACCGCGCTGGACCTCCCAACCGAGCCGACGCCGACCATGCGGGGGCTTGCGCTCGTCTACCTGGCCCTCGACCGGTCCCAGTACACCTCGTTCGACGCGCACTACGTGCCGACGCCGGAAGTCGCTTTCTCCCGGTTCTCCGAACCAAAGAACTACCGCGACGGCCCCGACCGGGCCGGTCGGACCGTGCTGTGTTTCGAGATCCCGTGCACCTTCGGTGACGAGACGTGGCTGTCCGGTGACGATGATCTCATTTCGCTGGTCCTCGATGGTCTCGACCGCCTCCGGCTGCCGCCCGTGCGAGTCGTCGAGAATGCCATCCGCCGCCTGCCGTCCGTGTACCCGGTTCTGACGGTCGAGGGGGCCGACTCGAGGAGGCGTCGCGCCGGTGGCCCGGTATCGGAGTCCGTCCGGGGCGTCACGGTGCTGGGCCGCCAGGGCCTGTCCGTCGCCGACAACCTGCATCATGTTCTCGACATGGCACTGAGCGCCGTCGACTGCATCGACGAGGACGGTCAGTGGCGTGACGACGCATGGCTTGGTCATCGGCGCAGGTTCGAGCGGTTCGTGGTCGAGGACTGACATGATCTCGACGATTCCGCCCCGCTGGTCTGCCGCAATCGGGGCGGCGGTAACGGTGATCGCGCTGTGCGGGATCGGGGCCCGGGCCACCTACGGGGCCCGAACAACGGCCGACGAGCCGCAGTATCTCCTGTCGGCGTCGTCGCTGGCAGCCGACGGCGATCTCGACATCGGCAACCAACTCGACGCCCGGTCCTACGCGCCGTACCACGAGATCCCCGTGGACACACAGACCCGTGAGCTGAACGACTCCGGGCGGCGCGTCAGCCCGCATGACCCGCTTCTGCCGGTTCTGCTGGCGGCGCCCATGGCGATCGGCGGCTGGATCGGTGCGAAGACGCTACTGGCTCTCCTGGCCGGGCTGACGGCGGTTCTGACCGCATGGGTGGCGAACCGTCGGTTCGGTGTTGACCGGGCCGTCGCTGCAGTTGTGGTGCTCGGCGCGTTCGCCGGGATCCCGTTGGCCCCCTACGGGACCCAGGTGTATCCGGAGATGCCAGCCGCTCTCCTGGTCGTGGTGGCCGTGGCCGCCCTGTCAGGCGACACAGATCGGCGGCCGTTGACCACGAGCTTCGTGGCACTGACGGCGATCATCGGGCTTCCGTGGCTCGCGGTCAAGTACGTGCCCGTGGCCGCCGTCATGGGGCTGGGGCTGCTCGCTCGGGTTCGACGGCAGCGGAAGTTGGTCGCGACCATCCTCGGGGTGGTGATCGGGGCCGGGGCTGCGTACTTGTGGGCTCACCAAATCATCTATGACGGCTGGACGGTCTACGCGAGTGGGGATCACTTCGAGTCGACGGGGGAGTTCTCCGTGGTCGGGACCGACGTGAACATGCTCGGCCGGACCCGACGCCTCGTCGGGCTGCTCGTCGATCGCCGGTTCGGGATCGGCGTCTGGTCGCCGATCTGGTTCCTGTTGCCACCGGCCTTCGTCGCCGCACTACGGGTGAAGGGTGGGTCCCCAACACCTGATCGAGGTCTGCTGTGGCTTTGCGCCGCGGTCGTCGGCATCGGCTGGCTCACGGCCACGTTGGTCGCACTTACCATGCACGGCTGGTGGGTTCCAGGTCGTCAGGTTGTCGTCGTCCTGCCGATCGCTGCCGTCCTGCTGGCGAGATGGGTGGCCGGTAACCGACGGCGGCTGGTGGTCACCGGCGTGGTCGGGGCGATCGGAGCCATCAACTGGTTGTGGCTTGCAGTCGAATCGAGCGCCGGGCACCGCACCCTCGTCGTCGACTTCTTCGAGACGAGCGCTCCGTTCTACCGGCTGTTCTCGCCACTGTTCCCGGATGGCATTGCCGGCGGCCCAACGAACGACCTGCGTCTCGTGGTATGGACGGCTGTTTTGGCCGGCGTGACGTGGGAACTTCTGGGCCGACGATGGCGTCGGGCGCTCCCACCGGCCTGCGTTCAGTAGAATCGGCTCAGGAGGTGTGCCGTGAAGATCGCCACTCGCATACGCCTGTTCGTCGCGTTGGCCGGTGGCCTCCTGGCCGCCGTTGCAATAGTCGCCTCTCTCGCCTGGCTCCGGAGCTGGCCGGCGGCGGGTGCTCTCGCCGTGGTCACGTTGATTGCGTCACTGGTGGTGCGGTGGCTGGCCAGACGGGTCGAGGGTGAAACGGTGCTGGAACTCGATCTCGAAGGCGGGGTGGTGGAGTCGCCGGGAGGCGATCCCGTTTCCCGGGCGATGAACAGGGGAGCGGTCGCGGTGCGCGATGTCGTCGACACACTGGATCGAGCGGCCGGCGACGAGCGGATCGCGGCTGCGGTGGTCCGGCTCGGCAACGGCGCGATCCAACTCGGCCACGCCCAGGAGATCCGCGACGCGGTCGAACGGTTCCGGCGGTCGGGCAAGAAGGCGTTCGCCTTTGCCGAAACGTTCGGCGAGGGTGGACAGGCGACGATCAACTACTACCTGGCAGCTTCATTCTCCGAGATCCATGTCATGCCCATTGGCGAGGTGTCGATCACCGGGTTGCTCGCCAGGGGCCGGTTCGTCCGGGAGCTGCTCGACAGCCTGGGCGTGGTGGTGAACCTGGACCACCGCGAAGAATACAAGTCGGCCCTCTACCCGCTGACCGAAACGGAGTTCAATCACCCTCATCGAGAGGCGACGGTGTCGTTGGTGGGCGATCAGTTCGATCAGGTGGTTTCGGGAATCGCAACATCACGGAATTTGAGCGAGGACAGAGTTCGCGAGCTGATCGACACCGCGCCGCATTTCGGAGAGCGATTGGTCGGCGACGGTCTGGTCGATCACCGAAGCTACCGTGACGACGTATTCCGCGCCGCCGGAGGCAAGGCCCGTTTGTTCGGGTCGCGCTATCTGAAGAAGGCGGGCCGCCCGAACCGGAAGGGGAAGGTTGTCGCCCTCATCCACGGCGTCGGTGCGATCACTCGGGGCAGGTCGAGCTTCGATCCTCTGAGGGGCGGTCCCAGCTTCGGCGCCGACGATGTGGCTCGAGCGTTTCGGGAGGCCGTCGACGACGACAAGGTCAAAGCCATCGTCTTCAGAGTCGACTCTCCGGGAGGATCGGCAGTCGGATCCGAGGTGGTCCGGCACGAAGTGACACGAGCTCGGAAGGCCGGGAAACCGGTCGTCGTGTCGATGGCCAATGTGGCCGGCTCCGGCGGCTACTGGATTGCGGCCAACGCATCCCACATCGTTGCCCAGCCGGGGACCGTTACGGGCTCCATCGGTGTCGTCGCCGGCAAGCTGGCCACCAGTCAGGCGTGGGCCAAGGCCGGGATCACATCCGATCAGATCGAGTTCGGCCGGATGGCCGGGTTTGCCTCGACCTTTTCGCCCTACAACGACGAGCAGCTCCGGAAGCTCGACGCCCAACTCGACACGATCTACAACGAATTCATCGAACTCGTTTCAGCGGGACGGAACCTCGACCGGGACGAGGTGGCAGAGATCGCCAAGGGCCGGGTCTGGACCGGATCACAAGCCAGGGACATCGGGCTCGTCGACAGCCTGGGCGGCCTGGATCGGGCAATCGCCGAGGCGAAGCGAGCGGTACCGATCGACGGCGACTGCTCGGTGAAGACCTATCCCAAACGGAAGGTGCTGCCGTTGATCGACAGGCGTGACAACAGTGATCCATCGGTCGATGCACTGACCGACGTCATTGAGTCGCTCCGTTCGGTGCGACAGCGCACCCTGGGCGCAACCGAACTTCGGATGCCGGGATTCTGACGAGCGAGCCGACGTGTCCGGTCGTTGACTCGTCGTGCGCGACCTCCTGCAGCGAGACGTGGGCTTCGGCGCCGTCAGCGACCGCAAGCATGTCTTACAGTGCGGGCGGCGGGAACACGAACTCGGGTGTGGGAAGATGGCGGACCAGCTTCGGAAGATGACCCTGGAACTCCTGCAGGTCCTCGACGGTGAACACCTCTTCCCCGGCCTCACATGAGGTGGAGTCGTGAGCCGATGCTGTGATGAAGACGACATGGTCATCGACGACGGCCATGTGAATGATGATCAGCTCGCTCGTCGGTTCACCGGCAAAGTTGCCGCTGAATCCGAAGGACACTCCTCGTTTGCCGAGCACGTTTCGACTACGTGTCGGCGCCGGGTGAACCTCGTAGTCGGACCCGCACACGCTCAGCCGCTGGCTTGTCGTATCGGTGATGAACTCATCGACCAATGCACGAAGGAACGTTCTCGGCTGGTTCGGGTCGTAGGGGGCTGTGTCGATACTGGACAGGGGGCCGGCGCCGACGTCGATACCGCCCGCCGCCACACCGTGACGCTCGACGCAGATGATCGACACCTGCGGCCCACAAACCGCAGCGGTCCATCCGCCGGGGTACGTAACGGTGACAGTTGGATCATCCCAGTCGATGGTCGGAGCCTGGGCCGATGCGGCCACTCCCGCCAGGATCAACGTGGCCACCATGACCGCAGCGATGGTGAAACGGCGCCACTTCACGCGTCGTCGATCGGGTTGTCTGTCGGGTTGCATGTCAAGTCCTTTCGTCTCCTGAAGATGGTGGATTGGTGGTTAGGTTCGTCTGGGCTGTGCGGGCGCTAGGCCGTCCTCCGTTGCGATCGGACCCGCAACGCCACCACGACGGCGGCGACCAGCAGCGAAAGCGGCAACAACAGGTACAGCGCAAGCGAACCGATCAGCAGAGCGGCGTCCCGCTCGCGGGGGCCACCGGTGTCGAGCCACACGGCCAGTGCGAGGAGTAGACCGGAAAGAATCGGCGGTCCGAGCGGCCACCAGCGGCTCACGAACCCTCGGCGGAGGGAGTCAACGCCGTCGATCGGCCCAGGTTGCCGTCGGCCGCGGCGAATGATCGACGCCATCATGACGAGTAGGCGGCATCGTAGGCCGCTTGGAGCTCGGGCGTGACCGGGCCGCTGTAGCCGCAGTAGTTCACCCTCTCGTCGGTGGCCGAGATGAGATACTGACGGCCGACCTCGAAGCTGATTCCGCCGGTCAGAGCCTCCATTCCGGCAGGCGCTCGGAGCTCGACCCGCTCAGCTTCCGGTCCGGCGTACCAGCGATCCACGTCGAGAACGACGCTTTCGCCGTCGGAGGATCGCACGGTGCCGGCGAACGCCGGTGACATGCCGGCCAGAACCGCCGGATCGAGGGCAAGGCAGGAGGCGGTGGCGTCCTCGGCGTCGAGAAACAGCAGCAACGCCTCCTCGCCGGTGTCGGGGACCCTGAACCATCCCACGGCGGCAATGGCGATCACGGCGACGGTGGCCACGACGATCGCCATGATTCTCGTTCGTCGATTGCGGTCCTCGACGTCACCCGTCGGGACCGGTTCGGTCGTTGAAGTCATTGGTCTTTCACCTTTCGATAAACCGGTCATCCAAGCGTGCAGTGCCATTCATGTGGGCGCCTTGGGTCCGGCTAGGACGACCGATGACGTCCGACCGGACCGGCTGACGGATGTCGCGTTCGGTGTCCAAGCAGTCTCCAAGAGGCTCGCGAGCGGGGCGGGTGACGCTGGAAACGACAAACCACCCGGTGACGATCTGCCGATCATCTCCGGCACCGAAAGGGACAGTCATGAGAAGACTGCTGCTGGTATCCGGACTTCGGCGACCGACATCGGAGTCGACGGCAACCTATCCCGAATGGATCGCGGCCGTCGACGGTCGCGGGATCGAGGTCGGGATCTGGGTCGAAATCAGCGGTCGCCGGGTCGAATCGATCACCGAACAATGGGTCCCGTGACCGCGTCGTGGATCTTCTCCGTAACTCAGTAAACCCGCTCATCGAGCACTCGTTCATCCAGGAAGGAATCACTCAAATGGCAACCTCGAATCGAACTTCGGCCTCGCCGATCAACCCGAGGAGAATCCTCAGACTGTGGCTCGTGGCGGCCGCCATGGCGTCCGTGGTCGCCTTCGTTTCACCGCCGGCGGCGGCCTCCCACACCTCCTGCTCGGTCCGATGGGGGTCGCTCGCCAAGTCATCGAGCGCAACCGGTGCCGGACAGCCGGTGGCGGTGCGCACCGGGCGGCACACGTGCTTCGACCGATTCGTCATCGATCTCAACGGGCCCGCCTCCGCCTACAACGTCGAGTACGTCTCCAAACTGGTGCAGGACGGTTCGGGTAAGCCGGTCGCGGTCACCGGAGGCGCGATCATTCGGGTCATCGTGCACGCCAACGCATTCGACGACGCCGGACAACCGACGATCAACCCTGCTGCGGTCGACGCCCACAACGTTGCCGGCTATCGAACCTTCCGTGACGTCGCATGGGCCGGCAGCTTCGAGGGGCAGACCACCTTCGGGATCGGAGTTCGAGCCCGCCTCCCGTTCCGGGTTTTCACACTCGGCGGACCCGGAAACGGCTCCCGGCTGGTCATCGACGTTGCCCATCGTTGGTGACCATGGACCCGCGAGCCGGACTGACATAGAATAGCCAGGTAAGCGACCACCACCGGTGGTCTCCCGTCCGACCGGCCCGGTCGACAGGAGGAACATGGCTCGTCTCGTACGGGGGCGAACCGGTGACGTCAACGTCGGGATGATGTCGGCGAGCGAGGACGAGCAGCTGACCTTCGCCGTGCTCGGCTCGCTCCACGTCGAGCGCGGCGGCACGGTCGTGGACTGTGGCGGACTCAAACAGCGCGCGGTATTGGCCCTGCTCGTCGTGAACGCCAACCGACCCCTGTCGCCCGATCGCATGGTTTACGAGCTTTGGGGGGACGAGCCGCCGCCAACGGCGGTGGCTACCCTTCAGGCGTACATCTCGAACATCCGCAAGGCACTCGAACCGGGCCGGCCGCCCCGTGCGCCCTCCGCCATCCTGGTCAGCCGAGCCGGCACCTACGAGCTGGTCGTCGATCCCGAATGTGTCGACGTGCTCCGGTTCGAGCGATTGGTGGCCGAAGGGCAGAAGCTACTCGCCGCAGAGCCGACCCGGGCCCGCACCGTGCTGGCCGAGGCGGTCGCCATGTGGCGGGGCGCGACTCTTGTCGAGTTCGTCGACTACGACTTCGCCGCGATCGAGATCGCTCGGCTCGACGAGCTGCACGCCGGCGCCACGGAGGCGCTGATCGAGGCCGATCTAGCCTGCGGCCGCGGGGCCGAGCTGGTGGCCGACCTCGAGCGTCTCGTGGCCGTCCACCCGCTGCGGGAGAGGCTCTGGAGCCAGTTGATGCGGGCCTACTATCGAGCCGGACGCCAGGCCGATTCGCTGCGCGCATTCCGCCGCTGCCAGCAACTCCTGGTCGAGGAACTCGGTATCGAGCCTTCCCCTGAACTCCGGGCGCTCGAACAGGCAATCCTGCTTCAGGACCAGACACTCTCGGTCAGCCTCTCCGGTGGGGACGCCGCTCCGGCGACCCTCGTCGATCCCCGGGACCACATCATCGGGCGGGACGACGAGTTGGCGCGATTCCGCCGGGCCGTTGATCGAGCGAAGACGGGACACGGGTCGGTGCTGCTCATCGACGGCGATCCCGGGGTCGGCAAGACCCGCCTGCTCGAGGCGATGGGCCAGCAGGCCGTCGATCTGGGCTGCCGGGTCGCATTGGCCCGATGCGTCGAGGTCGGCGGTTCCCCTCCGTTCTGGCCGTGGATCCAGATCGTGCGAGCGCTCGGGGTGGAAGCGGTGGCCGACGCCGCCACCGGCGACGGGCGCTTCCTGTTGGCGCTCGAACCGAGCGGGCCCGAGACCGACATCATCAGCCTTGGCCGGCAGCGCTACCAGATCGCTGACGGGCTGGTCGGCGCCATGCGGCGGCTTGGAGTGAACGGCCCGGTCGTGACCCTGATCGACGACGGCTACTGCGCCGACCCGGATTCCCTGTCGGTGCTCTCCCTCATCGGAGCCGCGATCGCCGACGTTCCGATGGTCGTCGTCGCCACCCATCGGTCGAACAGCCCGGGGAGCAATCACACGCTGACCGACGTGCTGGTTCAGCTGGCGCGGCTCGACTGGTGCGAGAGATTTCGTCTCGGTCCGCTCGACCGACGATCGGTCGAGGAACTCGTGCACCGCATCGGTGGTTCCGACGTCGACGACGCCGCAGTGAACGCAATCGTCGACCGGTCGGAAGGGAACGCCTTCTTCACCGTGGAGTTGGCCCGGCTCATCCTGATCGGAGGCGGTGCCGACCCCGGTTTCGGATTGATCCCCGATACGGTCAGGGAGGTCGTCGCCCGGCGGCTCGACGCCCTCGACCCGGGCGCCGTTGCGCTACTTCGGGCCGCCGCTCTCATCGGCCGGACCTTCGACCTCATGGTCGTCGCCGAGGCCGTGGACTTGACACCGGCCGAGGCGTTGGAGCTGGCGGATTCGGCCGCCGCGGAGGGGATCATCGACGAGGCCGAGCCGGGGGAGTACCGCTTCTCCCACCTCCTGGTCATCGAGGCGATCGTCGCCGCGCTCGGCTCGTTCCGGCGGGCCCAACTGCACAGCCGCATCGCCGCAGCTCTCGAAGACCGCTACCTCGGCGACCAGGCACGCTGGCATGAGATCGCGCACCACCGGACCGAGGCGGTGCCCGTCACCGGTCCCGGCCACGCCATCGACGCCCTGGCCCGAGCGGGGCGGCATGCCACCGCGGTCAACGCACTGGCGGCCGCCGATCAGCTCCTCAACCGGCGCCACCAGCTTGTCATGGCCGATCGCCCGTCGCCGGACCGCGACGAAGCGGAGCTGGAATCGCTGCTTGATCTGTCGGTCATCTGGACCTGGCGGGACGGCTACCAGAGCGACGAGATGCGACGGGCCGCCGACCGAATGCTGCAACTGACCCAGACCACCCGGGCCGAGGCCGCGCCCGACCACTCGACCGGCACCGGCCTCTGCCCCCGTCTGCTGCAGGCCTTGCAGGCCCGCTGCTCCTACGAAATCGTGGCCGGCAACATCACCGCTTCGGCCGACACCGCCGAGACGATGCTGCGAATGGCGGAACTGAATCCGCACCCCTACGTGCTGGCGGTGGCACACATCAACGCCGAGGTTGCGGCACTCCACCACGGACGGATCGCCGACGCCATCGCCCACAGCGACATCGTCAACGGGCTTCTGGCCGACGTCGATCCCGGTGAGTCGGGCGAGATAACGCTGCCGCTCGGACAGCAGAGCCTTACCGTGACCCACCTGGGCTTCACAGGTTGGATCCAGCGAATGTCGGGTGACCCGCCCACCGCATGCCGTACCCTCGCCAGAGCTCGGGCGGTCGCCGATCGCCGCGGCCACGCCTTCACCCGGGCCTTTCACGCGACGATCGAGAGCGTCGTGGCTGCGATCGACGGCTCACCCGAGTGGGTCGAGGATGTCCTGGCATGGGAACGGACCACCGACCGCGCCGATCGGTACGGGTTCGTCGACTCGGCTCTCGGCCTCTACCGTCAATGGGCCGCCGGTATCGGCGACGATCCGGTCGGCGCAGCCGACGCCGTGCGGGGGATGATCATCGAGCTTGATCGAGGTGGGGCCTCCGTCGTCCGAACCCTGCAGTGGGGCCTGGTGGCGGAGCTCCAGCTCCTCGCCGGTCGATCCACCGATGCGCTGGTGGCGGTCAAGGCCGGCCTCAACCACGCCGAACGATTCGACGAGCGGTTCTGGCAGCCGGAGCTCCGACGGCTGATGGCGTCGGCCCTCGGCGCGGTGGGCGACGCCACCGGACAGGCCGACGCGCTGGCCCGGGCCGAACGGGAGGCCTGCGAGCTGGGGATGGGGGCCTTCAAGCGTCGATCGCTCATCTGATGCCGGCGTGCCGTGGCCGGCGCTCCTGGTGCGTCGCTGGACCGGCCCAAGTCCGCCGGACGACACTGACGGTTGATGAACGGATTACGATCGCGCCAGCCCGGCGCAGCCCCGATGTCGATGCAGCAGCTCCGGAGACGCATCGGTGGCCGCGTCCTGACCCCGGATGACCACGGCTACGAGGACGCCACGTCGCCCGGGGCGTCCGAGACCCGGCCCCCCGTCGTTGTCGCCCCGACGTCGGCGGCCGACGTCGCCGGGATAGCCATGTTCGCCGCATCACATCCACTCGGAGTCACAACCCGTCCGGTACCCGGTGCGATCCTGGTGGTACCCACACGGCTCAACCGCGTCGAAATCGACTCCGATGCCTGGACGGCGCGGGTCGAACCGGGAGTGACCGGCACGCAGGTCATTCGCATGGCCGGGAGGGTCGGGCTCGCGCCCGTGCTCGACACCGAGCCGGACACGGGCATCGTGACGAACGTCGTGGACGGCGGGGCAGGATGGCTGACCCGCCGGTACGGGCTCGGGATCGACCACGTGCGAAGCGTCGAGCTGGTCACCGCCGATGGTGCCATCCGCTCAGCGTCGATCGACGAGAATCCAGACCTGTTCTGGGCCACCGAGGCCGCCGGAAGTGACGCTGTCGGCATCGTCACCGGCATCGACCTCGACCTTGTTCCCGTCGGCTCCGTCCTCGCCGGTGAGCTCCGGTACCAGGCCGCCAAACTCGAGCCGGTGGCCGAGCGGTACCGGCGATGGGCCGAGGAGTCGCCGATTCACCTGACCGCAGCGCTTACTCTCGAAGCTTCCCCGAGCGGATCCGAACCTCCAAAACATGCGGACCGTGTGTCGATCGGCCTGCGCGGCTGTCATCTGGGCAGCGAACGAGACGCCGAGATCGCCCTTGAATATTGGCGCCGCTGGCGAGCCCCGGACCTCGACAGCTGGCACACGGGTACCTTTGGCCGCTTCGCCGCTCCAGCCACGCATTCAGGGTCCGGCCGGCGGCTGAGCGCCACGTACTGGTTGACGGAGCTGGGACCCGATGTACTGGCCGGTCTCGTCGATCTCGTCACCCGGCCGAGCGGCCCCAACGAGCCGCGCGTGGAAACCGTTCAAATCATCGATCTCGGGCCGGAAACCGCCTCTCAGGTCGCCTCCGCGGGCCGGGCGCGGAGCCGGTGGTGTGTCACGCTGTCGGGCACAGCGGCCGGCCCGGAGGAGGTGACGGCACTGGCCGCACTGTTCAGTGGCGCCGCCGGCAGTTTGCCACTTCTGCAACCGGACACGAAGACGGAACGGCGGCTGCGGCGGCTGCAGCGGAACCTCCAGCACTCAGGTGCCGCGTCCTAGTCCGATCCAAGTCGGTCGGATCACGATGGGGGAGTAGTACCCAACCAGCGCCTTCACTGATCGGCCCCGCGTCGAACGACGAAGGAACACAGAAAGGTTCGCCACCGTGACCACGCAACTCGAGCGTCCGGACCCCGAGACTCCTGCACCCGAAGCCGGGCCCCCGTCGGGCTACAACACAACCCTGCTCACGGCCATCGCCGTCACCCTCGTCGTCCTGGTTGCGCTTGCCGTCTTTCTCATTGCCCGCCAGCTCGACCGGGACGACGGATTGGACGCGGGCGCGGGAGCAACGAGTTCGACGGCGTCAACCGAGTCGAGCGTTCCGCCGAGCTCGGAAACGACGGCCACCTCGTCGAGCACGTCGGAATCGTCGACGGCTTCGACCGGGACCTCCAGCAGCTCAACCAGTTCCTCGACGACCGCCAGCACCATCACGGCCACGACCGGGACCGGCCAGAATGGCGCAGTGGTCTGGCCCGCCCCCGGGACCTCCGGTTTCGCCACCCCGGACGAAGCGGCTCGCCGATTCGCCATCGACCTCGCCGGCTTCCGTGATCCCGTGCTCGGCGAGTTCCAGTCCGGCGACGCACGGTCGGGTGAGATCGCGGTCCGACCCGAACCGTCGGGCCCGGTTACGACCGTTCTGCTCCGCCAGGCGGGAGCCGACGACTCCTGGTGGGTCATCGGTGCTCACAGCGACGACATCATCATCGACCGACCCCGAACGGGGGACCGGGTCGCCGGCTCCTTTGACGTCTCCGGCCGAGCCCGGGCCTTCGAGGGTCATGTCGACGTGGCCCTTCACCGACACGGCGTCGACAAGCCGATCGTCACCGGCTTCGTGACCGGGCGGGGCGACGGCGTGCTTGGAGAGTTCGACGAGGTGTTCGACGTCCCGGCCGGCACCACCGGCTCCGGGGTCCTCGTGCTGACCGCGGCGGGTGGCGACGATGGAACGGCTTGGACAGTCGCCGCCCTACCGGTCAACCTCGGCTGAT
>JBFHEP010000089.1:0-13384 GCA_041584095.1 Acidimicrobiales bacterium | reverse complement strand
GGTGCTGTCGACGCCGCTCGGGGGGCCGAGGCCGAACGGGCGGTGGTCGAGGCTCGCGTGCGGGAGCTGGAGCACCAGCACCACATGCTCGAGGTCGAGCGTGATGAACTCCGCCGGGAGGTGGAGCGGTTGTCCGGTCAGAACCGATACGCCCGTCGACGGGTCATTGGTCGAGCGCTGCGGGCGGCGGGACGACGGCTCGCCGATGGATGACGCCGGTCTCGTCGAAGGCGGGACCGGCGGCGAGCGACGCATCGAGTTCTCGGTGCTGGTTCCGGTCTGGCAGCCCGATCCGGAGCACCTCGACGAGTGCCTTGGCTCCGCGGCCGACCAGACGTATGACGGATTCGAACTGATTGTTGTCGTCAACGGGCCCCAACCCGCCGCGGTCGGCGAAGTTCTCGATCGGTTCGAGCGGCAGCCGTTGTGTGGCGAGAGCGAACGGCGGGTCATCCGCTTGCCCGAGAACCGGGGTATCAGCGGAGCCACCCAGATTGGGCTCGACGCCGCCACGAAGGAGTTCATCGCACTCCTGGACCACGACGACGTCCTGTCGCCCCACGCCCTCGGCGCCTTCGCCGCCGAGCTCGGGCGATTCGACGACGTCGACCTCGCCTACAGCGACGAGGACAAGATCGACCACCGCACCGGCGAACGGAAGATGCCGTTCTACAAGCCCGGCTTCTCGATGGAGCGGCTCCGGTGCCAGATGTACCTCGGTCACATGTTGGTGCTGCGACGATCGGTTGTCGAGAGCGTCGGTGGATTTCGAGCGGACTACGACGGGGCGCAGGACCACGATCTTGCGTTGCGGGTGGCGGAGCGGGCTCGACGCATCGTGCACGTACCGAGGCTGCTCTACCACTGGAGGGAGTCGCCCGGCTCGACCGCCATGGAGACCGATGTGAAGGGATGGGCCTGGGAGGCCGGAAGTCGCGCCGTGAACGACCATCTGGTGCGCAGCAGCTTCCCGGCCGTGGGCGCACCTCATCCGCAGGCCCCGGGGGTCACGTTGCTCCGGCCCCGGCTGCCTGATCATCCGCCGGTGAGCATCATCATCCCCACCGGCGGATCCCGCCGTCTGATACACGGCGTCGACACCCTGCTCGTCGAGCGGGCCGTGAGGTCGATTGTCGAACTCTCCTCATATCCCAACGTCGAGCTGGTCGTCGTGACCGATTCCGGAACCGACCCGCGATTGGGCGACCTCATCACTTCTGTCGTCGCCGAGGCCTCCGACGAAAGCGAATCCGACCCACCGACAACCGTCGTCGTAGCCGACGGTCAGCCGTTCAGTTTCGCCCGAGCCTGCAATCTGGGCGCCATCCGTTCCACCGGGTCGGTTCTCGTCTTCCTGAACGACGACACGGAGATCGTGATGAGTGACTGGCTGGAACGTCTTGTGATGTACGCCGGCCGCCCGACAATCGGTGCGGTCGGGGCCAAGCTCCTCTACGGCGACGGCCGGGTGCAGCACGCCGGCGTTTGGGCTCGAGGCGCTGGTCCGGCTCACCGCTACATGGGGTTCTCCGGTGATCATCCCGGCAACTTCCACGCGCTGCGCCTGGCCCAGAACTGCCTGGCCGTCACGGCGGCGTGTCTGGCCGTTGAACGCGACAAATACAACGTCGTGGGAGGATTCAGCACACTGTTCCCGCTCGCCTACAACGATGTCGACTTCTGTTTCAAGCTTCACAAGCGGGGATTGCGGAATGTGGTCGATTGCACGACCGAGGTGGTACATCATGAGTCCTCCAGTCGCGATCCGACCGTGCGTGACTGGGAGATGGACCTGTTGTTCCGACGGTGGCGGACCTTGCTCATGGCCGACCCGTTCGACAATCCCTGCAATCTCGGTGCCGGCGTCGACGAGTACCCGCCACCCCCGATCGACATCATCGAACGCAAGGCCCACCAGTACCACGACATCGTGTTGACGGGGCGTTCCTGGACGGCCAAGGAGGTACCGGCTGGTGTCTGATCGGATCAAACTGTTCGTCCACATCGGGGCCGGGAAGTGCGGCAGCTCGGCCATACAACAGTTTCTTGTCGTCAATGCCCGCGGCCTCGCCGATGCGGGACTACTGGTCCCCGGCCGGACGTTGACCGCCGACCCGGCAGGATGCGGTCAGCACCTCCAGTACTTCGAAACCGGCATCCAGCGGCCCGATTTCGGAGCCGAAGTGGAGCGTCGACTGACAGATCTCCGCGAGGTGGCAACCGGCCAAAAGCAACGCACGGTGGTGATCAGCGCTGAGAATCTCATCAATCCGAAGGGCTTTGTCGACCTGTTCAAACCGGCCAACGACCTCTTCGACATCCGGATCGTGGCCTACGTTCGGCGCCAGGACGACTTCGTCATCTCCGCTTGGCAGCAGTGGCAGATCAAGCAGCACGACGACTTCTGGGATTACTATGCGACCACCCGAGGGAGGGTCAACTGGTTCAACCAGCTCGAGCCCTGGAAACAGAACTTCGGTCGCGCCAACATGATCGTGCGTCGCTTCGATCGCGAAGCACTTGTCGGAGGCGACGTTGTCGCGGACTTCTGCGAGATCATCGGCGCCGATGTCGCCGACCATGTCTCGACCGGTGATGCGAATCGAAGCCTGCACGAGCGGTTTCATCCGCTGGTCTCGCGGCACCGAACCGAGCTGTTCACGTCGATCCACGACAACCGTTTCTACCGGTTCCTGGGCGAGGTCCTCGGCGACAAGGCGTTCAAGGACTACCGTGGCTCGACGCTGCTGACCCTCGCCCAGCGGCGTATGATCCTCGCCGACCATGAAACATCGAACGACAGGCTGAAGGCCGAGTACTTTTCTCAGCTCGGGGACCGGCCGCTGTTCGCCCCGCCCAAACGCGCCGATGTTCACCATCTCGACGAACCGCCCATGGACAAGGCCACCGAGCTGGCGTACGTGGCCATGTTCCGAATGTGGGAGCTGTTCGACAACAGCCGGCGATCAACCGAAACGAGAGCTACATGAGCCGACCAGTGTTTTTGATCGCGCAACAGCGATCGGGTACAACTGCCTTCCGTGGTCTTCTGAGACACAGCGAATTCGTCGATGACTTCGGTGAGGTATTCCACCCACTGTCAATTGACAACGAGCAGAATTTCTTCAGGTTCCGCCTTGAATATGGACGGCTGAGGCCCTGGGATGTTCCGACGCGGCAGGCGATGTCGGAGATGTTCGCCGACTATATCGATCACCTTGGTTCCCTCGCCGGCAAGGCATTCTACGTTGCGGACGTGAAGTACAACTCGGTTCACCATCTGAATGCCGACTGGCAGGTTCCTTTTGGTGAACCGAACCTGCTGAAGCTCCTCAAGTCGAATGAACATCATGTCATCCATCTCGTTCGTGATGACGCGTTCGCCATGTTCTTCTCCGAACGGTTCGCCGCTGCCACCGGTCGTTGGCACTATGGCCGCAACGACCGGTCCACACCTCCGCAGGAGCAGGTGCGTATCGATCGCGACCGGTTCAAGCGCTTCCAGGCCGATCTCGCAGACGCCCGCGAGCGTATCGATTCGTTCCTGCGTACCTATCCAAGGTCTCTCACGTTGCACTACGAGACACTCTTTGACGGTCTCCGCCTCTCGGATTCCGCCCACGATGCCATCAGCCGGTTCTTGGACGTCGAACTGGAGTCGAACCTGCAATCCGAGGTTCGCAGAACCCCAGTGGACATGGAGTCCGCCATCGAGAACATCGATGAAGTACGGGACCTCATCGGTAGTTGAGTGCGGCCCCGGTCGGTGTGCGGGCCAGATCGACCTGCCACGATGTGGTCGGACCGAGTCACCTCGACGCGACGAGGTTAACCAAACACTTGCGGTTTGTTAGGCGAACGGTTGGGGGCGGCTTAGTAGGGTCTCTCGGAGTAGCAGTTGAACCACCGGATGCTTCTGTTCCCTCCGGCGGGTCACGTGTTGAGGCACATTGCTATGTTCGGAGTGAACCGTGGCTAGGCCCGGGAGCGCCGGGCGATCGATTGAAGCTGTTGCGCCACCTCGCCGCATCTCAACCTCGCCCGGCGCCACTCCACTCCGACCTCCGCTTCCCTCCCCCGGAAGACCGGAGGTCGGGTTGTCCGACGTTACCGCGCGTGGGCGTCGGCCTTCGGCCGTCAGTCCTTCGGCCGGATGGCGTTGAGATAGCTGTACAACGTCACTCGACTCACGCCCATCAGCTGGGCGATGTCCTCAACGGCCCCCCGAAGGAGGAACGCGCCGAGCTCGTCGAGTCGGCGGACGGCAGTCTGCTTCTGTGACCGGTTCATCTCCTCGAGGCTGTGGCCGGCCTCCCGCTCCACCACACCGACCAGGCGATCAAGGGCTCCGTGGAGCTCGGAACCCTGCACGTAGCCGACAACGGCGCCCCGCCAGGTGATCGGTGTGTCGGCCGTCTCGGCGTCCGAGGCCGAGACGATGCTGCCACCGAGCGCGTCGACAATCGGGGCCAGATGAACCAGGAACTCCTGCAGGTCGGCCGCCGGGACCGCCTTGTCGACGTCGACGTGCGCGCCAACCTGCTCGTCGTTCATGGCCCGTAGGGTAGCTTGCGTCGCCGGCGCGGGCGATCTGGAGATCTCGTGTGGCCCGTTCGTGGATGTGTTGCAGCCGGCCCGGTCGGTCCATCGGAAGGTGTCACCGATCGGGATCGGAGCGACGGCTAATCTGGCCCCGATGCCGGAGAAGGAATCCCCGACGCCAGCGCCCGAGCAGGATCACATCACACGAACCATCACCTGGCCGGCCGTCGCCGCGGGTCTGCTCATCATCATGCTGGCCGCGTGCGTCGGATCCGATTCGGGGTCCGACGGCGGATCCGAAGGGGGTGGTGTCGAGGGCATCCGTCTCGCTGTCGTGTTCCTCGGCGCAGAGACCGATCCGGCCTTCACCGAGAGCATCATCGAGGGCGTCAAAGCCATCAGCGGCGTGTCCGACGTGGCAATCACACTCGAAACCCCGAACGAGCGAGACGCGGCTGCGGCCGTTCGGGGCTACGCCGACGACGGCTACGACTTGATCCTGACACACGGATCCCAACACGGAGATCTCGTCATCGAGGTCGCGCTCGAGTTCCCCGACACGGCCTTTGCCTGGGGTACGGCAGCGGACACGTTCGGGCTCGAGAACGTGTCGTCCTACACCGCCTCCTCCGACGAGGGCGGTTACGTGCTGGGCGTGCTCGCCGGCGACATGTGCTCGAGGATCGGGGTCGTCGGTTCGGTCGAGATGGGCCACGCCAAGCTGTATGTCGACGGTTTCAAGCTTGGGGCGGCGGCCGGCGGGGCCGACGTCGACGTGGAGTACATCGGATCGCTCGACGACGATCAACGGGCGTCCGACACGGCCTCGGCGATGGTGCGGCGCGGTGCCGACTGTCTGACCGGCACCGGTGGGATGACGGTGGGCGCCAGCGGTGTTGCCGAGCAGTCGGGACTGTCGTGGTTCGGCACGCGGGCCGACGCCGCCCCGTTCGCCGCCAACGACGTCGTCGTCGCCAAGCAGGTCTATCGGTGGGAGGTCATCCTCCAGGATCTGGTCGACGATGTGGCCGACGGCAGTGTGGGGGGCAACATCTACGGCATCGATTTGGAGAACGGCGGCCTCGTCGTCGAACTCGGCGACGTCGCCCCGACCGATGAGATGATCGAACTCGTGTCGCAGGTGTCGGATCAGGTGGTCGCCCGAGAGGTCACGACGGAGGTCGATGGCTGAATCATCACCAATCCTCCCGTGATCGGTCGGCCCACGACGACGTGGATGCCCGGGCTCGAGTGTTGTCGACCCCGGGAATCGCAGCGGCCGCGGCTCGGTTATCTGTTTCCTTGACCGACGTACGCCCCGACGTGATTCCGGAACGCCGCCGATTCGACGCAATCGTCATCGGCTCCGGTAGTGGCGGGCTGACGGTCGCCGTCGGACTCGGACGTTTCGGCCGCCAGGTACTCCTCATCGAACGTGATCGGATGGGCGGCGAATGCACCAACACCGGCTGCATTCCGTCGAAGGCACTCCTGCACGAGACGGCGGCCGAACCCGTCGACTCGGATGGCGATCCCGCCGCCATCCTGGCCCGGGTTCGAGCCCGCCGAGATGCGCTTCGCAACCACGAGATCCGGGAATTCGGTGGAGCCGAGGGCGTGACCTTGGTCTACGGAAACGCGGCCCTGAAATCGGATCGCAGCGTCGCGGTCACCAGCCGGGACGGAACCGTCTGGCGGGCGACCGCCGACGATGTCGTACTGGCCACGGGATCGTCGCCCCGTCGCATCCATGTTCCCGGGCTGAACGAGAACCCATCCGACCAGCTGGTGCTGACCAACAACGAACTGTTCGAATTGCCGGCACCGCCGGCCCATCTGGCCATCATCGGCGGTGGGGCGATCGGTCTCGAAATGGCGCAGGCGTTCCGCGGCCTGGGTTCGTCGGTCACCGTCGTGGAGCTTGCCGACCAGGTGCTTCCCGACGCGCTGCCCGAAGCGGCCCGGATCGTCGCCGAATCGCTTTCCGAGCGGGGCGTCACGATCCTGTCCGGGGTTCAGGCTGTCGGATACCGGGCCGACGTCGGCCGACTGGAGCTCGCACCGGCAGGCGAAGCAATGGCGGCCACAAACGGCGGACGCTCAACCGTCGACGGCGTCGACGGCGTCGACCGGGTGTTGATGGCCGTCGGACGGATACCCAACACATCCCACCTCGGACTCGCGGAAGCAGGCGTCGAACTCGACGACCGGGGTGCGGTCGTGGTGGATGGCCGGGGCCGCACGTCGACCAAGGGCGTGTGGGCCGTCGGCGACCTGACGAACAGAGGCGGCACGACCCACAGCGCATCGATCTGGGGTCGGCGCATCATCCAATCGATCGTTCATCCCTACCTCCCGGTGGGCGGCGAACCCCTGCAGCCGATGGTGACCTTCACCGATCCCGAGGTCGCTTCGATCGGGAAACAGCCCGTCGAGCCACCCGGCGACGTCGTCCGGCTCACCGTCGACGGCTCAGCCATCGATCGCAGCTACACCGATCGTGTCGATCGCGGCATTCTGGTCGTCGACGTGAGGCCGCCCACCGGCGAGGTTCTCGGGGCCACCATCGTCGGTCCCCGGGCGGGCGAGGTCATCACCACGTTCGCATTGGCCATGAAGACCGGGATCGCGTTTCACCGTTGGTACGGCACGGTGATCCCGTACCCCACCTACGGTGAGGTGATCACCGAGGCGGTCGAGCAGTACCTGCAAGCGGCGGCGACCGACGTGACCGGCCATACGGCCCGGTGGGCGACCGGCCTGTGGCGGCGAACCCGGGATCGGCTCACCGGAATGTGACCTCGACCATCGGGGCGTTGGTCACCAGATCGTCCACGTCGGTTTGACTCCGGTACCAGTGAGCAGAAGGATGCTCGAACACCCGGCGGCGGGTGTGCTCGTCATTGACCGGACGGGCGGTGGCCTCGAGGTCGGCCCGGATCGATTCCTTGAGATGGAGGGTCATGGAACCGTCGGCAAGCAGGTTGGCATACCAATCCCGGGGACCGGGCGTACCCGTGATGAAGATCCTGTCGTCGATCGCCAAGAACCAGATCTCGATGGTACGGCGTTCGCCGGAGCGGCGACCGATGGTTGTGATGTCGATGGTCAGGTCCCGATTCAGCGAGGCATCGATCTCGGGCCGTCCGGTGATGTTCCCCATCGGCCCAAGCATAGGTTCGGCTGCTCGAGGTGGAAGCCCTCGACCGCTCGATGAACCGTCAATCGAGATCGGCCAGAAGGTCGGCCCCCGACTTGAGAACAGGGCTGGCCAGGGCGAGCTGCGTCGTCGAGTGGGAGACCTCGGCGATCGCGGAGACCACTTGGAGAACTTCATGAAGGTGGTCGTTGGACCGGGCGGCGATCTTGACGAGCAGGTCGCCCGGCCCGGTGATGGTGTGGACTTCCAGGATTTGAGGGATGGCCTGTAGTTGTCGGACCACCCGGTCGTGGTGGCCCTGGGCGATCGACAGTGTGGTGAAGGCTCGAACCGGGAAGCCGGCGGCTGCGAGATTGAGGTCCGGCCCATACCCCTCGATCACGCCACGATGTTCGAGCCGGTCCAGGCGGGTGTGAACGGTGCCCCGGGCGAGCGAGAGCAACCGCGACAATTCGGACACCGACGCCCGAGGCTTGCGGCGCAGGGCGACGATGATCCGCTGATCGGTCTCATCGAGGTCGCCACCAGCGCCCGATCCGTCGTTTCGGTGTGCTCCGCCATTGTTACCCAGCGGCAACGTGTTCATTCGGCTCATCTCCTCGGGCCTCCGTGCCCGTCAGTATGACATGCAGCAGCGATGGTGTACAACAGAGTGTTCAAGCCTATTGAGCATTCTTGCGCAATTTGGTTAACTGGGAGGAGACGCTTCACGTAAACAAATCGAAGGACGAAAGGTGGTGCCAACGGTGTCTGCGCATCTCAAGAAGGTCGACCACGTGACGTACGCCTGTGAGCAGGGAACCATCGAGCGGTGGGCCTGGTTCCACATCGAGGTCGAGGGTGGAACGCTCATCAATCGGATCGACGACGTGCGGCCCGACGATCCGGACTCGAGCATGAAGATCTGGTGCATCGACTACGGGGACTTCGGCGTCGCCCTGATCGAGGGAATCGACCGGGCCAAGAAGTCCCAGGTCACCAAGTTCGTGGAACGCCACGGCGATCATTCCGTCCAGCACGTGGCCTACGACACCTACGATCTCGACAAGTTCAGCGAGCACATGAAGAGCCTCGGTGGTACGCCTCGAGGTGCCACACTTGTCCGCAACGACGGCTTCGGCATCCTGAAGCAGATGTTCGCCCGCGGCTATGCCGAAGGTGATCCGGCCGAGGCCAGCTTTCCGGAATACGTGCAGCGGCCGAACCCCGGCGACAGTGACGACGAGGTCGCGATCACCTTCGCGCAGGAGACCGGCAAGGGTTTCTACGATCAGATCGAGGAGGCCGTTGCGGCCGGAGACGAGGCACCGTTCTTCGATTTCTCCCGGATGCCTGCCGACTGGGCCGTGCCCGAACCGACACCGAAGAGCCGGTAGCTGCGGTTTCGGAGCCCGGCGTCTACTCTCGGGGGATGCCTGAGCGGATCGATGTGGGCGGCGCATCCGTCGAATATCGGATCTGGGGTGGCGGAGCGCCGCGCATCGTGATGCTTCACGATGGCCTTGGCTCGATCGCCCAGTGGCGGGAAACGCCTACAGAGGTGGCAGACCGGACCGGCGTCGCCGTCGTGGCCTACAACCGGCCCGGCCATGGAGGCTCGACGCCCGTACCGACCGGTCCGTGGCCGACGCTCTGGCTCCACGAGCAGGCCCGCCTGCTGGCAGCGCTGCTCGACCGGCTCGGCATCGCCGATCCCTTCCTGGTCGGACACTCCGACGGTGGCTCGATCAGCCTGATCCACGCCGCGTCCGGCGCAACGGTCCAGGGCATCGTGGCGCTCGCCCCGCACAGCTTCGTGGAATCGGTGTGCGTGTCCGCCATCTCGGCCATGCGGGCCGAGCCGGGCCGGATCATTCGATCCTTGAATCCCTACCACGCCAACGCGGCGGCCGTCTTCGAGGCCTGGTCCGGAGTCTGGGTGAGTGACGATTTCGGTCGCTGGGACATCCGCAGCCGGCTTGCGGCGATCACCTGTCCAACTCTGGTGGTTCAGGGTGACGCCGACGCCTATGCCACCGACCAGCAGCTCTGGTCGACGGTCGACGCCATCGGCGACGCGGCCCGAGGTGAGCTGTTGCCCGGAGTCGGGCACCTCATCCATCATCAGCGGGTCGACGTGGTCGTCGATCTCGCCGCGTCGGCGTTTGCCGGTTCGGCTGATCGACCTGTTTGACCTGCTGAACTCTCATGGGCCTGCCGGCGTCCGCCGGACGTCGACACGGAGCCGCACGTGGGTCGGCTGTCTGGGTGGCTCACTGAAGCCGACGTTCATCGGTTGCTCGAGCTCCACCAGCGTGCCGAGATCGGCGCCCTCCAACGCGGCCCGTCCGTCGACGACGCGGCGAACCGATCTTGTCCGGTACCACTCCTCGACGCCGGTCGGGCTCACGCCGTAGGTGTTGACACCGAGCAGGGTCTTGGCGGTCATCCGCTCCACGGTGGCGGTCATCCATCGGGGTCGGGGCGGGAAGGGAACGACGATTCGCCCGATCGTCAACGACAGCGTCAACGGATCCGACTCGACGACCAGCCGATTCGGACCGGGTCCGCCCACGGTGTCGGTGACCGAGACCGGTGCTTCGATCCGGTTGTCGAAGGGATAGATGTCAGTGATGTAGTCGGCGGCCTCGGCCGAGGCGATCAACGTCTTCGAACCGTCGTCGGCCCGCCACATGACATCGGCGAAACCGCCGATCGGGGAGATGGGCCAGTGGCCGACGACGAACTGGTGGCCCGAGCTGAAACCGACCGACGTGATGGACCCGCGGAGCGTCTCGATGGTGTGGTGATCGCCCCGGTAGGCCATGGCGGAAGCCTACGGTGAGGCTTGAGTCGATGGCACGCCCACCCTAGTCGCCGATCCGGATGATCGGCTTCACGAGTTTGCGTTCCGCATACTCGCCGGTTCCGTATGGGTGCCTTGGAGATCGATTTCCGCACCCTGCTAAGGTTGGCCCATGGCCGATGACGAAACGCAAGCGTCCGCACCCGAGGCGACGATCAAGATACGAAAGAACGGTCCGTACCTCGTGGTGGGAGGGGTTCCGTTGAAGAGGAAGTCACCGGTGGTGTCCGAGCACGGCGAGCCGTTGACGTGGCGCACCGAGTCGCTGGAGGATGGCCGCTCGACCTACGCCCTGTGCCGGTGTGGTCAGTCGGGGAGCAAGCCGTTCTGCGACGGTACCCACGCCTCGATCGAGTTCGACGGCTCCGAGGTCGCGCCAACCGACTCCTATGCGGATCGCGCCACCTCGCTCGGCGGAACCGGCATCGAGGTCTTCGACGACCGTGGGATCTGTGTTCACGCCGGCTTCTGCGGAAACAAGGTGTCGAACGTGTGGAAGATGACGGCCGACACCGACGACACCGTCGTCCGGGCCCAGGTCATGGCAATGGTCGAGAACTGTCCGTCGGGCGCTCTGACCTTCGCTGTCGACGGAGAGATCATCGAGCCCGATCTACCCGAGGAGGTGGCCGTGGTTTCTGATGGCCCGCTGTGGGTGAGCGGCGGTGTTCCGATCCAGCGGTCCGACGGCGAGACGATGGAGACCCGGCAGCGGGTCACCCTCTGCCGCTGCGGAGCGTCGTCGATCAAACCGCTGTGTGATGGATCGCACGCCGAGATCGGGTTCACCGGGTAGAAAGGCCAGGCGCTCCAGTGGTATGCGGCTAGCAGCAGCCGCTGGTCGCACAGGGCGAGGCGGACACGCCGGCTGAGACCTTCTCGACGATCGTGCCCTCCAGCTGGTCGGCTTCCGCCGTCTTGACGTACCACTCCCAGCGGTTGCCGTCGGGGGCGTCCAGCCATGTCTCGGTCTTCTCGGCAAAACAGCAGATCGTCTCGTCCACCCCTGATGTGGTCAGTCCCGATTCCGTCAGGCGGCCTTCGGCGGCCACAACCTGCTCCGCCGTCTCCACCTCGACACCGAGGTGGTTGATCGAGCCCGACTTGGCCTTCGTGTTCTCGAACAGCACGAGCTTGAGCGGTGGCTGCTCGATGGCGAAGTTGGCGTAGCCCGGCTTCCGTTTGGCGGGCTCGGTTCCGAACATCTTGGTGTAGAAGCTGACGGCGGCATCGAGATCGTCGACGTTGAGGGCGAGTTGGAGACGCATTGACAGGTCCTTTCCGAACCGGGACACTTCGATGATTATCAATACGTTAGCCATTCGCATCGATATCTGTCAATATGTTTCCCATGGCCGCCACGACCGATTCAGCGATCGACACCGAGCCGACCGGCGACGCTGCCGCACCGTGTTGCGTTCCCCTGTTCGGACCGGCGTTCGACGAGGACGCTGCGGAGGACATGGCCGTCATCCTCAAGACACTTGCCGACCCGGTACGACTCCGCCTCGTCGCCATCATCGGTACCGCTCCCGCCGGCGAAGCCTGTGCCTGCGATCTCCCGGAGCTTGTGGATCGGAGTCAGCCGACCGTGAGCCATCATCTCGGCCAACTGGTCAAGGCCGGCATCGTGGAGCGCGAACAGCGGGGCAAATGGGCCTGGTTCCGGATCAACGGTGAACGGCTGGCGGCCGTCTGCCGGGCCCTCGACCTCTCCTGCTGCTGACCCCGAGCGACCGGAGTCGGATGCCGCACAACGTTGCGGGTCGGGGTCAGCCGATCTCGCTCGTTGCGACCGGGCGACCCTCGGCCACCGACCGTCGGGCGGCGAGGCCCATGACCAGCGGCGCCCGGCCGTCGGCCCCGGAGATCGGCGGCGGAGACCCCGATGCCACGGCGGCGATGAACTCGTTCCACTGGTTCACGTACGACGGGATGTAACGCTCGAGAAAGAAATTCGGCACAAGCGCGCTGCGCACACCGCTACTGGTCATGGTGATGGCGTAGTGCTCCCGATGGTTCTCGGATACGGCGGCCCCGTTCGACCCAAAGGCCTCCACGCGCTGGTCGTACCCGTAGGCACTCTGACGGCAGTTGTCGATCGTGGTGACCACGCCGTTCTCGTGGGTCAGCATCACCGTCACGGTGTCGTAGTCTCCGACCTCGCCGATGGCCGGGTCGACGGCGATCCATCCCTTGGCGAACACCTCCGTGACCTCGCTGCCGACCACGTAGCGGGCCATGTCGAAGTCGTGGATCGTCATGTCGCAGAAGATGCCGCCGCTGCGCTCGATGTAGGCGATCGGCGGGGGAGCGGGGTCGCGGCTCGTGATGGCGACCTGCCGCAGGGCACCGATGGTGCCGTCGGCGACCGAATCCCGCACCGACCGGTGGCCGGGATCGAATCGCCGGTTGAAGCCGATGTGGAGCGGTACCCCGGCGGCTTCGACGGCGGCGATACCGCGGTCGACCTCGCCCAGGTCGAGTGAGAACGGCTTTTCGCAGAAGATGGCCTTGCCCGCTTCGGCCGCTGCCACGATCAGGTCAACGTGGGTGTCGGTACTGGTGCAGATCGCCACGGCGTCGACCTCGTCGGAGCCGATTAGCGCCTCAGCCGAGTCGAACGCGGCCACACCGTACCGCTCGGCCACGGCCCGGGCCCCCACGTCATACACGTCGAACACCCCGGTGACGCTGCCGCTCTCGGTTCGATTGGCGACGAGGTCGACGTGCATCGCCCCGATACGTCCCACCCCCAGCACTCCAACCCGAAGGCCATCTCCACGGCTCATATTGACTCTGCTCCTCTCGTCGTGTTTCCTCGATCATTCTGTGCG
>JBFHEP010000088.1:0-13545 GCA_041584095.1 Acidimicrobiales bacterium | reverse complement strand
TGAGCCCGGTCCAGCAGTTCGGCACCGCCGTCCCGTTCGGACTGACCCAGCGCCAGCAGAACGCCTGGCTCTACGAGGGCGGTGGGATAGACATCCTGAACGAGTTCTACGCCGAGGAGTACGGCATCATCGCCTACCCGGCGGGTGCCACCGGTTGCCAGATGGGTGGCTGGTTCTCGAAGGAGATCAACACGGTGGCCGATCTGCAAGGCCTGAAGATGCGGATCCCAGGCATCGCCGGCACCGTGCTCAACAACCTGGGCGGCGAGCAGGTCACCGTCGCCGGCGGTGAGATCCTGACCTCGATCCAGACCGGTGCGATCGACGCCGCCGAGTTCGTCGGCCCGACCGACGACCTGATCCTCGGCCTCGACGAACTCGGCTCGGATCTGTTCTACTACCACCCCGGCTGGTGGGAACCGGGCACGGCGCTCGAGGTGCAGTTCCGGCTCGACGACTGGAACAATCTGCCCGAGCAGTATCAGGCCGCGGTCCAGAACGCCGCCGCCCATGCCAACATGCGGACGATGGCGCTCTACGACGTGCTGAACCAGCGAGATCTGCAGACCGTCAAGGAATTCGCCGAGATCCGAGAGTTCTCGGCGGAGCTGATGGAGGCGTTCAAAACGGAGACGGAATCGGTCCTCGACGGTATCGCCGCCGACAACGCCAAGTTCGCCGACATCCTCGGACCGTGGCGGGAGTTCCGTGACGGGATCGCCGAGTGGCACGGTCTGGCCGAGCGATCCTACCTCACCCAGCAGACGACGATCTAGGTGTCGTAAGCCACCCGACGCACCATCCCGGTCGACGGCGGTCTGTTCCATGTCCGTCGTCGACCGCGACACCCGTCGGGACTTCAGGCACCGGTGGCGGTTTGGACCTCGACAAGCGGCGCCGGCGACGGGCGGCCGATTGCGTACCCCTGGATCAGATCGCATCCGAGTCGGCGAACGATCTGGATGTCCCGCTCGCTCTCGACACCCTCGGCGGTGACCTGGAGACCCAGCACCTCGGCCATGGCAACGACGACCCGGATCATCTCCTGGTTCTGCTGGTCGTCGGCCACGCCGCTGACGAACGCTCGGTCGATCTTCACTTCGTCGGCCGGTAGAGCCCTCAAGGTCGCCAGCGAGGAGTAGCCGGTTCCGAAGTCGTCGACCGCAACCCGCACACCGAGATCCCGAAGTTCGGCCAGGTGACGCACGGCCGATGTGACCGCTCCCATCATTGTCGTTTCCGTGACTTCGAGCACAAGATTCCGTGCGGCAACGGTTCCGCCGTCGATCATCTCGATCACGGTGTCGATCAGCGCCCGGTCGACCAGCTGATGCGGTGAGACGTTGACCGACACCCGAAGATCCTGCCCTCCCCGCTCCACCGACCAGCGCTCGACCGTGGCCACCGCCTCCCTCAAGACGAAGAGCCCGATCTCGCCGATCACGCCGCAGCGCTCAGCCAGCGGAATGAACTCGATCGGCGACACGTCTCCCAGCTCGGCGGATCGCCATCGGCAGAGGGCTTCGTAGCCAACCAGCTCCCCGGATCGTCCGTCGACCTGCGGCTGATAGACGACGTGGAACTCGCCCCCGGCGTCGGCGCCGCGCAACAGATTGGTCACCCGCAGTTGTCGTTCGGCATCGGTTCGCATCGTCTCATCGAACTCGGTCGCCCCGCCACGATTCTGGAGCTTCGAGACATACAGCGCGTTGTCGGCCTCCCGCAACAGCACGTGCGGATCATCGTCCGGATCGTTGGTCACCCGAACCCCGGCACTGGCCGTGACGGCGAGGTCGACGCCGTCGATCGAGAACGGCGCGGCCAGGCCGGCCGTGAGCCGGCGGGCGATGCCGGTGGCCTGTTCGGATTCGGTGAGACCCGGGATCACCAACACGAACTCGTCGCCGCCTATTCGACCCACTGTCTCGCTGCTGCGGGTTGCGCCCTTGAGTCGCTCGGCCGTCTCGATGAGGATTCGGTCCCCGAATGCATGTCCGTAGGAATCGTTGACCAGCTTGAAGCCGTCGATATCGATGAACAACACGGCGACATGTCCCCCGTCGCCGCGCATGCGTCGGAGGGCCGCAACGAGACGCTCGACGAGCAGCGTACGGTTGGCGAGTCCGGTCAATTCGTCGAAGAGTGCCCGCCGCCGAAGCTCCTCCTCGTGTGCCTGCCGCAGGGTCACGTCGGAGAACGAGACGGCCAGTCCTTCGAACACCCCACCGGCGGACACCCTCCGGCTCGAGACGTCGACCGGGAAACGCACGCCGTCGATTTCGAAGCTCGGAAATCCCAGTTGCTCGGCCGTGCCTTCGGCCACGTGATGACAGACTTCGCATCCCTGCATCGGTCCGGTGTGGAGGAGATCATGATCGTGCCGGCCGATGACGTCGTTGGGGCTCAGATCGAGAAGCTCGAGCAGCGATCGGCTGGCCATGGTTATCCGTCCATCCAGATCACGGCCGTAGAGCGGTTGGGCACTGGCCTCCAACAACAGCTCGGTGCGCTCCCGCTCGTTCTGATTGAGCCGCCAGGCCACCAGGGAGGCCACGCTGGCGGCAAGTACGAATGCGCCGTGGATGACAGCCCACTTGATCGGTGAGTTGACGGCAGCCGGGTGGTTGTAGACGGATCGAGGATCGAGCACGCCGACCACGCCGTGATGGAAAACCACCCAACCGATCGTCACCAGGAACGGGGTCCAATGCTGGTAGAGCGTGACGAGTGGTACGAGCACGAAGAAGTGGAAGTGGCTCTCGATGAGACCGTCGGTGAGATGCACGAGAATGGAGCTGCACAAGGTGAGACCCGTCGTGGTGACTGCGGCCCGGGCCACCGGATTCAGCCCACGCATGTCGGACACCCAGCTCAGCACGACGATCGGTGCGACCACCTCGGCCAGCAGATGCATGACGGAATAGCCTCGAAGCAGGCCGACGGTCATCAGCGGGGGGATGTGAAGAGCGAGGACCGCGGTCAGCCACAGCTGGCGAACGGCGAATTCCTCGGGTCCCAGTTGGCGTCCGTCGGGAAGCAGCCTTCGTAGCGACTCGAGTGCGCGTCTGCCGCTGGACGGGTTCGGGAACGCGCTCATCGTCATCCATCGGTCTTCGCCGGGCCGGATTGAGACCGGTGATCACTACCATCTGTTGATCGGCCGGCCATGCGTTTGCAGCTACAACCCGCGTCATCAGCCGTTGGCCCGCGACGCCATTTCCTCCATCGCCTTCTCCCATTCCCGGCGCACGGTGTACGTCGTGCCGTCGACCCGCCACTCCGTGGTCAACAGACTGCCGCCTGCCTTGCAGACCTCGATGTCGTGGGGAAGGCGTTCCAGCACCTCCCGAGCCTGCAAGCGGATGGTCGATCCCCGCATCATCACGAAGGAATCGTCGGTCACGGCGAGCACCCGGTACGTGCGGGTCAACCCGGCTGTGGCGGCAGCAGTTGCGACGGCCACGAGGGCGACGGTCACCCCGGCGGCACCTACGGCGGCACCGGATGCCGTGACCCCGACAACTGCTGCGATCGTGAAGGGGATCACGTGAGGGTGCAGCCTCCAGAGCATGGCCGCAGCGTGAACGGTCTCGGTCGGCAACAGGCGCTGCACGGATCGGAACAGGACACGTCGACGCACGGCGTGAAGCATAGGACGTGAGCATGCGGCGGCCGACACCCGGACACCAGGCGCCCGGCTACCGGCCGGGAACGGCACCAGCCGCCCCGGTCGTGTGCCTCTGGGTTGCCTTGGCGGCGGTGGCGGCGATCGTCGCATCCTGCTCCGGGACGGGCAGACGGGCGGACCCGGACGCCACCGACCCGGACACCACGGCGGGAAACTCCTCCGTCGCGCCCGATCTGGAGCCGGTCGACCGGACCGTCGCCGTCGTGACGACCGGCTGTGGTGCGGCTTCGGCCACCATCGGTTCGGCGGTGCGGCTCGACGACACCACGGTGCTCACCGCGGCCCATGTGGTCGCCGGCGCCGGTGGCGTCGGCGTGGTTGAGAGCGACAGGCTGCCATTGGATCGACACTGGCCCGGTTTCTCACCGGTCACGCTGTTCGACGGCGCGGTGGGGGCGGCCGTCATTGCGTTCGATCCCGCTCGTGATCTGGCCCTCGTCGCAACCGATCGAGAGCGAGCCGGGGGACCCGATCGCCTGCGTCCCGAGTTCGGCGTTGCGGCCGTCGGAGACGTGGTCGAGATCCACGGTGCGGCGGCTGCGCCGATCGAGGGCTTGGTCGCGCAGCGGACCACGATCGAGGCCGACGAGGTTCGGGGCCGAAGTCGGGTGGAACGAGATGGCTACCGCCTCGACGCACCAACGACCCGGGGCGACAGCGGCGCCGGGGTATGGTCGACCGACGGCCGACTGGTCGGTCTCGTTTTCGCCGTGTCGTCGGGCGACGGCACTCGAAGCTGGGCGGTGTCGGGTCGGGAGATCGTCGGATTTCTGGACGAGGCGCAGGAGGGACCAGTCCCGTCGTATCGCTGCAACGAAGCCACCTCCCGGCTCGTCGCCGACCCGTGAAACCGAGCGGGTGAAACTATCTCAGTCCGGCTCGAAGACCGGTATTGCGCCGGTCTCGTCAATCGCCAGTTCCAGCACGTCACCGCTTTCAGCCAGCGCATCGATCACCACCGGCTTGACCTTGTCCTCGACGACCACGGCCACGGTTGGGCCCGAGCCGCTCAGCCACGCAGCCGAGGCTCCGGCCTGAAGTGCGATCTCGTATGCCTTGGCCGACTGTTCGCAGTCGACGAACCGTGACGGCTGATGAAGCCGATCCTCGGTGGCCGTGGCCAAGAGATCGAGGCGCTGCTCGTAGACCGCGGCGATCAACAGACCCACCCGACCGAGGTTGAAGACCGCGTCGGCCCGGTCGACCGACGCCGCCAGTGCGGCACGGGAGTGGTCGGTCCACGTCTCCATGTCGGGAACCCAGAACAGCAGATTGCCTGGCATCGGTTTGGCGATCCGGTGGTTCATCTCGCCGGCGATGACGTGGAGTCCGCCGAAAACGCACGGGGCGGCGTTGTCGCCGTGGCCCTCGATGGCGGCGACGACTGGATAGGCCAGACGTTGGGCCGCCGCGCAGCCATGACCCTTTTGGAGATTGGCCAGCACGGCGCCGGCGGCACGGGCGGCGGCCGAGAATCCCAGACCCCGTCCCGGCGGAAGTTCGAAGTCGAACCAGATCGGCTCGGTTCCACCCGCCGCCTCATAGGCGATCCGGGCGATATGTTCAGGGCCGCACGGCTCTCCACGACCCTCGTCGTCGGCCCAGACGTAGCGGGACACGGCGAGACCGAGGACGTCGAAACCGGGCCCGAGGTTGGCCGACGATCCAGGTGCTCGCACGCGCATATGTCAAATGTAGAAGCGCCGACGATGCGAACCGATCACGTCCGTCAAACTTTCGACGACCGATCCCGTGGTCGATCCGGGTCAGTGGAACGGCAGATAGTGGACGGCCTCCCACTCCGAGAATTCGTCGATCTTGTCGGTCCACCGGGGTTCGGCGTCGACGAAGTTGTTCCATTCGATCGTCTTCAACTGGCAGAAGTTGTCGACCAGCCGGGGGCCCATGGCGGAAAGCAGCTCGCCGTCGCCCTGCAGTGCCTCTACGGCTGCGAGCAGGGTCGCCGGCACGGTGCGCCCGTCGTCGGGCTCGTCGTCCCGATGGTCGTTCAGCGACTTGCCCGGACTGATGCGGCTCTTGTCCCCCATTCTCGCAGACTGCAGCAATGCGGCGACGACGAGGTAGGGGTTGGCGGCCCCATCGGCAAGGCGATGCTGCAGCCTGGTTTGGGCGCCCCGGGTCGGCGGCACCCGGATGGTGGCGAAGCGATGATCGTAGCCCCAATGCGGCTTCAGGCCGACGATCTCGCCCTGACGCAACCGCTTGTAGCTGTTGACGGTGGGGGCACAGAAGGCGGTCAGGGCTTCATGGTGGCGAAGCATGCCGCCCATGCAGGCGCGCGCCCGTGACGAGAGCCCGTCCGGCGTCTGGGAGTCGAAGAACAGGTTCTCACCGCCCTCGTCCACAAACGACAGGCTGACGTGCATACTGTTGCCGGCTCGGTCGGCGATCGGTTTCGGCAGAAACGTGATTCGCAGGTCCCGTTCCGAGGCCAGTTCACGGGACAGCTCGCGGATCAGGAAGAGGTTGTCGACCGTGCGCAGCGCGTCCGCCACCGGTAGGCAGATCTCGAACTGGGCACGATCGAGGTCGGCGCTGACCGACTCGATGTCGATGCCGGCGCCGTCGGCCATGGTCATGATGTCGTACAGCAGGCCGCTGGGATCGACGAGGGCTCCGGTGCCGTACAGGTAGGACGACGGTGTCTCGATCGGGAGCCACTGGCCCTTGTCCCCGGCCTGCATCACGTAGCCTGTGACGGCCAGACCCACCAGCGGTCGGACATCCTGATCATTCCACGTCGAAACGGAATCTTTGAGCGCCTGCCGAGGGGCAATCGGGTACGGCTCCTGCCCGTAGTACAGGTCGGCGATGACAATCCCCGTATCCGGCTCCCAACCCGGCCGGGCATCCTCCAGGGAGTATCTGGCACCGATGTCGGGCAGCCCGTCGGGCCGGGCAACGATTTCGACGTTGTAGAGGTTCTGGTCGTAACCCTGCCTGAACACGGCCGTCGAGAACGACGTACCACTCCTGGCCGCAACCGCCGGCAGGTATTTGCCCCGGGCCAGCCCGAACTGATCCGGCCACAAAACCCGGTAGCGGCGAAAGGATTCGGTCACGTGGGCGTCGACCTCCAGAACGGACTCGATCGTCTCCGCTCTATCGGCCGATAGTCCCGGTTGCCAAAGATACGGACCCGATTTGCGACGACGCCCTCGCCCAGCCTCGCCCCCGACCGTACACTTGGGTTGCCGACCGCCGGCCAGTGGCGACTCGACGAAACGGGTCTCAGCGATGTCAACCGACAACGGCAAGCCGGACGCGCTCACGCTGAGCGACGGGCGGTCGCTCGCCTTCACGACCTACGGCGACGGCGACGGGGTTCCCGTGCTCGCCATGCACGGCTCACCCGACTCGGCCACCGTCTGGCGGCTCGCCGACACGGCAGCGCGGAACACCGGGGTCCGCCTGATAGCACCGGATCGACCGGGCTTCGGAGCGAGCACCCCCAAACCGGGACGCTCGATCCTCGACTGGGTGGACGACCTCGACGAACTCACCGATCATCTGGGTCTGCGTGACTACCGCATGCTGGCGATCTCCGGAGGCAGTCCGTACGCGTTGGCCACCGCGTGGCGTCACCCGGATCGAGTTGCCGCGCTCGGTCTACTCAGCGTCATCGCGCCGTTGCACGTGCCCGGGATTGCCCGCAAGGCTAGCGTCCCCATCCGTTTCACGTTCTTCGCGGCGCGCCGCCTCCCGGTTCTCCTCCGGCCGATGGCTCAGGTGATGGTACGCATCACTCGCCGCAACATCGAGTCGGCCGCCGAGCGAATGATCGAGCTCCGCCCCGAGGCGGATCGAGTCGTCATCCGGCGCCCCCATGTCATGGAGGTGTTGATGGCCAACCTCCCCAACCAGTTCAACGACGCCGACTCCATCGCAACGGAGATGCGAAACGCCGCGCGGCCGTGGGGGTTCGATCTCGAGGAGGTGACCGTGCCGACCCTGATCTGGCAGGGCGGTCTCGACGACGTTCACACACCGGCCATGGCCGAGCACCTCGCACGGCATCTGGGCCGAGCCAGGCTCCGCTTCGAAGCCGACTACGCAACCTTCAACTTCATCGACGATATCCCCGAGCTCCTCCACGCTCTGATCGAGACCTAGCTCAGGCGCCTTGGTTCGGTAAGGCCGTTCGACCTTCTTGACGTTTTTGGAAACCGGCCCATGGTCCATTGGCACCGACCCTAAACTGGCGTGCTATGGCAGCGATCGTCAAGACCCGTCCGCTCATAGGACTGCCAGGCCGCCGCCGCAAGGTCGGGCATCTGGTCGGTACAGCCGAGTCGATGGCCGACGTCGATGTCGACCTCTACTTCTCCGGCTACGCCCGCAGCGTTCTCCAGGCCGGCGGCCTGCCGATTCATCTACCGATCGATGCCAACCCGAGCGAGTTCGTCGCCCATCTCGACGGCCTGCTCCTCACGGGCGGGTCCGACATCGAACCACACCGCTACGGGGCCGAACCCGACGGCAACGGCGATTACGAGCCCATCAGGGATGAGTTCGAGATCACCTTGCTCGGAGCGGCCGTCGCCCGCGACCTACCGGTGCTCGGCATCTGTCGCGGCGCCCAGCTGCTCAACGTCTATGCCGGCGGCACTCTTCACCAGCATGTGCCAATACACGCCCGCTTCGAGCTGGCCCCCGAGATACGAGTCCACCGGATCACCATCAAGCCGGGAACGCTGCTGAGCGAGATCTACGGTCAGGATCAGATGGACGTCAACTCGCTCCACCACCAAGCGGTGGCCACGACCGGGCCGTCGACAATCGTCAGTGCCCGTGCCGACGACGGCACCGTCGAGGCCATCGAACTCGACGACCATCCCGCGGTCGGCGTGCAGTGGCATCCGGAGATGCACAATCAGCACGAGCTCGTCTTCGACTGGCTGATCAAGAAGGCGTCGGAGCCGCAGGCGGCCCGGGTTGCCCGCTAGGGCCCGGCGAACCGGAGATCCGTGCCGGACGACAGCACGACCGAACTCCTCGACGTTCTGACCGACGACGGCACCGTCATCGGTACGGCCACCCGTCGCGACGTCCACGATCAAGGTCTGTGGCACCGGACCTTTCACGCCCTGGTGGTTCGACGCGGGCTGCCGGCCCAGGTGGTGTTTCAGCGTCGGGCCGCCACCTCCGCCTTCGCCGGCCGGCTCGATTTCACGGCGGCCGGCCACCTCGCCGCCGGCGAGGAACCGACCGACGGCGCCCGCGAGCTGGAGGAGGAGGTCGGTCTCTCCGTGGCGAATACCGACCTCGTCGCCGTCGGCGTCCACCGGATCATCGACCACCGAGACGGCATCACCAATCGGGAGCAGGTGCACGTGTTCTTCGTCCACTCGGATCTGCCCCTGGACCGGTTCCACCCCGACCCGGCGGAAGTGTCGAGCCTCGTCGAGCTCGACGTCGAGGCACTGTTGAGCCTCGTGGATCCGACGACCCGGACAACGCTGATCGCGGGTCGGGAGTGGGAGCCCGGTTCGAGTGTGATCGACGTCGAAATCGGACCGGACGACCTGATGCCGGGATACGGCGACTATTTGATCAAGACGATGATCATGGCCGAGCGCTTCGCCGCCGGCCGTTCGCCGATCGCCATCTGACAGGGTGCTGGAATGTGGTTCTGGGGCTCGCCTTGTGGGCGTTTATCGAAAAGACGGTGGCACCACAGCCGACCAGGTTTGCGCGGTTTTGCGTCGTCATGACCCACAATCGCGCAAACCTGCAAGTTGGCCGGCGTTCCTCAGCACGCTGCTGGTCGTCAGCCTCGAATGAGCCCAAGCGCTTCGGCCCGGCTCGCGGGGTTGGTCTTGAGGAGACCGCGAACAGCCGACGTGGTGGTCATCGCCCCCGGCTTTTGGACACCCCGCATCGTCATGCAGAGATGCTCGGCCTCGATCGTGACGAGCACGCCTCGCGCTTCGAGACGGCTCATCATCGCGTCGGCCACCTCGACGGTGAGACGCTCCTGGACCTGAAGCCGCTTGGCGTATCCGTCGACGACGCGGGCAAGCTTGGACAGACCGCAGACCTTGCCGTCGGCCCCCGGAACGTACGCCACATGGGCCCGACCGATGAACGGCAACATGTGATGCTCGCAGAGTGAGCTGAAGGGTATGTCCCGCACGATGACCATCTCGTCGTGATCGACTTCGAACTGCCGATCGAGATAATCGGCCGGATCCATCTGGTATCCGCTCAGGAGTTCGCCGAAGGAACGGGCCACTCGAGCCGGCGTGTCGAGAAGGCCGTCGCGGTTGGGATCCTCTCCCACCGCGGCCAGGATCTCGCGTACCGCGGCTTCGATTCGTGCTTCGTCCATTCTCCGCAGAATACCGGTCGGGTTCGCCGCTCCCGCAGTGGCGCCCATACTTCAGGCCAATTCGGGGCGACCAGCGAACTGGTCCAGTGCGTCGGGATTGGCCAGCGCCTCGAGGTTCCTGACCGGCCGACCGTGCACGGTTTCGGTCACGGCCAGCTCCACGATCTTGCCCGATCGGGTTCGGGGGATGTCGTCGACGGTGGCGACCACCGCCGGAACGTGACGCGGCGACCCCTTCGAGCGCAGATCGCTTCTGATGGCGGCGACCAGGTCATCGGTCAGCTCGAATCCGTCGGCCAATCGGACGAACAGCACGATCCGTGTGTCGTTGTCGTACTCCTGGGCCACGGCGATCGCCTCCGCCACCTCGTCGCGCTGCTCGACGATCCGATAGATTTCGGCCGTTCCAATTCGTACGCCCGATGCGTTGAGCGTGGCGTCCGAGCGACCGAAGATGATCATGCCTCCCTGTTCGGTCCAGGCGGCGAAGTCTCCATGCGCCCACACCCCGTCGAACTTGGCGAAGTAGGCGGCGTGATAGCGCTCGCCGCCGGGGTCATCCCAGAACTCGAGCGGCATCGACGGGAACGGAGCGGCGCAAACCAGTTCGCCTTTGACGCCGGGCGGAGCGGGCTCCCCGTCGTCGTCGTAGACGTCGGCTGCGACACCGAGGGCCCGACCCTGGATCTGACCGGCGTACACCGCCTTCGTCGGGTCCCCGGTGACCAGGCAGCCGCACAGATCGGTGCCGCCGGAGATCGAAGCCAGATGAAGATCGGAGCCGATCGCCTCGTAGACCCAGGCGAAACCCTCGTGGCTGAGTGGCGACCCGGTGGAACAAATGGTGCGGATCGAGCCGAGGTCGTGGTGATCGGCGGGCCGATACCCGGACTTCATCACGCTGTCGATGAACTTGGCCGAAATCCCGAAGAGCGTGATTCCGAGACGTTCGGTCAGCTCGAACAGCGTGCCGATCGAAGGGTGGGCCGGGTTGCCGTCGTAGAGCACGATCGTGGCCCCGGTCCCGAGACACGAGACCAGCCAGTTCCACATCATCCAACCACAGGTCGTGAAGTAGAAGACGACGTCGCCGGCACCGATATCGGAATGGAGTTGCTGCTCACTGGCGTGCTTGAGCAAGACGCCGCCCGAGCGGTGAACAATGCACTTGGGTCTACCGGTCGTTCCCGACGAGTAGAGGATGTACAGCGGGTGGTTGGTGGGCAATCGGGTGAACGACGGTTCGGCGCCCTGATGCTCGGCCAACAAGTCCGACCAGTGGAGGTGGTCGTCATTGATCGCCGGTCTGTCGTCGAGGTTGCCGACCACCACGACCTGTTCCAGCGAGTCGAGGCGACCGGCGATCTCCTCGAGGCGATCGAGAAGATGGAACTCCCGCCCGCCGTATCGATAGCCGTCGGCGGCCAGAAGCACCTTCGGTTCGGTCTGACCGAACCGATCGAGTACCCCCTCGACACCGAAGTCGCACGACGTCGACGTGAACACCGCACCGATCGACGACGACGCCAGGAACATCACGACGGTCTCCGGGCGATGCGGCATCCACGCCGCTACCCGATCGCCGGCTTCGATCCCCATGTCCCTGAGGGCGCGGGTCATGGCCCCGACCTGCGATCGCAGATCCTCCCAGGTCAGGTTGATCTCCCGGCCCGCCTCGTCGATCGCGACGATGGCGAACCGGCCCGCTCCCTCCCGGTCGGCCAGAAGATTCTCGGCGACGTTCAGCCGGCTGTCGGGCAGAAAGGTGGCGTCGCGGAACCGCTCGCCGTACTCGACGGCGCGGTCGCCGGGGTCGCCGACGAGACCGCACCAGTGCCACACGGACCGCCAGAACTCCCCCGGATCGGCCAGGGAGGCCTCGATGAGCTCATCGCTGTCGGCCGCGTCGGGGTATGCATCGCGCCGGAACCTGTCGATTTTCGAGCGTCTCACAAAATCCGGACTCGGTGTCCAGAGGGGCGTCGGCTTGGTTTCGCTCACGTCGCTGTTGGTCCCTTTGCAGGTTTCCACCCTCGGGCTCGGGTGGTAGGAAGGATCGTGACACCGTACCCACCCTCCATCCCGGCTCGCCACCTGGGGTTGCGTGCAAGGCCATCCACATCGTGAAAGAAACGCTCCTCGAAATCAAGCGACGTATCGGCGCCCACAACGTCGTGGTCATCGCCGCCGGTATCGCCTTCTACGGACTGTTGACGTTGATCCCGGTGCTGACCGCGCTGGTCGCCACGTACGCCCTGTTCAATGACGCCGCAGAGATCGAATCCCAGGTGACCGAAGCCGCTTCGGCCCTCGACGGCGATACGCAGGAGCTCATCACCGAGCAGATCACCAACATCGTGGCCGACATGCAGGGTTCGGCGACGGCCGTGATCATCGTCTCGATCCTGCTTGCTTTGTTCTCCGCCTCCGGAACGGTCCAGAAGCTGTTGGCGGCCGTCGGCACCGCCTATGAACACACCGAGAGCCGGCCGGGCTGGCAGGTTCGGCTACTCAGCTTCGGATTCACCGCGGCGGCCATCGTCGGGGTTGTCTTGCTGCTGTCGTTGATCAGTGCTGCGCCACTGATCCTGGATCGGGTGGACCTCGGCTCCGGCGCTGAACTGGCGATCGGTCTGGCCCGAATCCCGGTCGCACTGGTGCTGTTCATGCTCGCGCTCACGGTTCTCTACCGCTACGGTCCCGATCGGCGGCCTCGCACGCCGTGGCGCAATCCCGGGGCTCTGGTCGGCGGGGGCCTGTTCCTTCTGTTCGCCGTCGCTCTCAGCATCTACACCAACAGTGTCGGCGGGCTGCCCGCGTCCTACGGCCTGCTGGGGAGCGTGGCGGTCCTGATGATCTTCCTCCAGCTCACGGCCGTTGCGGTGATCATCGGGGCCGAGGTCAACGCCGCGGCCGAAATGGACGATGCGCCCGCGTCCGAGCCCCGCTCAACCGATGGGCGACGGCCGGTCGACGACATCGTGGCCGACGCCGAGCGGCTGTCCTTGGGTCAGGCGGTCGGCGGGCTCGTCGCGCTGTTCCTCTTCGGTCGGCGCTGACGATCGTACTCGTCAGGTTCTCTCGGGCGCGAGGGCCACGGCTCGATCCTGGGCCTTCTGCAACTCGACTCGCAATTGTTCGGTGAATGCCTGCAACTGCTGTCGATCGGGCCGCCGACCCTCGTTTCCCACCAGCTCCATCGGATCGGCCACGACGATTGCTACGTTCGACCGTCGGAACCGACGGGCCCCCTGGGGCAATGCCTGCTCGGTACCGGCGATACCGATCGGCACGACCCGGGCCCCGGTCCGGCTGGCCAGCCAGGCGGCGCCGTCGAACAGCGGGCCGATCTCGTTCCCGTACTGGCGCCCGCCCTCGGGGAAGACGATCATCGACTCCCCCTCGGAGAGAAGCCCCAACGCCGCCTTCATGGCGTCCTTGTCGGCCGCTCCCCGCTTCACGGGGATGGCCCCCAACGCAGCGCAGATGTAGGCGACGCCTGGTG
>JBFHEP010000087.1:0-13548 GCA_041584095.1 Acidimicrobiales bacterium | reverse complement strand
GCTGGTCATAGCTCCGGCGAGAATAACGCCGAGTGCTCCCAGGGCGGTCAGGATGAAGATGCCGGAGACGATGCGCTTGGCCATATGTGTAAGACCTCCGAGAGACAGATTAGGTCAAATAGAGGCCGATTGCACATCATCCAATTTAGTAAATAATCACCTAGAACGTCGCTGAATAATGCTTATGGCTCTAGATTGGTCCTTATCAATCAAGATGCTTCGCTATGCATCGAGAACGGTTGGCGCTCCGCGTCGATCGAGGATCGGAGGCTCGGTCGACCACGGGAAGTTGATCCATTCGTCCGTCTTCTTCCAGATGAAGTCGCACTTGACCTGCGAATGCGACTTCTCGTAGAGCACCGCCGTCCTGCTCTCGGCGACAACCTCCTGGCAGAAGTCGTGCACGGCCTTCAGCGTGTGGCCGGTGTCGGCCACATCGTCGGCGATCAGGATGTTCGAGTCGGTCAGGTCGAATTTGTCGAGATAGGGCGGCAGCATCACCGGAACGTCGAGTCGCTCATCGACGCCGGTGTAGAACTCCAGATTCATGACGTAGAGGTTCTTCACCGACAGGGCGTAGCCAAGTGATCCGGCAACGAACAGGCCACCTCGGGCGATCGCCAGGATCAGGTCGGGCCGAAAACCGCTGTCGGCCACCTCCTGCGCCAGCTCCCGGGCCGCCCGACCGTAGATGTCCCAGGTCATGATCTCTCGCATGTCGGCCGGCTCGCTCATCCCTACTCCCTTTTCTCCGATCGGATCGCCACCGGATTGGGAGCGGTCGTTCAATCGCTGATGGGTTTTCTACTCCACCACCGGTCGGTCACCAACCACCAACAGACAAATTCAGTCCCCGTGGCGGGCGCGATCGGAGGGCTGAACGTGGATCGCGTCGTCTGGGTCAAACTGCCCAGTCGAACGTGTACTCTGGCTCGAAGTGAGACGACGCGTGCTGTTTGCCGAGGAGTCGGAGTAAGGTTGAAGCTTGTCGAAAGGCTCGGTCGTACGAAATCGTCATACGGCATCGCAACCCGTGTCGGTGTGTCGGAGTCCACATCGCAGGTCACGGTGCAACGAGGCAGCCTGTATCGAGGGATGAGGCGGGCTGCGGCCTCCCCGATCGTGGGAGCGCTGAAGAGCTAGATCGGTTGTATCTCCGCTGATGGTCATGGACACTTCCCACGCCAAACAACGCCCCGACTCGCCCAATCGCCTCCGGCGTTGGCGACGCTGGCTCGGAGCCACTGCGATCGCATTGTTCGTACTCTCCGGCTCGTTTACCGCCGCGGGTCAGGAGGAGACCACCTCCACGACCGCCGCACAGACGACGGCGAGCTCCGAGGCTCCCACCACGACGGCTGCCGCCAGCTCGACATCGACGACCACCGCGACCGAGGGCTCGTCGCGATCCACCACGACCGCGGCCGCCGGCAATGCCGGGGGCACTCCGACGACGACCGGCAACGCCGCAGCCAAAGCCAGGGCCGTGGCGAATCTGAATCTGGCCAAGGCAGCCGACGTCGAGATCGCCCGTGGTTTGAACGAGATCAACGCCGCCGCCAACTCGACGCTGGAGAAGATCGACGAGGCGAACCTGCGCATCGAGCAGACCCAAGCCGTTCTCACCCGCACGGCCGAGGAGTTGGAGGCTTCCGGTCGACGGCAGACCGAAATCGAGTCCGACCTCCGGATCAAGGCCATCGAAGGATTCAAGACCCGCACCTTGGGCGGAGCCAACCCGCTGCTGACCGACATGGACCTCAATCGGGCCATCCGTCAGAACGGGCTCCTCGCACAGGCCAGCCTGTCGACCGCCGAGTTGCTCGAAGAGCTTCGAGCCCTACTCGAAGAACGGCGTTTGGCCAACGCCGAGGCCGAACAAGCGAAGGCCGACGCCGAAGCCGCCGAGGCGGTACTGCAGGAGGAGCTCAACCTCCTCAAGGAACAGCAGGCCGCACAACTGGAACTCAAGGCCGAGGCGGAACGCCGTGTCGACGTCTGGGCCGCGGAGCTGACCGCCTACGCACGCGAGGACGCCGCCATTCAGCGGGTCATCGTCGAAAAGGCCAACAGGACGGTGGTGGCCACGCCGGTCGAAACGCCGACCGCGGAACCGGCAGCGGCGAGTTCCCCGACGCAGGCGTCGACATCGGGCTTCCAGTGGCCGATCACCGCCCGGGTCACCAGCGAGTATGGCTATCGAGTCCACCCGGTGTATGGCAGCAGGCGCCTGCACGCCGGCATCGACATCGGGGCGGCCGGCGGTACGCCGATCGCCTCGGCCAACGGCGGCGTCGTCATCTTCGCCGGTCGTCAGGGCGGCTACGGCAACACGATCATCGTCGACCACGGCGGCGGCATCACGACGCTGTACGCCCACCAGTCACGGTTGGGGGCCTCGGTCGGCCAGACGGTCAATCGTGGTGACATCATCGGTTTCGTCGGCGCAACCGGAACCGCCACCGGCAACCACCTTCACTTCGAGGTCCGCGTCAACGGTTCGCCGACCAATCCCCGCAACCACCTGCCGTAACCGGGGTTCCGCCTTCCTCAGCGACGGCCAACGGTCGCAGGGTCAGGCGATCAGGCGGCTTCGACCGTGACCTCGTGCCAGCCGGTGGCGCCGCTGGGTGCGGGAGCGGCCCGGTCGGAGGTCTGCGTATAGCCGCTCTCGTCGGTGGCGCGGACTTTGATGGTGTGGGTCCCGACGGAAGGAATCCAGGGCAGCACCCACTGCCGCCACGAGTCGACACCGAGCGATTCGCCGAGATCCGCCTGTTGCCACTCGCCGTCGTCGAACTGGACCTCGACCATCTTGACCCCTGTGTTGGGAGCCCAGGCCACGCCGGCGACGGCAACCGGGGTATCGGCCTGGATCTGCTCGCCCCGTCGCGGTGTGTCGATCCGGGATTGGGTCTTGACCGGGCCGTCCTTCGACCATCCACGGGGGATCCAGTAACCGTTGAAGTCCTCCAGGGTCGTCAGCTCGATCTCCGACAACCACTTGGTGGCCGAGACATATCCGTAGAGCCCCGACACGACGAGACGGGCCGGAAAGCCGTGGGCCACGGGGAGCGGTTCCCCGTTCATCGCCACCGCCACCAGGGCGGTGCGACCGTCGTAGGCGGCTTCGGTGGGAAACCCGCAGGTCCATCCGTCGACAGAGCGGCTGGCGACTTGCGTGGCGCCGGGCTGGACACCGGCCTCATCGAGCAGGGCGACGAGGGGGACACCCTGCCAGACGGCGTTTCCGACCAGGTCACCACCGACTTCGTTGGAGACACAGGAAAGGGTCACGGGTGCGACCGTGGTCGATCGGTCGAGGAGCTCCTCGTAGGTGAGGGTCAGCTCCCGATCGACCATGCCCCGAATGGTCATCGACCATGACCCGGGATCCACCTGGGGCTTCACCAGGGCGGTGTCGATCAGGTAGAACTCGTCGTTCGGGGTCACCAGCGGCGAGAGACCGGGGGTGTCGGCGAGATCGCCGGAGGCCGCTTCGGTCAGGATCTCAGTGACCCGCGAGTCGGCCTCCGGGGCCAGGGTGACGGCGCTACGGGCGGTCGAGACGTTCGTACGCGACCGAATCGAGCGCGAGGCGACCACGGCACCGGCGGTGACGACACCGGTTGCCCCGGCCCAGTTGAGGAACGAACGCCGGGACACCGCCGGGGACGTTGGATGCTCGGCAACCACCATGGTGCCGGAGGAGGCAGGCGAGACGCCTGCCGTCGATTCGGAGCCGGACAGCTGCAGAAGGCGGAAAAGCACGCCGACCCCGACGGCGACGGCGGCCAGCGATACGACGATGGCGGCCGCAGCCGAACCCTGGGGATCGACAGCGATGGCAAGGAGGCCCACCAGCCCGAAGGCAACGATTCCGGCGGCTCCGATAAGGCGGTTGAGACGTGAGACGACACCGAACGCAATGCCGAGAACCAGCGAGATGATGATCGTACCGAGAATCAGGGCCGGCTTGTCGGCAAGGCCGAAGATCGATTTGCCGAATTCGACGAACCAGGTCGGAGCGTTGTCGATCACCCGGTTGGCCACGCCGATGACCGGCCCCGGCGAGGGGGCGAAGAAGGAGCCGATGAACTCCCCGGCGCCGAGTGCGGCGGCGGCCGCAACCAGGCCGGCGACCGCGGCCGGCAACCACGAACCGGGGCCTGCCCGGCCGGCCGGAGCGGATTGGGAGTGTTCGGTTTGGACGGTCATGATTGGATCCTGGGTTCTGACTGGGTCTTCGGAGCGGCGGCGGTTCGGGATTCTGACCATCGCTCCGTCCGACCCGTTGTCCCTCCATTGTCGCCTCTTCGCCTCACAATCCGATAAACACGGCGACAAGTGGCGCGAAAGGGCTCCGTGGCCATGGTTTGGCCCGACGTCGGGCTTCGTGGTGCAATGCCGGGATGGCAGCCTCCACGACAGCAGGAGATCCCGACGGTACCGCCATCGAGCATCCGGACATGGCGCCGTCGGCCACCATCTCCCGGTCGCCGTTCTCCCTCTCGGGGCGGGTGGTGCTGGTGACCGGCGGAAACGGCGGGATCGGCCTCGGCATGGCCCACGGTTGTGCCCGGGCCGGGGCCGATGTGGTGATCTGGGGTACCAACCGGTCCAAACTCGAGCACGCAGCCACCGAGCTGTCACAGCACGGTGGAGGGGTCACCGCTCGGCAGGTTGATGTGTCGGATGAGTCACAGGTGGTGTCGGCGTTCGCCGACGCCGTCGAGAACAACGGGCGGGTCGACGCCGTGTTTGCCAACGCCGGCGTGACCGGCGGCGGGCGTTTCGTCGACCAGACACTCGACGAGTGGCGGCGGGTGCTCGCCGTCAACCTCGAGGGGGTGTTCCTCACCCTCCGGGAGGCGGCCCGGCACATGATCGGACGGGGCGGCGGTGGCTCGTTGGTCGGGGTCAGCTCCGTGTCGGCCATCCACGGGGCGCCGATGGCCCAACCCTACGCGGCGAGCAAGGCGGCGGTGATCGCAGTCATGCGGGGCCTGTCCGTCGAGCTGGCGCGCCACGGCATCCGCTGCAACTCGATCGTGCCCGGATGGACCGAGACCGAAATGACCGAAGCCGGTCGGCGGAACGACAAATTCCTCGAGAACACGACCCGGCGCACGCCCGTCCGACGTTGGGGTGTACCCGACGACTACCAGTCCGTGGCCGCGTTCCTGGCCGATCCGACCCAAATGTTCCACACCGGGGACGAGATCGTCCTCGACGGCGGCTACACCCGCTTCTAGTGGCCGAACGACCGCGCCGCCAACTACGCTTCGTTGCGAGACGTACTGCGACGAAGGGAGGTGGCTGTGAAGGTCAACGTCGACTACGACCTGTGTGAGAGCAACGCCGTCTGCATGAACATCGCGCCCGACGTGTTCGAGGTGCGGGACGACGACATGCTCTACCTCCTGACCGAGCATCCGGACCCGCCCCAACACGACGCCGTGCGCCTGGCAGCCGAACGCTGTCCTCGCCAGGCAATCTCCATCGAGGAGGACTGACGGCGGAATCTCGGCCCGACTCTGCGCCGGCCGGCGGCTCGGCGGGTGACGAACTGGTTGAGGTGCTGGGCCCCGAAGGCGAGGTCGTCGAGATCGTACCACGCCGCCGGATGCGGTCGCAGGGGCTGGCTCATCGGTCGACGTTCGTCATCACCGTCGCGGCCGCGTCCCCGTCCGAGGAGGCGGCCGACCCGCTGCTCTCGGATCGGGTTGAGCAGTGGCTCGGCAACCTGTCCTGGCCGCTGCTTGGGCCGGGCACCGCCGCCGATGTCCTTCCGGCGCGTGCGCCGACCGCCCTGCGGCCATCGGCCCCCCTGAGTGCCGACACGGCGCTGATCGTCCACCGGCGTGCCGACTGGAAGGACGTCTACCCTGGCTACTGGGATCTGGCGTTCGGTGGTGTCTGTGCCGCCGGGGAGCGATGGCTCGAATCGGCTGAGCGGGAGCTGGCCGAGGAGGCCGGCCTGCCGACCCGGACGACTGCGGCCCGCACCGGCGAGCACCCCGTCGTGGTTCTGCCGGTGGCCGCCGGTCGGTATGTCGACGACCGAGCCGAGACATTCGGAGCGATCTTCGTGGCCTTCGCCGATCGCGAACCGCAACCGGTCGACGGGGAGGTGGTGGCACTCGACCGGATACCGCTCGGCGACCTCGAGACATGGGTCGACGGCCGGCCGATCTGCCCCGACTCGAAGGCCATGGTGGTGCCGGCGGTCGCCTCGCTTCTCAGGTCACCTGGGTCGGCGGTGTGATTCCAGCGCGCCCGGTCCGTGCCGATCCGACGCCGATCCGGTGCTGATCATGGGCCGAGCGGTCCCTATGCTGGGATATGAATCATTGAGCCGTCGACCGGCCGTCGACGGCAAATGATCGTCGTCGAAAGCGTTGCGAGAAGCGTTGAAAGGACCCCATGACCGCATTTCCGTTGGGGCCGCAGTGGCAGACCATCGATCCGTTCCTGTTCGTGGCCCATCATCTCGACCGCTATCCCCGTGGCAATGATCACCTGGGGCCGGAGGTTCCGTTGACGGGTCGTTCGATCGGCAACGACTTCGCCGGTCTGGACGGTTGGAACATGTATCACGGCTCGGTCGTTCCGGGATTTCCGCAGCACCCGCACCGCGGTTTCGAGACCGTGACCCACCTACGGGCCGGTGTCGTCGACCACTCCGACTCGCTTGGGGCGACCGCCCGGTACGGTCCGGGTGACACCCAGTGGCTCACCGCCGGGGCCGGCATCGTGCACGCCGAGATGTTCCCGCTCCTGTCGACCGAACGCGACAACCCGCTCGAGCTCTTCCAGATCTGGCTGAACCTGCCGCGGGCCAACAAGATGGTCGACCCCCACTTCACGATGCTGTGGTCCGAGTCCACACCCCGGATACCGGTCGGCTCTCCGACGGCCGACGGTTCGCAGTCGCTCGTGACCCTGATCGCCGGCTCCTGGGATGGACATCAGGCCCAAGACCCACCGCCCGACTCGTGGGCCGGAGATCCCGACGCCGAGGTCGCCATCGTGCACCTCGATCTGCAGCCCGGATCGACCTGGACGCTGCCGGCCGCCTCGGATGGGGTGGCCCGGGTCGCCTACTTCTACCGCGGCTCGAAGCTGGGAATCGGAGCCGGCGATGCCGTCACAACCGTTCCCGGGGGCCACGGGCTGCAGATCGGAACCGGACCGGTGACGTTCACCGCCGACGACGAAACGGCGTTGGTGATGATCCTCCAGGGTCGTCCGATCGGCGAGCCCGTGGCCCAGTACGGACCGTTCGTGCTCAATGACCGGGCCGGCATCGAGCAGGCGTTCGCCGACTATCAGCGCACCGGGTTCGGGGGCTGGCCCTGGGACCGCGACGACCCGGTGCACGACCGGGATGCCGGTCGCTTCGCCCTTCGTCCCGACGGTGGCCGGGAGACCCCTGAGCCGCTCAGGGTCCCGTAGCGCCGACCTCGGCAACCGCCGGCGCCATCCAGGCCAGGTAGAAGGCGCCGATCAGCAGTGCGCCTGATGTGAGCGTGATCACGCCGGCCCAGAACCAGTAGGGGAGAACGAGCACGTTGGCGATCTCCTGGGTGTCGGAGTCGAGAATTCGTCCGTCGCGCACGAAGTTCTTGGTGAACATGTAGTCGAGCGTTCCCCAGAAGGCCAGGCAGAACTGGATGCCGATGAGTTGAGCGAGGAAGATGCGCACGCCCTCGGGTGCGTAGATGGCGATGGGGGCCAACGCGGCGGCGACCGCGCCCAGAGCGAGCCAACCGAACAGGTTGCGGACCACGGCGATCAGCGACAGACCGATGGCCAGAGCCAGGACGGCCAGCACCCAACCGGCGGTCCGGTCCCGGGAGCCGAACACGATCACGGCTCCACCGGCGACTGCCGGTCCGATGAGCCCGCCGGCGGCCACCACGGCCCGCCGGACACCTCGTACCCCGGTCGACAGCGCCTGACCTCCCAGGTTGGAGTAGATCTCCAGACGCCTGAATCGACCGCCGACGACCACTGCGGCGAGTCCGTGACCCATTTCGTGAACCCATGTGCTGAGCAGGGCGAAGGGATAGAGGATGCGCCGACCGAACGGCAGCCGGGGTACCACGATGCTGACGGCGACAGCCACCCAGAAAAGCGTGGCCACTTGGTCCGAGGTCGGGTCGGTCATGATGGCCGGGACTTGATCCACCCGACAACTGTAGTTGCTCGTACAACCATCGGATGGCCACCTGCTCCCGAAGGAGTTGAACTCCCGGTTGTGGCCGGGAGTGGACGAACGACTCACACGTCCGGGGAAATTTAGGCCAACCTGCTCTGGCGCGATCGCCCCGGATCCGACAGAATGAGTGGGTACAAACGACCAGGAAGTCTGAGGCCCACGAACTGGGCCAGAAAGGACTTGAATGTCTACACGTACACGCTCCAACCGTCTTCGGAATCCGGGAGCGGCCTCCGTTCACAGGCCCGGCCGCTTCGACCGCAAAGTGGAGCACCGTCGAGTGCGACGAGCTGCCCAGGTGGAGTTGCGGAAGCTGGCCGAGCCGGAGGATTACACTCTTCCTCGCCCGGTGAACACCTCTCGCAAGGTCGATCCCGAAGAACGCCCCGAAGTCGAGGTCAAGCGGCGTCGATTCAAGGTCTGGAAGACCAAGGGATGGAAGCGCCGGACCAACCTCCGAGCCGAGCGGGCTGCGTCCTATCACGATCTGGTGAAAAGCCTCTGATCGATCGTCGATCCCGCCCGGGATCACGATCATGATCAGCCGGGGAAGCGGCGGTCGGGCGGGCGCGCCCGTCGTCCGGTTCGTTCGTCGGCCGTCGATGCACTAAGTTGGTGGCGGCGATTTGGACGGCCGCGTCCGCGGGACGGGCTGGTCCTCTGCCTCTCTTGCGCAGGGACGACTGAAGGACCCCGATGACCGAGCCGAGCTGGTTGGCCGACAAACAGCCTGAAAACGCCGAGCTTCCCCTCTGGACGCGCGCGGTGATCGGCGACATGCTTCCCGACGCCGTCACGCCGCTCTCCTGGAGTCTCATCTGGGAGTCGGCTGCAGCTCACGGATGGCGCGACTGCCTGATCGAACGCTTCGGTTTCGACGAGGCGGAGATCAGCAGCAGCCATCCGGAGTCGGTCGCCTCCTTCGGGGGGTTCGCCTACCTCAACGCGTCGGTGCTGCGGGTGTGGGCCGACCGCACGCCGAGTCTCGCCACCGACCACATCGATCCGGTCCTGACTGCCGGACCAAAGCCGCCGCCGACCTATCGCGCTCCGAACTGGAGTGGCCCGGATCCGGTAACGGTCGGCATGCTGCGGCAATGGTACGACTGGGTGCTGCGGAGCCGCAACCAGCGAGAGCTAGCACGGGCCGTCATCGATGTCGATCAGGTCCTCGGGCAACGGCTTGATCGGCCGGCGATGACCGACGTCGAGCTGATCGGTGTCATCGACGAGCTACAACCGTTGTGTCGCCGACTCTTCTCGCAGTACCTGAATCAGACCCTGGCCGCCCTGGTCGGCCCCCGGTTGGTCAACGACGCATGCGTGGAGGTCGGCCAGCCCGCCCACACCCTCCGCCTCCTCAGCGGGCTCGGCCACATCGACCCCGTCTCGCCGACCCTGGTCCTGTGGGATCTTTCCCGCCTGGTTCGCGATTCGGTCCCCCTTCAGCAGTTGTTCGCCAACCGTCCCGACGAGTTGGATGCCGTTCTCCGCCGTTCCAACCAGCCCGACGCCGTGGCTCTCACCGCTGGCATCGACGCCCTGCTCGACGAGATCGGCTTCCGGGGGCCGAACGAGTGGGACCTCTCGTCGCCGACGTGGGACGAGGTCCCGGCCATCGTGCTCGCCATGATCGGCTGCATGAGCCGGTGCGACGACTCGTATGCCCCGAGCCACCGGCGTCACGATCTCGAAGCCGATCGGTACCGCCTCACCGTGGAGATCGCCGCCGCCCTCCCCCCGGACAACAGAGCGATGTTCGTCGATGCCGTCGAGTCGGCGGCCACCTACATCCGGGGTCGGGAGGCCTGTCGCACTGCGCTGATGAGGCTGATCCACCGAATCCGGGTCATCGTCCGGGAGATCGCCGTGCGGGCCGCTCGCCGCGGCGATCTGGCCGCTCCCGACGACATCTGGATGATTCGCTTCGAGGAACTTGCCGACCATGCCGGCGGCGACCTGGCCGAGTTGCGGTCGCTGGCCGAGCGACGGCGACGGGAATTCGACGAGGTGCAGCGCAGCGACCCGGCCCCGATGTTGTGGCGCGGAGTCGACGCTCCCGACGGGGTCGGACCCGATGGTTGGGATGCGGACAACGCCGAGGTCGAATCCCGCTCGTCCGACCTGCTGCTCTCCGAACCGGGCGACCTGATGCTCGGTTCGCCGGGTAGCCCCGGCATGGCCCAGGGCCGGGCCAGGGTCATCGAGTCGATGGCCGATCTGGCTGATTTCGAGCCGGGGGAGGTGCTGGTGTTGGCCCGGCCCGTGCTTGCCACCACCCCGATCTTCGTCGCCGCCGGTGCGGTGATCACCGACACCGCCGACACATTTGCCCATGCGGTCATCGTGGCCCGCGAGCTGGGCACCCCGATGGTCGTCGGCGCCGATCGTGCGACCGAGCGGATCAGAACCGGCGTGACCCTGAACGTCGACGGCCTCACCGGTGTGGTGTCGGTGATGGCCGAACCGGCCGACGGGTCAACCTGTGCCGTCGGCCCAGACGACCGATAGGCAGCGATCCTCCAGCCGGCCCGGTGACCAGTGGGCCCACAGACCGGCGACCGCCCGCCGACTGTACTCCTGCCAGCCCAGCACCGACTGTTCGGAGGTCCGTCGCACCGCCTGGACCATCCCGCCCTCGAACACGTCGTAGCCGGCCCACACTCCGGGCCAGTCCTTGGTCGACGCCACCTCGGTCAGCGTCACCGATCCGTGGCGCCGGATACGGTTGCGGTGGGTGTGGCCGGAGCTGACGACCACCGGCTGCGGCAACCGGTCCAGCTGGTCGAGGAAGCGTGTCGACTCCGGTGCCGGGATACCGATAGGCCAGTACCGGGGAAGCCGCGTCGGCTGGAGCTGCTGGTGCATCAACAGCAGGATCGGCCGATCCGACTCACGTGCTCGATCCAGGATCGATCCGGCGATCGGTTCGATGGTGCCCCGACCCGATGTCGCGACGGTGCTGTTGGCCACGATGACCCGAAGCCCCGGAAGGTCGCAGTGTTCGACACCGCGGATCATCGGGACCCGCCGCCGACCGAGCCGGTCCGGAAGGACCCCGCCGCCGTAGTCGACGTCGTGATTGCCTGGTATCGCCACCATCGGAAGTTCGGGGAAGGCGTCGACCAGCGCACCGACGTGCTCGAAACACTCCGCAGTCTCGTGTTGGGCGAGGTCGCCTTTGAGGACCAGAAGTCGCGCTCCCCAGCTCCCGGCGTCTTCGACGGCACCCAGGGCGCACCGCCAGGCGTGGGGGAGCCGCCATGGTCCCGGCGCCCGGCCCGGCTCCGGAACCGGATCGGGAGTCTGGGCGATGGCGCGTAATCGGCCGGCGTCGATGGAGTCGTGGTCAGGTTGAGCGGCCGGATCGACCTCCCGCATCGTCTTGAAGAAGCCCCATCGGGCCGAACCGAGATGGAGGTCGTTGACCGTCGCCAGCCTGAAAAGGGGTCTCCCGGGCGGCTTCGGCAACGTTCGGACGCCTATCGGTGGCAGAGGGTCTCCGGATGGTGTGTCGACGAACACGGTGTAGGCGCTGTCGTCGTTCAGACCGTTGATCTCGACCGATCCGGCGCCGCCGTGATGGTCGACGGTCACAACCCGATCACCACAGCTAACGGTCATCGGTCCGGCCGGGATCGAGCCCCAGGTGAGCTGCATCGATTCGTGGTCGATCGCCCACACCTGCAGCGGCGACGGTGCGGATGCGAACATCAACCGAGCAGGAACCTGCGGAACCCCTCGGCCTCGCGGTTGCGCAGGGCCACCGCCACCCGCTGCTGCTCCAACAGCTGCTGCAACGTCTGCTCGCCGCTCGGAACGTCGTGTTCGGCGAAGAACGCCGACACCATCCGCTGGTCGGCGTCGGTATCGAGTGCCACGATGCCCTCCATGATTCGCACGACGTGGCTCGATGCGAACAGATCGACTAACGCGCTCCAGTTCTCGGCGATGAACGCCCAGGTCAGGCGACCCTGCCCCCGGTTGATGAGGGCCCGCCGGAGCAGGAACGGCGAGTTCTGGGTCCGGATGGACCCGTCGAGGATCATCGTGTGCACACGTTTGATGAGCTCGGCGTGATCGAAATCGGTCAGTGCACCGAGGTATCGGAGTTCTTCCTGCGGCGTGCTCGCCCCCTTCCATGCGACCACGAAATCGTCGAAGTCGGCTTCGTCGCCGGTGGCGGCGGTGACATCGATGGCTGCGGCCAGAAGGGAGGAGTCGACGAGCTCGGGGTCGCGAAGACCGGCGGCGGTCGCCCGCTTGGCCTCCTCCTGGATCTCGGGGTCGTTGGCCACGATGCCAAGGGCTCGAACCAGGTCGGCCCGGAGCTGGCGCCGCTCGTCGGTGTCGTCGTCGGCCGGCGTGAGCCCCAACCCGGCGAGCGCTGGGGCCATGGCGTCGTGGACGATCTCCTCCAATCGCTCGAGGGCTTCGCCGTCGACCAGCCGGCTCAGTTTCTCGAAGCCGCTGATGATGCGGCGCCACACTGATCGGTCGGATTCGCCGGTCATCGCCTCGAGCAGCGTGAGGAACGACGTCGTCGTCGCCTGACCGCCCAGAACCGCGGCCCAGGCGTCGTCGATCAGGGCGTAGCGTTCCACGGGGGAGAGGTGTTCGATGGCCAGCCCGGCCAAGGTGTCAAGATCATCGGGCTCATAGGCCACCCGCACGAAGCTGCTGCCGGTGGCGTTGACGACGACCGGCAACCGTGCGCCAGCGCCTGCACTGCCCGGCAACGTCACCGGAGTGTCGCCGAGCAGGACTCGGTGGGTGGGCGGCGTGTCAGCGCTGGGATCGCCGTCGGCCGGAAGGAACCGGTAGCGCAGGGGAATCGACCAGGTCTGCTCGTCGGCGGCGTCGGCACCGGCAAACGTCATGCGCCGCTGCGAGAGTGTCAATGTGCCGTCGGCGTTTCGAGCGGCAAGGATCTGGGGGAACCCGCCCTGGTAGATCCAGCTGTCCATGATCTGGCGTACTGGCTCGCCGGTCTCCTCCTCCAGTGCGTCCCAAAGGTCGGTGGTGTCTGCGTTGTCGAACTGGTGTTGTCGCATGTAGCGGCGGATTCCATCCCGGAACCGATCCTCCCCCAGGTACTGTTCGAGCATCCGAACAACCGCTGCACCCTTTTCGTAGGTCAGGACGTCGAACATCCCCTCGGCATCGGCCGGACTCACGACTTCGTACTCGATCGGCCGTGTCGTCGAAAGCGAGTCGGTGCCGAAGGCGGCGGACCGGGACAGGCCGAAATTGGTCCACCGGTTCCAATCGGGACGGTAGGCGTCGGTGCAGCGCATCTCCATGAAGGTGGCGAACGCCTCGTT
>JBFHEP010000086.1:0-13639 GCA_041584095.1 Acidimicrobiales bacterium | reverse complement strand
GGTCGACGACCAGGTCGGCTCCGAGTTTTCGGGCCATTGCCTTCTGCTCCGGATACTTGGCCCCGACGATCACCGTGCCTGGACGGGTGAAGTGGCGGATTGCGGCCAGGGTGGTCAAGCCCATCGTTCCAGCCCCGATGACGCCCACGGTCGCCCCGTCGGTGATCCCGGCCTTCACGGCGGCGTGTACGCCGACCGCCGTCGGCTCGATCATCACGGCCGCCTCGTCGCTCAGGTGATCGGGGACCTGGTGGAGCTGCGACTCGTGAGCGACGAACTCGCTCGACCAGCCTCCGCCTGTCGACGCACAGTAGCCGGTCTGGATGCCCGGTTCGAGGTCACCGCCGACGAGATGTCGATAGTCGGTGCCGTCGCCGGGTGCAGCGTCGGCGAACGGGGCGTCGAAGCCTCGGGCTTCATGACCGAGCACCGGTTCGACGACCACGCGGGATCCGTCGTCGAGACGGCCGACCACCTCATGGCCGGGTACGAATGGAAACGAGACCCAGGGCTCGAAGTAGCGGGACGACTTGCCGTCGACGGTCGCCAGGTCGGATCCGCAGATACCACTCATCAGGGTGGTGACCCGATGCCAACCATCGCCTGGAAGCTCGAACGGTTCCCGCTCGATCAGATGCAGCGGACCGGGCCCGGCGCCGCTACCCGGTCGTAGGCGGGATGACAGAGCCGCTGCGACATAGCGGACCTCGTTACGGGTGAATTCGAGCGCCTTCACTCCCGCAACGCTAGCGCCTGAAGGCCAGGGCCGTCGGCATCGGGTGCCACGGCCACATCGATAGCGTTCTGTGCCCACGATTGCCTAAAAACCGGCAATATCGGGCACAGAACGACGGTCTGCCGAGACGACGTTGGCTGTCACAGGGCGTGAGTAGGTTTTTCTTCATGACACTAACCATCGATTGCGGGACCTGTTCCCGCTCGGAAACCGCCACCTGCAACGATTGCGTGGTCACTTTCATCGTCGGCCGGGAGCCTGATGATGCGGTTATCGTCGATGCCGCCGAGTATGCCGCCGTTCGGCGGCTGCAGCGAGCGGGTTTGGTGCCGGATCTGTTGCACGACGACGGTCGCGATGATGGTCAAGCGGAGGGCCGCGACGTCGCAAGCAGTGGGTGACGTCGTCGGGCGACGAGCCGGCACGAAGGTCCGTGTGTAGTCACCGACAGTCCGGTCGGGCACCATGGACGGCATGGCCACCGATACCGGTCAGCAGGCAGCCCACGATGGGATCACATCCGATGACATCTGCCGGCGCGGTCGGGAACTCGGACTGGCTGCGGTCGGCGTGGCCCCGGCCGAGGTGTCCGAGCCGGCTCGGACGGTGCTCGCTCTGCGCAAGAGGAACGGTCTGGCCGGCGACATGCAGTTCACCTACCGGAATCCGCAGCGCTCCACGGACCCGCTCCACCGGATGCCGTCGGCTCGATCGATCGTGGTGGCTGCGCTGTCCTACGAGTCCGTCGGCCACAACGCCTCGGTCCAGCCCCCCGGGCCCGAGACCGCGGGCCGCATCGCCCGCTACACATGGAGCGACCACTACGCCCGCCTGGCCGACATCCTCGCCGAGCTCGCCGGTCCGGTCTCCGACGCCGGCCATCGCTGCCAGATACTGATCGACACCAATCACCTGGTCGACCGTCACGTCGCCTGGCGGGCCGGTATCGGCTGGTACGGCAAGAATGCCAATCTCCTCATTCCCGGTCTCGGAAGTTGGTTCGTCCTGGGATCGATCCTCACCGAGGCGCCGCTCGAACCGACCGGTCGCCCGCTCGACGACGGTTGTGGACCTTGCCAACGTTGTATCGACGACTGTCCGACCTCGGCGATCGTGGCTCCCGGGGTCGTCGACGCCCGACGCTGTATCGCCTGGCTGGTGCAGGCCGGCGGCGAGATCCCGTCCGAGTTTCGAGTCGCCGTCGGCGACCGGCTCTATGGCTGTGACGACTGCCAGGAGGTTTGCCCGCCGAACCGAGCCCGGCCGGCACTGGTGGCCGCCGTCGAACCGCGGGTTGACCTCGGATGGGTACTGACGGGCCCCGACGACGAACTTCTGCAGCGGCTCGGCCGGTGGTACATCGCCGATCGCGACGTCGACGTGATCCGCCGGACCGCCCTGGTGGTCCTGGGCAACACGGCCGAACCGTCGTGGGGTCGGGCTTTCGTGGTCGACCTACTGAACCGCTACCTGGCCGCCGACAGCGACGTGCTGCGCAACCATGCCGTATGGGCAGCTCGCCGTCTCGGGCTCGACGGCGGAATGGTGGCCATGCCGCGCTGTTGCGGCCGGGCCATTGCGGACGCAACCGGCACCGCCGCCGACGCTCACGCCGGCCAGTGCGACCTACCCGATCTGCACGCGGAGTTGTACGGACCGGTCGATCGCCGAATAGAAGCCGACGCATGGGGGCTCGCATGAGCGTCACCGCCGGAACGCGCCGGCACCTCCTTGTCACCAACGACTTCCCCCCGAAGGTCGGCGGCATACAGAACTACCTGTGGGAGCTGTGGCGTCGCCTCCCGCCCGACCGGTCCACGGTATACACCACCCCGTATCCGGGGAGTGATGCCTTCGATGCCGAGCAACCCTTCGATGTACACCGCTGCCCTGAGCCGTTTCTCATCCCGTATCCGTGGCTCTCGGGAAGGGTCGATCGGTTGGCCCGCCGGACCGACAGCGAACTCGTGATCCTTGATCCCGCGATCCCCCTCGGCGCCATCGGACCCGGTCTGGAGCGGCCAACGGCGGTGATCCTCCATGGAGCCGAGGTCACCATCCCGGGCCGGGTTCCTCTGCTCCGTTCGGTCCTGGCCCGCACGCTTCGAGCGTCGTCGCTGGTGATCGCCGCCGGTCGATACCCGCTCGACGAGGCCGAGCGGTGCGCCGGTCGGGAGCTGCCGGCGGTGGTGGTGCCGCCCGGCGTCGACACCAAGCGCTTCAGGCCACTCGAAGGCGAGCGGCGTCGTGAGGTGCGGAGTCGGTGGGGCGTGAACCGCGGCGACTTCCTGATCGCCTCGGTCAACCGTCTCGTTCCCCGAAAGGGCATGGATCGCCTGGTCGCCGCGCTCGGCCTTGTTGGTGAGCGGGTGGCAATCCCGTCGGACGCAGGCCGGACGGGGTCGGGCCGGGTCCGTGCCGTCGTTGCCGGCCGTGGTCGCGAGTTCGGGCGACTGCAGCGCCAGGTGGATCGACTGCGGGTACCGGTCCAGTTGCCCGGCCGGCTGTCGGATGATGACGTGGCCGACCTCTACGGTGCCGCCGACCTCATGGTCATGCCGTGCAACAGCCGTTGGTTCGGGCTCGAACAGGAGGGGTTCGGGATCGCCTTCCTCGAAGCGGCGGCCGCCGGCGTCGCCCAGATCGCCGGTCGATCCGGGGGAGCGCACGAGGCGGTTGAGCACGGTGCGACCGGACTGATTCTCGACGATCCCGATGATGTGCAGGCGCTGGCCGCAACCATCGGTCGGCTGATTGATCGTCCCGACGAGCGGATCCGCATGGGTCGGGCCGCCCGCCGGCGGGCAGTCGATCATTTCGACTACGACATACTGGCCGGTCGTCTGGCTCGGGCGTTGGACGAGTGCGAGCTGAGCCTCCCGAGTCGACTGCCGTGAACACGACAGCGGTTGGCGCCGAGGCCATGCGTTGGAGTGGGCGAGTGCAGGTTGGGCCCACCGCCGCCGTGTAAGATCGTTGACGATGTCCGATCGAACAACCAGCACTATTGAGCGTCGGGCCGCCTCCACCACGGTGCAGGCCACCGTCGAGCAGTGTTATGCCGTTGGGGTGGATGTCCTGGCCTATCCGAGCTGGATCGAGAGTTTGCAGTCGGTCGAGATCGAGTCGACCGATGTCGACGGCAACCCGGCTCGTGTTCGATTCGAGGCGTTCGGGCTCGGTCGCCGATCGTCCTATGTTCTGGCCTACGATCTCACCGAGCAGCCGGCCGTGCTCGGATGGACCCTGGTGACCGGTGATTTGGCCCGGGCTATCGAAGGGGCCTATCGGTTCTCCGATGTCACCGAGGTCGAGGGCGCCCCGATCACCCGGGTCGACTACGAACTCTCCATCGATCTCGCCGTGCCGTTGCCTGGATTCGTCAAACGACGCGCCGAGGACAAGATCATGGAAGCCGCACTTCGACGCTTCAAAATGGAGGTCGAACGCGTCGCCGTCGGCGGATGATGATCAGGTTCCCAACCACTATTTCTTGAGTTGGGTCCGCAACCGGTCGATTAGAAGCCCATGAGGTTCCTTCGTCTCGACTTCGGAGATGATCTACACAGCCTGGATCTGCATCCACTGGTAACCGTTGTGTCCGGTCTGTCCCCCCAGCATCAGCGTCAATTGTTCGAGTCCGTCCGTCGTTTCTCCACCGGTAGTACGGCCGGGGTACGCGGCCTCATCGAACACGACGGTGAACTGGTTGAACTCGACGGACGGTCGAAAGACCGCCTCGATTCGCTGGCTACTTCCAGCGACGTCGTGGTCTACGTCGACGGCGCCGCCGACTCCGCGAACCGCCTGGTCGGCCTGCAAGCCGAAATCGACCAATGGCAACGACAGGCGGCGATCGCCGCGGTGGTCGTCGAGGAGATTCGAGCCGACCTCGATCCTTCGTTGAAGGCAAAGGTGGCCGAGCTCCGTCGAATGGTTGACCCGATAGGCGTCGGCGGCAACGATCTGTCGGAGGCATCGACCCAGCAGGTCCGCTATGCCGCGGCGCGCGACGCCTTCGAGCGGGTTCAGGCCACCGAGCGATACATGCGAAAGGTCGACCCGACCGTCGCCGACCTCATTGAACAATGGGAACGCTACGAAGCGCTGCATCGCGAGAACGAAGAGCATCTGAGCAATCTCGAAAGCGAAGTCGAACGGGCCAAACAGGCGGTCGAGCAGGCAAAGGCGAAGAAGGCCCACGCCGAGTCGGAGGCCAAACCCGTCCTGTTGACCGCACAGGAGGAGGCGAGGCTCGAGGCATTGTCCGAACTCGACAGCGACGGCGGAAAGGGTTGGCGGCGCAAGAGCCTCACCGCTGAGGAGCAGGCCGAGATGCAGGCGTTGCTCGACAAGGTCGGCGTGAACAGCTGGACCGAGTACTGGGTCTTTCGCACGGCTCCGACCGCGTCGGCTGAACGGCGGGCTGCTGTGGCTGATGCGGCCAATGAGCTCGAGCTGGCGATCGAACGTCAGCAGCGCCTCGAACAGCTTGCGGCCACCGACGAGGTGTACCTCGAGCTCGACGTGTCGCTGAATCGCATCAGGAAGGAAGCGAAGGAGCACCTCGGCGCTGTGGTCCCGATAGACCTCGGTGTCGCTCTCAGAGGCCTGATCGAGGAAGTCGAGAGTCCGGAGTGGTTGGCGGCGCTGAACGACCTCCGCGACGTGCTCGCCAGTAACGATTTGCGTCCACCATACGGCTACGAGCCGGACGAGATTCTTGGCTGGACGGCGTCATGGCTCGAGGCCGAGGCCCGCCTTCAGGAGAGCCGTAATCTCGACGCAGATCGCACTCCAGAGGAATTGGCGAACCTGAAGCAGGAACTGGCTCGGGCCGAAGAGCACCTGCTTCGCCATCGTCGAGCCCTCATCCGCATCGAACGGGCGGAGAAGTCGGCTCAGGCCGCCTCGGACCGGCTCGAACGCCTGCAGCTGCAGATGGCCGAACGGGAGACACGCGCCAGCCCGTCGACCGCCGACGACGTGATCGCCTTCATACGGCCGGTGCTCGATCGGGTTTCCAACGACACCGGTGGGTCGATTCCGGTGGTCGTCACCGGGTCGATGCCCGACCTTGACGGCCGCGAGATGGAGATTCTCATGTCGGAACTCGAGAAGATCGCGCAGAACGTGCAGATCATCGTGGTCACCACCCGCACCGAGGCCATCAACTGGGCCGGCGAGGTCGGACTCCGGCGAGCGGTACTCTGCAACGGCGCCGCCGGAGCAGCCTGACACCTCGGTCGTGCAATGCCGACGCCGCCGGTCCTGGGTCGACGGCTCGGTGGGCGCCGGGTCATAGCGAGCAACTACGCTGCGGTGACCGAAAGGACACGTGCATGCACCGGCCACTGGAGGAGGTCTGATGAAGGTTCGACGATCCCGCGTCGGGGGATCGGACACCGCCACGGCTCCTCGTCCGGGTTCCCGGTTCGTCGGCGTCGACGTCGGGGGCACCAAGATCCTCGGCATTGCGACCGATGGCATCACCGCAGCGATCGAGCATCGGGAGCTGGCGCCGACCCCGAAGGATCCTGCGAAGTTCGCAGATGGCATCCTGGCCGTCGTCGGGTCGCTTCTCGACACGGTCCCGGATGTGGCCGGTGTCGGCGTCGGGGTTCCGGGGCTTGTCGATCACGCCGGGGTGCTGCACTACGGTCCGAACGTGCAGGGGGTTCTTGGCCTCGACATCGCCGGTGACCTGATGGGAGAGTTTCCTGTTCCGGCGGTGGCGGAGAACGACGGATACCTCACTGCGCTCACCGAACACCGCCTCGGTGCCGCTCGGGGCCACGACCACGCGGTTGTCATCACCCAGGGAACCGGCATCGGCGGCGGCCTGATCGTGGGCGGCCAGGTCCTGCGAGGAGCCAACGGGTTCGCCGGAGAGCCCGGGCACATGCTCATCAACCGGTTTGGTCACCGGTGCGCCTGCGGGCGGACAGGTTGCTGGGAGTCGGTGGCCTCCGGCGCCGGCCTGGCCAACATCGCTCGGGACGTCGTATCGGAGGGGAGGGGCGGAGCGATTCTGGCCGCCGCCGGTGGCGATCCCGCCTTGATTCACGGCGAACACGTCTCGGCCGCCTACTCGGGCGGCGACCCCGATGCCGTCGAGGTGTTGGCACGGTTCTCGTGGTGGATCGCCCAGGGTGTCGGCAGCCTGATCGCATTGCTGGATCCCAGCATCGTGGTGCTGGGCGGCGGGCTGTCGGCAATTGCGGAGGGGTTCATCGACGGTGTTTCGCAACAGGTCATCGAGACGGTGGTCGGAGGCGTGCATCGGCCGGTGGTTCCGATCGTCGCCGCCGACTTCGGTCCGGAGGCCGGTGCCGTCGGGGCCGCCCTCCGGGCTCGGGACTTCGTCATCAACGGTTGACCCGACGATCCTTCGAGCCGATGGCGCTAGGCTCGACCCATGGAATTCCGGCGCATCAACCAGCTCCCGCCGTACGTGTTCTCGATCATCAACGAACTGAAGATCGAGGCTCGACGAGCCGGCAATGACGTCATCGACTTCGGTTTCGGAAATCCCGATCTGCCGTCGCCCGACGTCGCCATCAACAAGCTGACGGACGCCGCCCAGTTGCCTCGGAACCATCGTTACTCGTCGAGCCGAGGTATCCCGAAGCTGAGGGCGGCGGCCGCCGCGATGTACAAGCGCCGGTTCGACGTCGACCTCGATCCTGAGTCCGAGGTGATCAATGTCATCGGAGCCAAGGAGGGTTTCACCCACCTCATGTGGGTCCTGCTGCAGCCCGGTGATGCCTGCCTGGTCCCCGCACCGTCGTACCCGATCCACATCTGGGGTCCGATCTTCGCAGGAGCGGCCATTCGAGAGGTTGCGCTGGCCGAGGGTGACGAGTTCATCGCCAACCTGGAGCGGGCCTGGGAGTACTCGTGGCCGAAGCCCCGCACGCTGGTGATCTCGTTTCCCCACAACCCCACGACGGTCTGTGTCGACACCGACTTCTTTCGCCGCGTCGTGGAGTTCGCCAAGGAACGCGACGTCATCGTCGTTCACGACAACGCTTACGCCGATTTGGGCTTCGACGGGTACGACCCTCCCTCGATCCTTCAGGTTCCCGGCGCCAAGGACTGCTGTGTGGAGCTCTATTCGATGACCAAGTCATTTTCGATGGCCGGTTGGCGTCTCGCGTTCTTGGTGGGAAACCCGGGGGTCATCGCCGCGCTGACGAAGCTGAAGAGCTACCTCGACTACGGCGCATTCCAGCCCATCCAGATCGCAGCGACCGTGACCCTCAACGAGGCGTCGGAGCATCCGAAATTGGTGAAGGACATCTACCAGAGTCGCCGCAACACTCTCTGCGACGGCTTGTCCCGGATCGGGTGGGACGTTGTGCGACCCAAAGGCACGATGTTCCTCTGGGCGCCCATTCCCGAGCCCTATCGACACATGTCGTCACTCGACTTCAGCTCCTATCTGGTCGAGAAAGCCGACGTGGCGACGTCGCCCGGTGTCGGTTTCGGGCCCGGAGGAGAGGGCCATGTGCGCTTTGCGCTCATCGAGAACGAGCAGCGGACCAAACAGGCCATTCGCAACCTGCGTCGGGCCCTGCCCGATCTCGCCTCCTAATAGCCGACCGCTAGTCGGTCGCCCAGCCCCGGGACCGTTCCACCGCCTGCAGCCAGCGGCTGTAGCCGGCGTCGGCTGCGGTCCGATCGGCGTTCGGTGCGAACGTCTCGGCCGCCTGCCAGCGTTCCGAGACGGTGGCCGGGGAGTCCCAGAACGACTCGGCGAGACCGGCCATGTAGGCGGCCCCCAAGGCGGTCAGCTCCTGCGAACTCGGCCGGGCGACAGGCACGCCCAGCTGATCCGCTTGCAGCTGCAACAGGAGATCCATGACCGACGCCCCGCCGTCCACCCGGAGCTCGGTCAGCGACTGGCCCGCCGCCCTGCTCATGGCATCGACCACGTCACGGGTCTGATACACCATCGACTCGACGGTGGCCCGGGCCAACTCGGCCCGGCCGGTACCCCTCGTGAGGCCCACGATCGTTCCCCGTGCATACGCATCCCACCAGGGGCTGCCCAGACCGGCGAAGGCGGGCACGAAGTACACATCACCCGACCCCTCGACGCTGGCCGCCAGCGGTCCGATTTCGGCCGCGTCGTCGATGATGCCGAGCCCGTCCCGTAGCCATTGAATGGCCGCTCCTGTCACGAAGATGGCCCCCTCATATGCGTAGGTGGCGGGCTGGTCGGGGCCGAGGGTCCAGGCCACCGTGGTCAGCAGCCCGTCGACCGGTTCGGGGCACCGCGAGCCGACATTCATCAGTACAAAGCTGCCGGTGCCGTAGGTGTTCTTGGTCATCCCCGGTTCGAAGCAGGCTTGGCCGAACAAGGCCGCCTGCTGGTCGCCGGCGACGCCGGAGATGGGGATCCCGGCGCCCAGCGCCGTGGAGTCGGCGGTAACGCCGAACCGCCCGCTCGAGGGTCGGACGTCGGGCAACGCACCGAGCGGAACCCCCAGCACGTCGCAGAGTTCGGCGGACCACTGGAGTTCGCCGATGTCGAACAGCAGTGTCCGGCACGCATTCGAAGGCTCGGTGACGTGGGTCTCGCCGCCTGTGAGCTTCCATATCAGCCATGAATCGATCGTGCCGAGAGCCAGGTCGTCGTCCGCGGCCACACCGCCGTCGCTCAGAAGCCACGCGAACTTGGTTCCGGAGAAGTACGGGTCGAGGACGAGGCCCGTCTTCGAGCGGACCAGGGGCAGATGCCCGTCGTCGGTCAACCGATCGCAGACGGCGGCCGTGCGCCGATCCTGCCACACGATCGCTCGGTGCCGGGGTTCGCCGGTTCGCCGACTCCAGGCGGCGACCGTCTCCCGCTGATTGGTGATGCCGATCGCCACGACCGGCTCCGACACCGTGTCGACGAGTTCGGCGACGACCGTCTGGATACCGTGCCAGATCTCGTCGAGGTCGTGTTCGACCCACCCGGGTCGGGGGAAGTACTGGGTGAACTCCCGATAACTGATCCCTCGAACCGTACCCGCCTGATCGACCGCGAGGGCCCGGACTCCGGTGGTGCCCGCATCGAGCGCGACGATGATTCCCATGTTGCTCCTCCGTCAGGGCCGCCCAGGGGTGCTACGGCCACGCTGATCGGAAGTCTAAGGGGTGTGGGCGGTTGGGCGCTACGGGTGGAGGCTCCGCGGGATGGGGGCCGATAGCCTGGACGGGTGCGAATTGGAGTGCTGACCGGTGGTGGCGACTGTCCCGGCCTGAACGCGGTCATCCGCGCCGTGGTCCGGAAAGGGATCCGCCACTACGACGACCAGTTGTTCGGCTTCCACGATGGCTGGAAGGGCGTCGTCGACAATCACTACGAACTGCTGGACATCGCTCGGATGCAGTACACGCTGAACCTGGGCGGCACCGTGCTCGGAACGAGTCGCTACAACCCCTTCAAATACGATTCCGACGCCGGGGCGGTGTTCGAGACGGTCGAGCGGCACGGGCTCGATGCGATGATCGCAATCGGAGGTGAGGGTACGTTGTCGTGCACCAGACAGCTCCACGGCCTTGGTCTCAAAGCCGTTGGTGTCCCGAAGACGATCGACAACGACATCGGCATCACGGAGCGAACCTTCGGCTTCGATACTGCCGTCACCATCGCCACCGATGCCATCGACCGGCTGCGGACGACCGCAGAGAGTCACAACCGGGTCATGGTCGTCGAGGTCATGGGCCGTCACGTCGGTCACATCGCCACGTGGGCCGGTATTGCCGGAGGAGCGACTCGCACCCTCATCCCCGAGGAGCCGTTCGATATCGACGACGTGTGCCGCTCACTGAAGAAGCGTCACGAGGAAGGCGGTCGGTTCTTCTCGGTCATCGTCGTGGCCGAGGGGGCCAAGCCGAAGCCGGGCACCATGGAGATTGCCCCTGATGTGTTGGACGAATTCGGGCACGTCCGCCTCGGGGGCATCGCCTATCGGGTGGCGGAGCAGGTCGAAGCCAGAACCGGCTACGAGACCAGGGTCACCGTGCTCGGTCACACCCAGCGCGGCGGAACGCCGACAGCCTTCGACCGGGTGTTGTCGACCCGCTTCGGTGTCGCCGCGATCGATGCGGTCCACGAGGAGAAGTGGGGCACGATGGTCGCCCTCCAACACGACACCATCGTCACGGTGCCGTTGGAGGACGCCGTGGCTGAACTGAAACACGTCAGCCCGGAGTTGTGGGACACGGCGCAGCAGTTCTTCGCCTGATTCCGCTGTGGCCGGCCGATCGGCCGGGAAACATCAGCCGTCGGTTGTCGAGGTTGATCCGTCGCTCTCGGCGTCACCCTCTTCGTCGACCAACGCATCGAGTTCGGCCTGGGTCAGGCAATCGTTGAAGTCCGACGCCCGGGCCGGGCCCTCGATCGACGCCCGGTTCGCATCCACGATCGGGATGCGACCTTGCGAGTCGTGGAACTCCACACCGGTGATGGGGACACCGCTCAGCAGATTGAGCTTCGTCAGGGTGCACACGAGCTGCGTCAGCACGAACTCCGCCTTGACCGGATTGTCGTTGATCAGCAGCCGAAGCCCACCCTCATCGCTGACATCGACGATGACCGTCTCCTGCCCCTCATCTCGAGGTTGGGGATTGGGGTTCAATCCGGCCGGGAGTTCGGTACGCAACGTCGGGTTCTCGGCCTGCTCACCTTCGGTCGGCCCTTCCTGCAGCGCGGTGAGGATCTCGGGAATCGTCGGTTCGGCCAGGAACGGGCGAAAAACCTGCTCCAGACCCTGATCGCTGACGAAGTAGAGGCGGATCTGGGTGCCCGCCTGAGGCTCGGTCGTGGTCGTCGTGTCGAGCCCGTAGACGATGTCGCTGTATTCGTCGGCATCGAGGGTCTCGATCTCGCCCCCGACCGGCAGCGAGCAGGCGGCGAGTGTGACGGCCACAGCCGCCACCGCGGCGCCCATCAGTCGTGGAGCCCGGAGGCGGGTTTGGCGCCGTGTTGCCGATCCCCGTCGGGTCATATCGCCATCTCCTCGGCGTCATCGTCGTGTTCGCCGACTGGCAGCTCCACCACGAATCGGGCTCCGTTCTTGCCGTCGGTCCGTTCGGTAACCCAAACCCGGCCGCCATGGAGGCGAACGTGCTCGGCCACAAGCGACAGGCCCAGTCCGACACCCGAATCTCGTGATCGCCGACCGGCGTCGGAACTGGCCCGGCTGAACCGGTCGAAGATCCGCTCGCGGTCCGGTAAGGGTACGCCCGGTCCGCTGTCCTCGACCATGATCAGGACCCGGTCACCGACCCGGCGATACCGGATGGCGGTGGCTCCGCCCCCGTACTTCTGTGCATTGTCGATCAGGTTGATCAGAACCTGGGCCAACCGCCGCTTGTCGGCCGTCACGAACAGGTCCCGGTCCTTGTCGGGATGCGACAGCTCGATCTCGGGGCTTCGGGATTGGGCGATCACATTCATCAAGAACTCGCTGAGCCGAAAGTGACTGAGTTGGAGCTGCACCGCGCCGGCGTCCATACGGGAGATCTCCAGCAGGTCTTCGACGAGACGCTCGAATCGATTGAGATCCTGGCGGAGAAGGTCGACCGCGCGTTGTGCGACCTCGGGCAGCGACCCCCGCCGTCGCTCCAGCACCTCGACCGATGCCGTGAGCGTCATCAACGGCGATCTGAGCTCGTGACTGACGTCTGAGGCGAATTGTTCGTCGCGGCGAATGCGGGCCTCCAGCGCATCCACCATGTCGTTGAACGACCGACTGAGCACTGCGAGATCAGGGTCGACGGTCGGATCGAGTCGGGTCTTGAAGTCGCCGTCGGCAATGGCCTGAGCCGCATTCGACACTCGAAAGACCGGGGCCAGCGCCCGACGTGCCGAATAGTAGCCGAGGCCGGCACCGGCCAGGCTGGCGGCTATGGCCGTCGCCAGCAGGATCTGACGGAGCGACGCCGTGGTGGCCTCCAATTCAGTCAGATTCAAAGCCTCGAAGTATTGGGCATTGAGATCCTCCATATACACACCGATGATGTAGTAGGTCGTGCTCATCCCGGTCTCGTTCGGGCTCCTGTACAGGTGATCGGCGATTCGACCGATCAGCACGGCGCTCAGGAACTCGGAGGGAATCTCCGCCTCGTTCAACAAGCCGACGCCCGGCCCTGTCGGCGGCAGAATCAACGAGATACTGCCGTTCGAACGACGGAGATTGTCGTTGATCTCGCGATAGGCCGTGGCCCGCGCCTCCTCGTCGGCATCGTCCGGAATTCGTTTGAGATCGGTCCGGACCTGAAGCGCATTGCGGCGGAACTGCTCCTGGGCATTCGAGCGCGTGTTGTCGAGCAACCGGTTCTGGGCGATGGTGAAGCTTGCGAAGGCGACGATCGTCGACAGCAGGAGGGCGCCAATGGCGTATGCCAGGGTGAGGCGGGCCAGGAGACCACGCCACCAACTCGTTCCGGCCATCAGCGGCTCATCGTCGCCCGGCCGTCAGGGCTGCAGCTTGTAGCCGAGCCCTCGCGACGTGACGACGTACCGTGGGCTCGCCGGGTCGCTCTCCACCTTGGTGCGGAGCCGGCGAACGTGGACGTCGACAAGGCGGCCGTCGCCGAAGTAGTCGTAGCCCCACACCCGTTCGAGCAGTACCTCGCGGCTGAACACTTTGCCCGGTTGGGAGGCCAGTTCGACGAGGAGCTTGAACTCCGTCTTCGTCAAATGCAGTTCATCACCGTTCTTCAGGACGAGACCCTCTTCGGGGCTTATTTCGAGCTCACCGACCTTGATGCGTTCCATGTCGCCCGGTTCGGAGCTGCGGGCCCGCCGCAGCATCGCCCGGATACGGGCCGACAGTTCCTTCGGGGCGAACGGCTTCGTGAGATAGTCGTCGGCACCCGCTTCAAGCCCGGCCACGACGTCGT
>JBFHEP010000085.1:0-13662 GCA_041584095.1 Acidimicrobiales bacterium | reverse complement strand
GGGCTGGAGGCCCGAGGCGTCGCCGTCGAGATCTTTCCGCTACTTCCAGAGCAACCGGGACCGCATCAACCCCGGGCCGAACCGCTCGTACGGCGGGCGCACTTCGGCCGCCCGTGGGGTTTGCCCGCGATCGCCGCTCTGGTCGACCTACTCATCACTCGCCCCGGCTGTCTTGTATCCATCGTGCTTCGCCTGATCGCGGACACGTGGCGGGCGCCGACCATGCTTGTGAAGGATCTCTACCTCATCCCCCGCACCTGTGCGATCGCCGACCGGATCTCGTCATCGCAGGTTTCCCACATTCACGCCCATTTTCTCACCCACGGTGGGTTCGCCGCTTGGGCGCTGGGCCGCATCACCGGCTTGCCCTACAGCGTCGTGGCCCACGGCTCCGATGTTCATCGACACCAGGGCACGATGACGACCAAGGTCGCGGAGGCGGAGTTCATTGCCGCCATCTCGGAGTTCAATCGATCGGTGATCCGACGTCGATGCGGCGAAGTCGGCCGCGTGGAGGTCGTGCATTGCGGTATCGACGTCGCACACATTGTGCCTGCGGGCCGCCACGACCGGGCACCCGATCCGCTTGTCGTCTGCGTCGGGACGCTGCATGAGGTCAAGGGTCAGCGTCACCTGATCGAGGCGGTGGCGGAGCTGAAGCGTCGCGGTCGACGGGTCGACGTCGAACTCATCGGCAGCGGTCGGGATCACGCGAAGCTGGCCGATCTGGCCGCCTGGCTGGATGTCGACGATCGGGTGACGTTGACCGGTTCGCTCGAACACGGTCAGGTCATCGAGCGCTATAGGCGGGCCCATATCATGGTCGCCCCCAGCGTTCCGAGCAGTGACGGCCGACGCGAGGGGATTCCAACCGTGATCATGGAGGCGATGGCGGCAGGCACGCCGGTGATCGCCAGTGCCTTGAGCGGTATTCCGGAACTGGTGATCCATGGTGAGACCGGATTGCTGGTCGAGCCCGGGGATGCCGTCGGCATCGCCGACGCCATCGAGCGGCTGCTGGACGACGAGAACGAGGCCGCAGCTGTGGCGGCCGAGGCCGGTCGGAGAGTGCGGGAGGACTTCGACATCACCAGCACGACGGCGCGTTTGGCCGAACTGATGAAGGTCGGAGCCATGCAGCGGAGCCACGGCGTTCGCTGACCACCGTGCCCCGACGGCGCCGTTCAGCTCTGGTGGGTCCAGTCCGTGTAGCCGAGGTTCTTGCCGGGCCGGGTCGGTGATGTGGTTTCGAAGTCGGTGTCATAAGCCCTGTTGACAAGCCAAACCTGCCATGTGTCGTCACCTTCGGCCGGGTAGTCGTTGACGTCGTACAACCAGACGAAGGCCCGCTGCAGTGCCCGGTCCTCCCACTCCCAGGCCGGGTACCCGGCCCGATCGAGCATCTCTGCAGTCGCCACCGCGCCCTGGAGGGCCTCCCACACATAGCCCTCACGAGGCGGCGGCACCTCGAATCCGCCACTTCGCCGCTGCTCTTCCGGGAGCACACCGTCGACCTGGAGATTGTCGATCCGGGAGCCGACCGGATTGATGCCCACCGGGCTCGCTGGGTCGGACTGCCAGTCCAACTCCTTCCAAAGGAAGCCCTCGCTGGATCGACCCAACCAATCGTGGAAGCGATCCGCCACGGTGTCAGCCAGCTCCTCGTCGTCGGTGAACAGCGCCACGGCCAGCACGGAGGCCCGAGCGTGCGTGCCGTGGTTCGAGGGATCCGACATCGCCGACTCTCGAAGCGAAACGATGCCGGCCCGCCCATCGGCCTCGGCATCGAGAACCTCTCGAAGCCACGAGGTGAACTCGGGCGGACGATAGTCGATCAAGTCGGCGGCAACGACGTAGGACAAAAGGTTTCTGGCCAGTGGCAAGATGTCCTTAGCGCGTTTCCCGGTTACTTCCGCAAGCTCGGATTCGACCTTCTCCAGCATGTCGTTGTCGCCGGTTCGGGCCGCATACAACGCTCCGGCCAACACCTGGACGTCGTGGTCGTTGTCGCCATTGTTGAGTTTTGGTTTATCCCATTTGCCGTCGGCCGCCTGCCGGATCGCCTCCCACCCGGGTCCGCTCATCGGCAGCGAGCGCAGTCTCGCGGGATCCACCCAGATGCCCCCGACGTCGATCTGAGCAGGTTCGGGTACGGCCGCGGCCAACGGAGGGGACTCGTCGCCCTGGTCAACCTCACTAGCGTTGTCGTTGTCGCTGTCGCTTCCGCTGGTGGTGTCGACCTCGCTCGCTCCATCGCCGCCTGCGTCGTCGAGCGACGCCGAGTCACCGGTGCAGGCACCAAGTCCCCCGAGCAGCAGGACGAGGAGCACAAGCTCGAAACCAAAGCGCGCCACGCTCGGCATTCGGCGCCGGTTCAGCGGGGTGACGGGGGCAATCCGAGCCGACAGGATCTTTGTCCGATTCGAGTCTGGCGACGATTTCATGGTTATAAGGGTTTGACGAGGGGTGCCGCCTACCAGTCTAACGGTGCCGTACCATAGGGAATAGGGCGTGGGTCTGTGCACCGCCATTTGTGGGATGAATCGCCCACCGAGTCGAGCCGGGTTTCCCGCTACCACAGCCCGTCGGTATCCTGATGAAAGCGGAATCTCGTCGGATCGCTCGGGAGGACGAGCACCAGGAACCGGCTTGGAGACTGATCACCATGGGGACAGAACGGGGAGACAACCGGATCGCTTGCGATCCTCATCTCGCACGTGCCGGTCGGTCTGCCCGAAGCACCGTTCACCTTGCCTCGGCCGCGGTCCGGCGGTCGCCCTACTTCGCCACGTCACGGGTCCTATGACCGCCGCCGTGCCGGAGGCCCGGAAGGTGGACCAGTGACCACCGAGACGCAGCGCGACCTTGTCGATCCCATCACGGTGATCCGGCGGTGGGGCCTGGTTCTGATCGCCGCCGCGTTGGCCGGGGGATTCGCCGGGGCTTTCTATGGGGGTCGGGTTCAGAGCGTACACGAGGCCACGGCCGTGATTCTCGTCGGACCCGTTGTGCCGGACAGCGATCTCCTCGAAGGGACGACGGACCTGGCGCGTACGTACGGCGAACTCCTGGAGAGCACGGAGGTCATTCGGAGAGCGACCGAGGAAACAGGGGTTTCGGCCGGTCAGGTCGAGGTGGCGGCAGCCGCCGGTCGAGACAGTGCCACGGTGAGCGTTCGCGTTCGTGCTCCCTCGCGGGATGCAACGAGACAGGTCGTCGTCAATATCCTCGGCGTGCTGCAGGAGATCGTGGCCAACAACCGGGCTCAAGTGACCGGCGACTATTGGGGAACAATCGACTCGACGGTCGACGGTGATCCGGCGGAGACCTTTCCCATCGGATCGGCCATCACCGTCTTGGATGACGGAACGGCGAGAATCACCGACGCTTCGCTCGGCGCGGCTCAGGGTGGGCTCCTCGGGGCCTTGGTGGCGGCGTTCGTGGTCACCGCCGTTGCACTCGGTGTGGAGACGAGACGGGCCGACGATCCGCTGTCGCGCGCTCTCGTCGCCCGGTACGGTGCCGATCTCGGTCGGTTGCCACAGGTCCCGTTGTTCCCGGCGTTCTTCCGGCGCCGCCGGTGGGGGAGGGCCATCGTCCAGGTCAAACGGAGGGGTCGGGACCTTCGTTACACGGCTGAGGGAACGACGGTCGGCCGGCGGGCGGCACGCTATACGACCGTTTTTCTCGCGGCGCCCTCCTCGCACCAGGCCTATGTTCGGGCCGCCGTTCAGCTGTGCAGCGGTTTCGAGAACCCGCCCGTGCTCGTCGATCCCACCGGTGCGATCGGGAGGAGATTCGCGCCCGCCACGTTCGTCCGGTTGCGGTCGGAGCGATTCCTGGTCATCGTCGGTGACCATGTCGCGGCCGAGCTGATCCAGCCGGACATCGAGCGGCGACCCCAGGATCCGGAGGAGGCCGGCCGGCAGCTCGAATCGTTGTGCGCGGGGGCGTCGGTCGTGTTCGTCTTCGTGCCGGTCGACTCGTCGATCTCGAGATGGCTGTTCTGGGCCACGGTCGCCGACAGGTGCATCGCGCTGGTTCGGCCATCTGACCTGCGAGCCGAGGAGGCGGCGCCGTTCGTCGACCGGATCGAACTGGCCGCTGTCCCGATCGCAGGTGCGATTGGCCTTGCCCGCCGGTGGCTGGTCGGGCGGGCGGGCAGAGTCCAGATCACAGAGATCCGGGAAACCGTTATCGGTGAGCCACGTTTGGATGCTGCCGGGCAGATGACCGGAGTCCGATGACGTCCGTCGGGCAACTGGAGTCGGCCACTGGCGACGAGGCGCGGCGCGGGACGCAGACCACAGTGGAAGGAGAGGTGCTGGCCCGACGTGTGGCCGTCGAGGCGGCGGCCGGCCAATCGAGTCTGGCTCGCGAGCGAGTCAATTGGTTGCTGTATGCCGCGATCATCGTTGTCGGGCTTGCGCTGGCGGTGGGCTCGATACCACTGGCCGCCGTTGGCGGGATCCTCGGCGCGGCCGCGTTCGGGCGGGATTTCCCCCGTCGAGGTCTGGTCGCTGCGGCTGCGGCTGCGCTGCTCTGGTCGAACGCCGCCGTCGTCCTGCCCGACCGTTTCGGACTGCCGGTCGTCGTCGGGCTCCTACCCCAGGTCATGCTGGCGTCGGTCGTCGTCGGGCGTCTCCTCGCCCGTCGTCTCCCCCTGGTCTCGACGTTCGCGTTTCGTATGCTCCTGCTCCACGGAGCGGCGCTCGCCATGGCCGGCATCGTGGCACTGGAATACGGCCCGGTTCTCGACTCGCTCATCTCGTTCGTCGCCGAGGGGGTCATTCTCTGGTTTCTCGTCATCAACGCCCTCGACGGCGAATCGGAGGTGAGGCTGGCGACGGTTGCGGTGGTCGCGACGAGCGCCGCCGTCGGTTTGCTGTCGGTCGCGCAGTTCGCCACGGGCACGTTCGACAACGACTATCTCGGGTTTGCCCAGGTCGGCGACACGCGGGTCGAGCTGCTGGACCAGGCGGCGGAGACGGGCGACGATGTCCTCCTCCGACTGTCCGGCCCCATCGGCGAGCAGAATCGTTATGCGCAGGCATTGCTGGTTGTCGTGCCATTGGCCCTTGCGTTGGCCCGCGGCCGAGCGACCCGTCGGTACTGGGCACTGCTGGCGGTCCTACCGATTGTTTCGGCCATCGCCCTGACCGGATCACGGGGTGCGGTGCTCGGATTCGTGGCGATCCTGTTGGTAATGGCGTATCTGAGGCTCGTGTCACCGCAGGCGGTGGCGGTCGTGTTCCTGGCGGGAATGTTGGCGGTGTCGATACTGCCGGGATACCGCGACCGGGTCCTGTCCGCATTCACGTCCGTTCAGGGACTGGGTGACGAATCGGCCGAGGTCGACGGCTCGACGTTGAGTCGCGTGACCCAGAACCTCGCTGCGGCACACATGTTCGTCGATCACCCGATCTTCGGGGTCGGACCGGCCGGGTATCCCCAGCAATACGAGCGGTATGCCGAACGTGTCGGCCTCCGGGTCAAGGATCAGACCCGGCAGCCCCACAACCTGTTCCTGGGAACGGCCGCAGAGTCGGGGCTCGTCGGCCTCGTCACGTTCATGGCCGCCCCGGCGGCAATCGTCTACCGCCTGGAACGGGTCCGGCGAAAGGCGAGAGGAACGAACCAACGCCGCGCCGCGCTGGCCGCCGGGTACATCTCGGCGGTCGCGGCCTATATGGTGACCGGCGTTTTCCTCCACCTCGCCTTCGAGCGCTATTACTGGATGCTGTTGGCGCTGGCCGACGCAGCGGCCAGAGCGAGCGACAACGCGCAGTCCGTCGACGACTCGGCCGTTGCGCAAGACCTGGTACCGGCCGGGGTTACAGGATGACCGGGATACGTCCGGACGACCAGTCGGTCGACGGAGCCTTGAGCGAACAGGCGGCCATGTCGTCCTCGGACGCTCAGCGGGGCCATGTGCGCGGCTCGAGTTTGATGGTCGTCGGCCGCATGATCTCCATGTTCATCAATCTGGCCGTGCACGTCGCCACGGTCCAGTATCTCGGTGAGACCGACTACGGCATTTTCGCCTACGCGATCTCGATCAGCAGCCTCGCGGCCAGCGCCTCCCTTTTCGGGCAGGATCGGGCCCTCGGCCGCTTTCTCCCGCTCTACGACGAGCGAGGCGCTCACGGTAAAGCGCAGGGCGCGATTCTGGTTGCGTTTTCCACCGTCTTCCTGCTCGGCTCGTCGATCGTCGCGGTGATCATCGGGCTCCATGCCGTCGGCATCGACTTGACCAGCGATCAACGGGCGGTGTCGGCGCTGCTCATTTTGATCACGGTTGCACCCTTCACCGCCGTCGACACGCTCTTCGTCAGCCTCTTCGCCGTGGTGGCCAAGCCGAGTGCGATCTTCTGGCGCCGCCATGTCCTCACCCCGCTGCTACGTCTTGCGTCGGTGCTGGCCGTGATCGCCACCGCCGGATCAGTCAACCAGCTGGCAGCCTTCTACCTGGTCGCCGGCATCGTCGGTGTCGTCATCTATGCGGTCATGGCGGTCACCACGATCCGCAAAATGCCGATCGGCCGAGCGAAGGAGCGTTCCTATCCGGTCGGCGACCTGTATCGATTCGGCGGGCCGATGGTGTCCAGCGATGTGGCTCAGGCACTGCGCATGTCGCTTGTGGTCATCTTCCTCGAAGCCCTCCGCTCGGTCGACGAGGTGGGGGCGTTCCGCGCCGTTCTCCCGCTGGCGCAACTCAATCTGGTGGCCATGCAGAGCTTCAAGCTTCTCTACCTGCCCGTCTCCGCTCGCATGTTCGGGCGAGGCGACAACAAAGCCGCGGCCGAACTGTACTGGCAATCAGCGGCGTGGCTGGCGGTGGGGACCTTCCCCATCTTCGTGACCACCTTCGCCTTCGCCGAGCCCCTTACCCGCTACCTGCTCGGTGAGGAATTCGTTTCCTCGGCGAGCGTCCTTGCCGTTCTGGCGCTCGGTTACTACGTGAGCGCCGCACTGGGGCTGAACGCCCAGACGCTCAAGGCATCGGGACGGATCAAGCTGGTCGTGGCCGTCGACACCGGCACCGCCCTGCTGGCCATCGCCCTCAACCTGATCCTGATCAACCAGTACGGTGCGTTGGGGGCGGCCATGGCGACGACAGGAGCACTGCTGGTGCAGAACCTGCTCGTGCACCTCGGCCTGCGGCGAATCCTCGACGGCCTGCCGCTACCCCCCAACCATCGCAAGGCCTACGTGTGGGTTGCCGCTTCCGCCGTCGCGCTCCTGCTGGTGCAGGTCGTCGTCGAACCGCCCCCGGTCGTCTCGGCAATGGTGGGGCTGATGACGAGTATCTTGGTGCTCGTGCGGAACCGCGACGTGTTGATGCTCGGCGACACCTTTCCCGAATTGGCACGGATTCCGGTTCTCGGCAAGTTCATCGGAGGGTCATCATGACCAACCTTCCCAACCTGATCATCGCCGGTATTCGCAAGGGCGGTACCACCTCGCTGTCGCACTACCTCGGGCAGCATCCCGACGTCTGCTCGTCGGAACTGAAGAAGGTCGGGTACTTCCTCCCGTTGAAATACGGCAACGATGTCGGTCCGCTCGACACCTACGCCGGTCACTTCGACCATTGTGCGGGATCGAGGTATCGGATGGAGGCGACCACCGGCTACTTCCTCGGTGGCGCGAAGATCGCCCAGCCGATGGCCGACGTGCTGCCCGCTGCCCGGGTTCTCATCGTGTTGCGCGAGCCGGTGGATGCGCTGTGGTCGCACTACCGGTTCGTTCGCTCCCACCTCCGGATCGACGAGGACATGGACTTTGCCGCCTACGTCGAGGCGTCCCGCCGGTTGATGGCGACCGGCGACGATGAGCTCCGGGAGAACAACGCCTACGTCGCCTACCGCGGCGGGTTCTACGAGAAACCTCTCACCGAGTGGAGCGACGCGTTCGGCGATCGCCTGCGGACCCTCTTCTTCGACGATCTTCATGCCGATCCCGTCGGCATGCTCACCGATCTCATGGTGTGGCTCGACCTCGACCCGGGCCCGGTCGCGGAGTTCGATTTCGATGTGCTCAATCGATCGGTTCAAGTTCGAAACAGGAAACTGCAGCAGGTCGCCTTGCGCTTCAACAAGTCGGCCAAGAGCTTCTTCCGAAACCATCACGGCATCAAGCGGCTTCTTCGCAGCGCCTACTATGTCGTCAACCGGGATCGAGCCGCCACGCCGCGTCTCGATCCGGATCTGCGTGCCGAGCTTCGGGCCACCTACGCCGACTCGAACGCCGCCACGGCCGATCTGATCAGGGATCGGGCGTTGGCTCCCGGTCCGTTGCCGTCGTGGTTGTCCGACCTGCCGGTTCGATGAGCGGTGTCGACATACGGCTGCCGTCCGACGAGTCCGAGGCGCTCGACTGTCTGATTCGAGCCCTCGCGGCCGACGGCGCAGGCAAGGTCGGCTATGACGTTCTCGATCGCAAGCGGCTGCCCGGCTCGACCAACCTGATCGTTCGGGTGAGCGGTGACGTGCCGACCCGCGAGCTGTTCGTGAAGCGTCTTCGAGCGAAGTCCCAACTGCGCCACGAGGCCGCCTACTCGAATCGAGACCGGCCTCGCGTCAAACCGGTGCCCGATCCGGCGTCGCGCCTGGCCCACGAGGCCGCAGCCCTGATGGCCATCGAGGCGATGGTCGCCCAGGCCGGTCGGTCCGACTGGTTCGCCGTGCCGGTTCTTTCCGTGCCGGAATGCCCCAACATGCTCGTGCTCGACCGAGTCGACGCCCCGACCGTGAGCGATCACATCGATCGGGGGGAAGCGCAGGAGGTTGTTGATCGTGCGGCCCGCTCGATGGGCGAATGGTTGCAGACGCTCCATTCCAGTGTCGCCGTGCTTCCTCACGCCCGTCCTCACCTCAGGAATCCTGGTGAGCTGGCCGAGCTGGCGGAGGAGATGATCGATTTCATCGGCAGCAGACGGCTCCACCGCCGACGAACTTCGATCCTGGACGCCATCGCCGTCCTGCCGTCCGATTTCGAGCTTGTGCCGAGTCACGGAGACTTTGCTCCCCAGAACGTCTTTGTGACCGACGACGGGAGGATCGCGGTGTTCGACACCACGGCGTCGCTACTGCTTCCGAGGCACTTCGACCCTGCCTACTTCGCCGTGGTCCTCGAGTTCGCCGGGTTCAAGCGGCTTCTTCCTCGTTCCGTCGTAGCCGCCGTCCGGCTGGCGGAGCAGGTGCGGGACGGTTACGGCCCGACGCTGCCGCCCCGGTCGGAGATCCTGACCTTCGAACTCGTGTTGCTGCTCGACCGGTGGTGTTCGGTCTCGCGTCGACCGGCGCGGTCGGCCCGGCCCGTCGACGCCGTCCGCTGGGCCCGCCGGCAAGGGCTGGCCCTGCACTTGGACCGGGCGATCGCTCGCCGTGTCGACCAGCTGGTTGGTGGCAGCTGAGAACGTGATGGAGATCGCTGCCGGACACTCCATTGACGAGTCGGCCGTGCTCGCCGAACTATCCCGACGCGCGCCACGATGGCTCGACCAACCGGAGCCTGGGTCGGCCGAGCTACTCCACATCGAGCGCAGAACACAGTCGGTGTTGATCCGGGCCGACGTCGCAGCAGGATCAGCCCGAGCGCCGGTCATGGTCAAGATCCCCCTGCCGTCGCCGGTACGGGCCACCCCCGGTTTCCGATTGTTCGACCCGGTCGCCGACCCTCTGGAGAAGTCGCGGTTCGAATTCGCCACCCTGGTGGCCGTCGACCAGGCGGTGACGGGCCGCAACGATGACCGGTTCGGTCGGGCCTCCGCCTACTGCCACCTTCCGGACCTCGGTGCGATCGTGGTCGGCGTCGTCGAGGGACGCACCCTCGACCAGGTTCTACGCCGGGGACGGCGACCGGTCGAACTCGACGACCGCCGGCTCGAGGCGGTGCACCGGGCCGGGGCGCTGCTGTCGGTGGTTCACTCGGCGTCCACCGACCACATGATCGAGCGCGACAACACGGTGGAGGAGGTGGTGTCCGATGTCACCGACCTGGTGACGCACCTTCTGGCTCATGGCCGCGTCCGCCGGCTCCACGAACGCCTGCGAGCGGTCGCCACGGAATTCCGGCATTCCGGCCGCTGGTGGTCCGAGACCGTGATGGGCCACGGCGATTTCGCCCCCCGCAACATTTTCGTCGGGGAGGATCTGCGGGTGACGACCGTCGACTCGCTGGGTCGATTCCGGATCCCACCGCAGGAGGACGTGGCGTATCTGCTGGCCGAGCTCGCCACCGGATCGACTCGCTTCGCCCGTCCGGGCCTGCCGTGGCCGGCCGACTGGCACGCCAGGCTGCGTCGTTCGCTGCTTGCCGGTTATCCGATGGACGATGACCCGGTGCTCTGGTTTTTCGAGATCCGGGCCTTGCTCGACAAGTGGCGTTCCCTGGTCGACCGCACGGACACGCAGCGGTCTCCGAGAGCCGCCGCTCGGGATCGCGTGAGGGAGCTGCTCGTCGAGCGGGAGGTTGATCGGGTGGTGCGGCGATTCGACGTGAAACGGCCTTGAGCAGAATTACCGAGCCGGCACGGCATGGCATGGTGGGCGATCTGCAATACCTTGGATGGATACCAGGGAGGGGTGGGATCGCTCGTGACGCTAGGAAACGTTTACGCAAGGGGTGGGATGCGGTCGCGTTCCAGCGTGCTGGCGGCTGTGATCGTCGTGTCGACGCTGGTCGGGACGGCACCGGTCGAGGCTCAGTCGTCGGATGTGCCCGTGGTGGCCGTTGAGGAGGTTCGAACGCTCGAACTCGACTCGACCGCCGTCAACGATCCGGTGGCCGTTGCCGCGTCGACCGACGGCCGTTCGATCTATGTGGTCGATGGAGGCGATCGGCGGACTGCCGTCGTCGTCGATTTCGCCGAATACGAGACCGGCGCCTTGTCGCTTTCACCGCCGCTGGCCGCCGACCAGACGCTGAGCCTCGACGTCGATGGCGCCGATGTCGTTGCCGTCGACCCGTCCGGTGCCCAGCTCCGTGGCGCTTCAAGGGGGCTCGACGCCGAGTCGCTGGGGCTATCCGGTTTCTCGGGCGTCGAGGTCGAGGCATCCGGTGAGCAGTATGTCGGTGACGCCGAGAACAACCAGGTCCTCGTGCTCGACTCCTCGGGCGAGTTGTCCCGGGTGCTCGACCTGTCGGCGGCCGGGGTCGGGCACCTCCGGGACGTGGCCGTCGCCCCGAGCGGTGACCAGACCGACGATCCGGACACACTCAGCCTGTACGTCGTCGACGACGGCTCCGATCCCGCGGTGGTCAAGGAGATCTCGACGGCTGCGTTCGACACGGCCGTGGCCGCCGCGGTGTCCGACACCGCAACCGTGGTTCAGACGATCAACACCGGTACGGGAATCAATCCGAACAGTCCCGACTCGTCTGGGATCTCATGGCTGACGGGATCGAACCAGCTCGTCCTCTCGGATTCCGAGGTCAACGAATACTCGTATTTCGAATCCAATGTCTGGCACATGACAACCTCCGGAACGGTCAACAGCACCGGAGACACGCTGGCCTGGTCGAGCGAGCCGACCGGCCTGACGATCGACAACACCGGTGCCCGGAGCTTCACAACCGACGACAACGAGGGCAGCGTCACCGAGGTCGCACTCGGGCCCGACGGCCTCCCCGGTACCGCCGATGACACCATCGTGCGCGAGTTCTCGACGCTTGGCTACGGCAACAGCGACCCTGAAGACGTGGCCTATGACGCCGGCCGGGGTTGGTTGTACATCGCCGACGGTGCCAACCGCGAGGTCTTCATCATCGATCCCGGCGCCAACGGCCTTTTCGACGGCGGCGGCGACGACGTGATCACCCAGTTCGACACCCAGGTATTCGGTATTCTCGACCCCGAGGGCATCGCCTACGATACGGCCAATGACACGCTGACCGTCGTCGACTACCGAGACACCACGGCGGTCGAGTTCACCGTCTCCGGATCGATGATCCGAGAGATCGACATGTCGGCATCGTCGTTGAACCACCCGGCCGGCGCGACGTGGGCTCCGAGCAGCGACGGGCTCTCCACCAGCCTCTGGGTGGTGGACCGCGGCATAGACGGCTCGTCACCCCGTGACGGCCTGCTCGTCGAACTGGCCGTCCCCTCCATCGGCGGCCCGCCCGAAGCCGACATCTTCGTGGCGCCCACCTCGCTGTCATTCGGTTCGGTGATCGCCGGCTCGTCGAGCACCGACTCGGTCACCGTCACCAATACCGGTACGGGTCCCTTGGCTGTGTCGTCGACGGCGTTGGGCGGGCCCGATGCGTCGCTGTTCTCGATCGACTCGGGGGGCGCCCCGTTCTCGCTCGGCCCGGGCACGTCACAGGTGATCGATCTGTCGTTCTCGCCGACCGTGGTCGGTTCCTACTCCGCGACGTTGACGATCGACTCCGACGATCCGGACGAGCCGTCGGTTGTGGTGTCGCTGAGTGGCGATGGCGTGGATGAGCCGCCGCCGGCCGATGAGGTGTCGGTGGAGGCCGTCTACCAGGGCGGCTCGTCGGCCGAGATCGCCGTGGTCAGCGATCACGTGTCGGTGACACCGGGTCGGCTCTACCTGGCGGTCATCGCGACCAAGGGGTACGAGCACGTGGTGGGCCTCTCCGGTCTCGGAGGATCGTGGTCGCTGGTCGACGGTCAGTGTTCCGCCCGGAACCAGACCGGCATGACCGTCTACTCCACCACCTCGGCGTCGACCTCGGGCCTGGTCACCGCCACCCTGAGCGGTACGCCCGCCCATTCGGTCATCGCCGTCGTCGAGTACTCGGGCGCCGATTCGGCGAATCCCACTGGAACAGCGGTCTCGGCCAACACGATCGGCATCGACGGTGACTGCAGCGGAGGGACCGACAACGACACCTACTCGCTACCGGTGGCCACCACCACGGCGGACTCGATGGTCACGACCTTCGCCGCCATCCGGAATCGACGACACACCCCGGGTGCAGGGTTCACCGAGATCGCCGAGTTCTCCCAGGGCACCGGTGGCAACACCGCCGGCATGGCGATCTCGACCCAGGCCACACCGTCGCCCGCCACGATTGACGCCTCCGGTAGCTTCAGCCGCCGGGTCGACTGGTCCGTCATTGCGGTCGAGGTCCGGGGCGGGCCGGCGGGACCCCCGATCCCCGACGTGTCGGTGGAGCCGGCTTCATTGTCGTTCGGCTCGGTGATCGTGAACAACTCCAGTTCCGGATCGGTCACGGTGTCGAACACCGGCACCGGCCCGTTGGCAGTGTCGGCGACGGCGTTGGGTGGCACCGACGCGGCCCTGTTCTCCATCGACTCGGGCGGTGGTGCGTTCTCGCTCGGCCCGGGAATGTCGCGGGAGATCGATCTGTCGTTCTCGCCGACGGTGGTCGGTTCCTACTCGGCGACGTTGACGATCGAATCGGACGATCCGGATGAGCCGTCGGTCGTCGTGTCGCTGAGTGGTGATGGTGTGGACGTGCCGCCGCCGGCCGATGAGGTTACGGTGGAGGCGGTCTACCAGGGTGGTTCAACCGGTCTGTCCGAGGTGTCGTCCAGCGCCGTGACGGTGACGCCGGGCCGTCTCTACCTGGCCGTCGTCTCGACCAAGAGCCATCGCTCGGTGCAGAGTGTGACCGGTCTCGGCGGTTCGTGGACGCCGGTCGACGAGCAGTGTGCGGGCC
>JBFHEP010000084.1:0-13713 GCA_041584095.1 Acidimicrobiales bacterium | reverse complement strand
TGGGGATGGGCCAACGAACCGGCGGCTCAGGCAGCGTCGATGATCGCCGAAGTAGCGCCAGGGGATCTGTCCGAGGTCTTCTTCGTGAACTCCGGGTCGGAAGCGGTCGAGTCCATGTTGAAGTTCGTCCGCAGCTACCACCTCAGCCAGGGCGACGACTCACGCTACAAGGTCATATCCCGTGAATGGTCCTACCACGGCACGACGCTTGGCGCCCTGTCGGTCACGGGGGTCCCCCGGTTCCGGGAGCCCTTCGCCCCGATGCTGTGGGATGGGACGAGGAAAGTACCGAACACCTACGGTGACACGGCCGAGGAACTCGCCTCGGCCCGGGCCGTGGAGGAGATGATCCTGGCCGAGGGGCCGGAGACGGTGGCGGCCGTCGTCTGCGAGCCGGTGCAGAACGGTCGCGGCGGTTTGGTTCCGCCGGACGGCTATTGGCAGGAGTTGCGGCGGATCTGTGACCGGTACGGCGTCCTGTTGGTGGCCGATGAGGTGATCTGCGGGTTCGGGCGGTTCGGTCACTGGTTCACGAGCGAACGCTTCGACGTCATACCCGACGTGATCACCTTCGCCAAGGGGGTTACCAGCGCCTACCAACCATTGGGCGGCATGGTGGTTCGGGAGGCCCTGGTCGACTCCGTCTGGGACTCACCGGCAGGCGCCTACATGCACGGCGCCACGTTCGGCGGCCATCCGGTTGCGACCGCGGTGGCGGTGGCCACGATGAACGCCATGCGCGACGAGCAGATTCTGGATCACGTGCTGGCCAACGAGGCCGGATTCCGGGCCCGAATGGACGGGCTGCTGGCCAGGCACCAGGTCGTGGGCGAAGTCCGGGGTCTCGGCTATTTCTACGCCCTCGAACTGGTGGCCGATCGAGACGGCGACAAGCCACTCACCAACGAGCAGCATGATGCGTTGCGAGCCGGGCTCCTGGCACATTGGCTTCGGGACTCGCGGATTCTCATCCGACCCGACGATCGGGGCGCAACGATGCTGACCGTTTCCCCCCCACTGGTCGCCGACGCCGCAGTACTGGACGATCTGACCGAACGGCTCGACGAGGTGCTGACCACGATGGGTGCATGGCTGGCGACCCAGGGCTGAGAGCCTACGTCCGATGAACGTGCCGGCCAAGTGGCGGGAACGAGCCGCATCGAACCGTATGCGCATCGTTCTGGCCGATGCGGAGGATCCCCGAGCGTCTGCGGCTGCCGATGTCATCAACGAGTCCGGTCTGGCCGACGCCGTGGTGATCGACGCCAATTCCCGCCATCTGGTCAGCACGCGAATGGAACGGACCGCCGCGGGGCTGCGTCGCAGCGTCGATTTCGACGATCCGCTCGATGTCGCCACCCTCATGGTGGCGGCGGGCGAGGCCGACGGCTGCGTGGCCGGCGCGAGTCGACCGACGGCCGACGTCATTCGCGCCGGCTTGCGAATCCTCGGTCTCTCGACGGGCACGACGACGGTGTCGAGCTGCTTCGTGTTCATGCTGCCGGATCACGGTCCCGGAGCCGACGATCCTCGCCGCATGCTGGTCTACGGCGACTGCGGCGTGATCCCCGATCCCGACAGCGAACAGCTGGCCGACATCGCTCTCGCCGCCGCCCGTACCTTCGCCGCGCTCAGCGATCGGGATCCGCAAGTGGCGATGCTGTCGTTCAGCACCAAAGGAAGTGCCGCCCATCCCCATGTGGACAAGGTGCGGGCCGCCGTCGATCGGGTCCGGGCCCTCGACCCCGACCTGGCCATCGACGGCGAGCTCCAGTTCGACGCGGCGTGGGACGCTGCGATCGGCCAGACCAAGGCTCCGAACTCATCGGTGGCGGGAGCGGCAAACGTCTTCATCTTCCCCGACCTGAACAGTGGCAACATCGCCTACAAGATCACCGAACGACTGGTCGGGGCCCGCGCCTTCGGTCCCCTCCTGCAGGGACTCGACGGCGTACTCCACGACCTTTCCCGAGGTTGCTCGATCAGCGACATCGTCAACGTGGCGACGATCGCCGCGATCCAGGCGGCGGAACGGAGCACTGCGGAACCGAGCAATGCGGAACCGAGCACTGCGGAACGCAGCCCCTCGCACACCTAGCAAGTTAGAAGATGTAACCAGAGCATTAGGTATCGTAACCAGTTGCGTCTATGCTACTGAACCAGTGAACGGTGGCGCCCGCTGAGACGGGGCGCATGGAGCAATGAGATGCAAACCACTCCGCCGCCGGAAACTTCCAGTTCGAAAAAAGATGATCCCCAGGGGAGGGACGATGAAGAAACTACTCATTCTGCTCGCCGTGCTCGCGCTGTTTTTGGCCGCATGCGGTGATTCCGACGACGATACGACCGCAACTGACGACACCGCGGCCGAAACCGACGACACCGCGGCCGAAACCGACGACACCACCGCCGAAACCGACGACACCGCCGGAGCCGAAGACGAGGGCGACGACGCCATGGCCGAGTCGGACCTCGAAGAACTCAACGTGGCGTACTTCGCCGAGTGGCCGACACCGAACCAGATCGGCCAGGCCGACGGTTCGTTCGGCGACGCCGTCGGTGCCCCGGTGAACTGGCTGCCCTTCGACAGCGGCAACGCCATGTCCGAAGCCATGGAGGCCGGCGAGGTCGACATCGCCTACTCCCAGGGCCTCACCCCGTTCGCCAACGCCGTCAACAACGGCGCCGACCTGAAGATGGTCGGTGTCGCCGTGTCCTACGCCGAGGCCGACAACTGCGTGGCCCAGGGATCCCTCGGTGTGACCCGCGACAATGCTGCTGAGACCCTGCAGGGCGCAACCGTGATGACCCCCATCGGCAACGTCACCCACTTCAAGATGCTGTCGATGATGGAGTTCCTGGGCGTCAGCCTCGACGACATCAACGTCGTGCCGGCCGAGAGCGGTGCTACCACGGCCGCGGCGTTCGAATCGGGCGAGATCGACGTCGGCTGCGCCTTCGGCGGCGCCGTCGTCAACATGTTGGACGCCGGCGGCGAGCTGATCATGACCGGTGCCGAGCATGAGTCGGACATCGGTATCTTCACGTACGACATCGTGTCGATCCCCTCGAGCTTCGGTGAGGAGCATCCCGACGTCGTCTCCTCGTTCCTGGCCGCCACGGAAGAGTTCAACGAGATGTGGCGGGCCGACCCGGAGGCCTACAACGACACGATCGCCCAGGCCGCCGGTATGACCGACGTTGGCGATTTCCTGGCCGGAGACGTCTGGTTCAGCTTCCCGACGATCGAGGAGCAGCTCGGCCCGGACTGGATGGGCGGCAACGTCGCAACCAACATGAAGGAACAGCTCGAGACCTTCGTCCGGTTGGGCGAGATTCCGAGCGTGATCGACGACTTCTCCGGCGCCGTCGACACCAGCTACCTCGAGGCGATCGGGTAGTAGACCACCGACGGGAGAATCCGAACAACCCAGGGGGCTCGAATGTCCAATCTGACCGTGGCGTCGGTCGACATGGTGTACCAGGTGCCGAAAGGTGCGGCGGTCCACGCCCTGAGCGACGTCTCCTTCGAGCTCGCGGAGGGCAGACTCCTGACCCTGCTCGGACCCAGTGGTTGTGGGAAGACAACCCTGCTCAACATTCTGGCCGGCTTCCTGGCCCCAACCGGTGGATCGGTCACCCTCGGCGGTGAACCGATCACCGGACCGGGCCAGGAGCGGGGCATGGTCTTTCAGCAGGGCGCACTGTTCGAGTGGATGAACGTGGCCGACAACATCTCGTTCGGGCCGCGGATGAACCGGGCCGACCGGGCGGGGACCAGGGCCAAGGTCGACGAGCTGCTCGACGTCGTCGGTTTGCAGGGCTTCGGCGACAAACGGGTGTACGAGCTCTCCGGTGGCATGCAACAACGCGTGGCGCTGGCCCGCTGCCTGGCCAATGATCCCGAGGTCATCCTGATGGACGAGCCGCTGGGTGCGCTCGATGCCCTGACCCGGGAGAAGATGCAGGGTCTCATCCTCGAGTTGTGGAAGGAGACCGGCAAGACCATCGTGTTGGTCACCCACTCGGTCGAGGAGGCCCTCTATCTCGGTGACAAGCTGTTCGTCATGGCCCCTCGACCGGGGCGGATCGAGCGGGTCTACGAGCTCCCGTTCGCCCACATGGCGCTGTCGACCGATGCCAGGGCACTCAAGGCGTCACCGGAATTCATCGAGAAGCGGGAGGAGATTCTGTCGCTGATCTGGGAGATGGAGGAGCAGATCATGGGCCAGGTGGGAGCATGAGGGGGATACCACGATGCTGAGCTTTCTCCGCGGGTCGACGGCAATGGACAGCCGTAAGACCATCACGTTCGGTGACGCCGCTGCGGTACGGAGCAACCCACGATGGTCGCTGTTGTCACTCCTGCTGCTCCTGCTGCTGTGGTGGCTCGCAACGGCCACCTTCGGCTTCCCCGAGGACTTCCGGGCGGAGGCCGAGGCGGCGGCCGACGCCGAGGGCGTGACCCTGACCCAGGCTCAGCTGGTGGCTCAATGCGGTCTGGCCGACGACTGCTCCGACGACGAATACACGCAACTGCTCAACCCGCGGCGTTTCCCGTCTCCAGGCGACACGTTGCACGGCTTCAACGAACTGCGGACCATCGGGTTCAAGAACATCACCCTGTGGGAGCACACCAGAACCAGCTTGTGGCGAGTGCTGCGAGGCATGTTCTTCGGCATCGTGATCGGCGTACCCATCGGCGTCGCCATGGGTCTGTCAGGCCGAGCCCGCGGTTTCTTCGACACCCCGGTCGAGTTGTTCCGGCCCATCCCTCCCCTGGCTCTGCTCCCCTTGTTCATCCTCTGGTTCGGCCTCGGTGATCCTCCGGCCGTGCGGTTGCTGATCTTCGCCTCCATCTGGATCATGATCCTGGCGGCGAGGGCCGGTGTCCGAACCGTGAAACTGTCGAAGGTTCGCGCCGCCTATTCGCTGGGTGCGTCCAGATGGCAGGTGCTGCGGCGTGTCATCCTGCCCAATGCCCTACCCGAGTTGTTCACCGGGGCCCGGGTTGCACTCGGCGTGAGCTGGGGCACGCTCGTCGCCGCGGAACTGGTGGGCACCGACACCGGTCTCGGCTCGATGATCTTCCAGGCCCGAAACTTCTTCCGCCTCGACGTCATGGTCGTCGGCGTCATCATCATCGCCGTCACCGGCGTGCTCATGGACATCGCCATGCGGATCCTGGAGGCCCGGCTCATCCCATGGCGGGGCCACGGCTGAAGTCTCTCCACCCGCTATTGGCGCAGTTCGGTGTTGAGCGGGTTGGGGAAACGGACCTTGTACCGGACATCCCCGATCTCGACCGACAACCGTTCCAGCTCCTGCTCGATGAGCCTGATGGCATCGGAACCGACGTCGGTCAGCAGCCGGTACACCATCTCGCCGTCGTCCCGTTGAGCCCAGCCGCCGACGATCCGCCCACCGACCCAGATGGTGGGTCCGGCGTTGCCGTTTCGATCGAACAGCTGATCGGTCATCGTCGGGTCGAGATAGTGGCAGCGCTGCTTCCACCCCATCGTGGCCGGATCGAGCGCCGGGAGCACTGCCACCGACTCGTCGACTGCGCCGTGGTCGATGGACTTCGAGTCGAACGCATCCGACGCCGCCAGCCAGCCGCATCGGCTCTCGAGCCCAACCTCGAGAGCACCGGTGCTCGCCAAGGCCCTCGTGATCGCACCCTTCGGCCATCCGGTCCACCAGACCACATCCTCGGTCGTTGCCGGTCCGAAGGCCCGAAGGTAGCGATCGATCATCGCCGCCTGCGCCGCAGCAGTGCGGGCCGAGTCCTGCTCGCCATCGGGCGTCCCGCCCGACCCCGTGGTCAGCGGCCGCCCGAGCCACGACACCGGATCGGCCCATTGATACTGGCTGGCAATCCAACTGCCGAGCGGTGCGCCCCGCACGATGCGACCCTCATAGCCCAGAATCAACAGGATCCTGGTATGGGCGGCGATCGTGCTTGCATAGCGCTTCCCGGCGGCGACCTCGATCCCGATGGCCCGGTGAGGCAGCGCCACACCGATCGTCTGCGTGTCGACGACGCCGGCGTCGGCGACGAAAGCGAGGATCTCGGACCGGGCCTCGTCGATCCAGGCTTCGGGATCGTCGATTCCTGCGCCGGCCAGCAGTCCCGCCCACCGACGGCGCTCGGCGCGAACCAGCCGGGAGGCTGATGCGTTGACGATGTCGGCTGCGGTGTCGACCTCGGCCACCCACAGCGTTCGGCGCATACCGTGGATTCGGAGCAGGGCCCGTTCCTCGTAGAGGGTGTCGGACACAGTGCCGATACTTGCCGTGGGCGATCGGGCCAACACCGAGAGATACACCGAAACCGGATCGCTCGAGTGGAGCGCCACAAGCGATCTGGTGACCTGCACGGCGTCTGAGTTGCGGCCAGGACCGCCCGGCGCCGCCGATCCGAGGCGGTGGCCGACAACCAGTCTGGTTCGGCGTTCGACGTCGGGGATCGTCCGGATCACGGCCACGACCCGCATCGGGCGATCTTGGGAGCCGATGTCGAGACCGATAGGGTCAGGTCATGTCCAAGCGACGACGCAAGAAGCGAATGAAGGCCCGTCGGAGCAAGGCGAACAAGGGCCGCAAGCCCAACGCCGGCCGCTAGCGCCAGGCCACTCCCTCCGCACACCATCAACCGCTGCCGATCAGGAGCTCCCGCACTCCGGCCGCCAACCGGTCCAGCCGCTCAGCCGCCCGCTCCCGGGCCGCCGGGACATCGCCCGTGGCCGCTTCGATCACTTCGAGATAGGCCTTCATCTTCGGTTCGGTGCCGCTCGGCCGGATGACGACGCGGCTTTCGTCGGCGAGATGGATGACGACACCGGCGGTCGGGGGTAGGCGCCTGCCCTCCGTCAGGTGCTCGACCTCGGTCACCTCGACACCACCTACGCTGTCGGGTGTCATGGTGGCGGCCCGCTGTTTGAGCTCGGCCTGCTGGTGGTCGGACATTCCAACGAACGGGACCGTCACCTGCGCCGTCGCGTACAGACCGAACTCGCCGGCAAGTTCGTCGAGACGATCTCGAAGGTTCTTTCCGGCTGCCTTGAGGCCGGCGGCGATCTCGGCGATGACCAGTGCGGCCGAGATACCGTCCTTGTCCCGAACCCGATCACCGATGCAGTAGCCGAGCGCCTCCTCGTAGCCCATCAGGTAGTCGGCATCGGGTTGATCGACGATCGGTCGGGCGACCCACTTGAATCCCGTGAGGGTCCGCACGCTCTGCGCCCCCCGGGCCTCGGCGATCCGGTCGACGAACCGGGAGGACACAATGGATGACGCCACGATTGGAGCCGTGGCATCGCTGCGGTGGCGGAACACGTGATCAAGGAACAGAGAGCCGACCTGGTCTCCGGTCAGTCGAGTCCACTCGCCGTGTTCCGCGGGAACCGCCACGGCCAAGCGGTCGGCGTCGGGGTCGTTGGCGATGATGATGTCGGGCGGCGGGTCGGAGGCCTGGGCTCTGGCATAGGCCAAGTCGAGCGCTCCAGGCTCCTCCGGATTCGGGAAATCGGCGGTCGGGAAATCGGGGTCCGCTTCGAACTGTTCAGGCACGACCTCGGGTGGGAGAAAGCCGGCGGAGGCGAAACACTCGATCAGATGGGCGCCGCCGACCCCGTGCATCGGCGTGTAGAGAACCTTGACGTCGCGGTGGTGGGTGAGCAGGGCGGCTACGGCGGCCTCGACATGACGGCGTTGCGGTTCGTCGTCGAGTTGTGTGACGGACCCCGAATCGAGTTCATCGCCCAGGAGTTCGATGACGGTCGACGATCGCAGGGGCTCGAGGCGCCGTTCCCGCTCGTCGCCCTCGACATCGTCGACGTCGAGGTGCTGCAGCGCGGCCGAGGCCACTGCGGCGTGTTCGGTGGCCACCTGGTCGATTGCCGCAGCGATCTCGGCGTCAGCCGGCGCCACCAGCTGAATCCCATCGGACAGGTAGAGCTTGTAGCCGTTGTCGGCCGGCGGGTTGTGGCTGGCAGTGATCATGATGCCGGCGATTGCGTTGCGGTCGAGCACGGCATGGGCCAGCACCGGGGTGGGGGTCGGGCCGACCAGCAGCTCGGCGGCGAACCCGGCGGCCGCCAGTTCAGCGGCGGCGTCGCGGGCGAAGATGTCCGAACAATGGCGGGCATCGAAGCCGACGACGACGTTGCCGAAGCCGACGTTCTGCTGCAGCCATCGGGCGAGACCGGCGGTGGTCTGAGCCACCACGACACGATTCATCAGCGCAGGACCGGGGCCGAGTGCGGCCCGCAGGCCGGCGGTGCCGAACGAGATCCGATCGGCGAACAGGCGCTCGACCTCCTTTGGTTCGTCATGCAGCATCGACTCGAGCTGCGCCCTCGTGGCCGGGTCCGGATCGATGGCGATCCAGCGCCGCGCCGCGGTGCCGACGTCTGAACCAACGGTTGTTTCACTCATGGTGGACTTCCGATTATGTCGTTGCCTGCTTGCCGACTCGGCGGCGGCCGAATCGCATCGCCCAACCTACTCGCTCCCCGGTGTCGAATGGGAGTCGATCGCCACGGCTACGATGGATCTTCTCATGCTCGACCACGTGTTCACCGACGCAATCGGAGCACTCCGCGACGCGATGGAGTCGGCGCTGCTCGAGCGACAGGCTCTCGAGGAGCGCTTTCAGGCCGATATCCTGCTCGGCGACATCACCTGGGCCACCAGCTACGGCTTGCCCGGCGAGGGATCCCCGCCTCGGGTTCAGGCCGATCTCACGCTCGAGTGGCCCACGTGGGCTCAGACCGCCTATCGGACGTGGTATCTCGACGAGGAGTTCACCGAGGGTCCGGTCATCGCCATCGAAGTCGTCTTTCGAGTGCAGCGTTTGAAGGACCTTCCCGATCCGTCGGTCATCATGACCGGCATGCCGTCGATCGTTCCCCACATCGGCGACGAGGAGCTGTCCGGTCTCGGCCCGACACTGGAAACCGTCTACGATCCCAACCTCACGGTTTGCTCCCATGCGGCTGAGATCACTTACAGCGGGGCGTACGAGCTCGATGAGAAGACCCTCGAGGATGGATCGGCGCTCGACGAGCACTTCGCTCAGATCGGCGGTTGGATCACGGCCACCCTCGTTCGTCTGGGCGACCTCCCTCTCGACTACCTCCCTGCAGGGGACTTCGAAGCGATGTAGCCTGGACAGTGGTGAAACCTTCCGAGCGGATCTTCCAGCTCCCAGGCGCGGTGCCAAAGCTGATTCTTCTGGCGTCAGCCGATACAACTATCGTGAAACACCTGGACGAGCATCTCATCGCTCAGGCCGACGCGGTGGACATCCGCTCCGGTGTCGTCTGGATCGAGGTCTCGGAATGCCGCAAGTACCTGCAGCTGCTCGTCGAGCGGGTGTCGAGCCCGGACAACGTCAAGATCGCCATCGCCGACCTCGATGCCTCCCCGTCCGGGCTGGTTGAGGCGGCCTTACTCGCACCGACCCTGGCCGATGTCGGTCGAGCCCTCGACGATGAGGACCGGATCAACGGCGAGATCGACTATCAGATTCGGTATCAGCCGGTCGTTCGCCTGGCCGACCGTAGTATCGTCGGCTACGAAGCCCTGATCCGGGCCGATCTCAACGGCGACCAGCTGTCGGCCGAGGAGCTCATCGCAAGAGCGGCCAAGGGCGGCTGGCTACCGGAGTTCGATCAGCTCTGCCGGCAGTATGCCATCCGGGGCGTCGGGCCGTGGCTGGGCGCCGGGCTGCTGTTCCTCAACATCATGGCACCCGACGGGACCTTTGATCTGGCCGCCGCCCGACGCACGATCCGGCAGGCCGAGGACATCGGACTCGATCCCGACCAGCTGGTGCTGGAGGCCACGGAGCGGAATCGCTACACCGACATCGATCTGGCGGCCGCCCAGCTCACCAAACTGCGCAACGCCGGGGTCCGCATCGCCATCGACGATGTGGGCGACGGCTACTCCAGCCTCCGCGTGGCCACCAGCTTCAAACCCGATGTGCTGAAGCTCAGCGGCGATCTCGTCGACGCCCTACCGGGCGACGAGGCAACCGCCATCATCCGGGCCGTCGTCGAACTCGCCCACGGAACCGGGGCGTGGGTCGTGGCCGAGGGGGTCGAAACCGAAGCCCAGGCGGCGTCGCTGCTGCGCCTCGAAGTCGATTGGGGTCAGGGCATCCTGTTCGGACGTCCGGAGCAGCTCCCCGCCGGCTGATTGCCCGCTCCTGGGCCGTCGGGCCCGCACAAACGAGGATGCCAGTGGGCGGTCCTGCCCGTTTCTCGAGCATCTGGGGTCATTCACCCACCACCGGGGGCCCAGTGGCTCTGGGAGCGATCGTCCGTGCACTGGTATCGGTGGTGTTCAAGCGATCCTCCGTCGACGTCTCGGGCGGGCGGCTCGAACTCCCCCACGGCAAGGCATCACCATGGCAACTGAACTGACCACTGCATCGGCCATCTCGACGGTCGCCCGCCGGCGCGATATCGCGTTTCGTCCCATCGACTGGTGGGCTGATCTCGACGACACAACCACTTCCAAGCCATCTCGCCACAAACCACCGATCCCGGCGTTCGTCCGGCTCTCCCGGCTCATCGACCCCGACCAGATCGCCGCCGCCCGGGGGATCGAGCCCGCCACGGCGGCCGATACGGCGCGCACGCCCGCTGGTGACGCCGATGATACGAAGCTGCTGGAGATCGACCCGGAGACGAACACAAAGCAACGTTGGGTCGACTCGGCCGGTCGCCCGCTGTTCCGGATCGGCCTGCTCGCTATCGTGGCCGCCGTCGTGGTCGGGATCGTAACGTTCGGTCCGGGCAGCGATGATCTCGCAACGGTCGAGTCGCCCGAGGCGGCCATCGTGGCCAGCCCCCGCCATGACGGCAACGCCGACGGCGCCGCCGGCAACGACGAGCAGACCCGTCACGTCCTCGAAGCACTGGTTCGTCAGACATCCGGCGGGGGCGAAGCCGATCTCTCGATCGTGGGCACCGCATCCGGCGACCGGACCGAGGCTCGTTGGACGGCAACTATCCGCAACGCCGGACCGCAAACGGCTGAAGGACCGATCACGGTCGTTCACACCATCGGCGCGGAGTTCGAACTGGCCTCCATCGCCGGCAGCGGGTGGAACTGTCAACACCTCCCGTCGGCCGGCACGATCACCTGCGAACTCGACGAGGATCTGGGAACCGGACAGCAGCGACGGCTGGGGCTCGTCACCAACATCGACGGAATCGAGCCGGGAACGAGTATCCCCGCCACGATGTCCGTCGTCGCCGGCACCACGGATCCGAATCTGGATGACAACAGCATCAATGTCATGGCGGAGACGGCGCCTGCCGACGATGCCGACGGCAACCGGTCCCGATCGACCGGGGCCGCGGGCCCAGGCTCCGGAACCGATACCGACACCACCGTCGGAGCCGGTGGCGACGGGGATACCGAGAACACCGGGTCGGCGGCGATGGAGGAACTGCCCCGAACCGGATCGGGTCTCGCAGCATTTCTGGGCGTCACAGGCGTGGGGCTGTGCCTCGCCGGACGGCGCCTGACAACATGGAGTGCACGAGCTCAGACCCGCACGTTGCTCGTGGCCGCCAACATCCGCTGACCGGTCACGGTCGCCTCAACCGGCCCGGCCGGTTGGCTACGTCTGCGGCCAGTCGAGAAACTCCGAAAGCGGTCGCAGTGGTCGAGGACCCATGTGGGAGATGACCTCGGCCGCCGCCAGCGATGCCAGACGACCGGCTTCGGCCAGCGGCAGACCGCGGCTCAACCCGTAGAGCGCCCCGGCCGCATACTGATCGCCGGCTCCCGTGGTATCGACGACCGGACCGACACGCTCGGCGGCGATCTCGATGATCTTTCCCTCGGACAGAATCAAGGATCCATCTGACCCCATCGTGACGAACGCCAGATCGACCTCGCCGGCCAGCCGTGTCACCGCGGCATCGAACTCGCACTCGTACAGACGGGTCAGCTCGGCCCGATTGGCGAACAGCACGTCGACCGGACCAGACACCAGTTCGAGGAACTCACGGTGGTGACGGTCGATACAGAAACTGTCGGACAACGTCAGCGACACCAGGCGCCCGGCATCGGCCGCGATCTCCATGGCCTTTCGGATTGCCTGCTTGGCCGACTCGACGTCCCACAGGTAGCCCTCGCAGAACAGGATGCGGCCGGCCGACACCACCTCGGGGTTGACGTCGGCGGGCTCCAACAACACCGAGACACCGAGATAGGTGTTGAGGGTTCGTTGGGCGTCCGGCGTGACGAGAATGATGCACCGGGCGGTGGCGGGGCCTTCGCTCGCCGGCGGAATCGAGAAGTCGACACCGAGCGCCCGCATGTCACTGCTGAAGGTGGCGCCCAGATCATCGTGATCGACCTTGCCGATGTAGGCGGCCCGCCCACCGAAGGAGGCAACACCGGCCACGGTGTTGGCCGCGGACCCGCCCGACGCCTCGACCTCGGGATCGACCAGCTCGTAGAGTTCATCGGCACGCGCCTCGTCGATCAGCAGCATGGAGCCCTTCATCAGCCCCTGCTCGACGATGAACTCCTCACTCGACCGGGCGATGATGTCGACGATGGCGTTGCCGACACCCACGACATCGAAGGGCCCGTCTACCACGGGATCAACCACAAGCAGCACCGTACATGTTTGCGATGGTCATGGCACAAGCAACGGGGTGGATCCGTGAGACCTCACCCCGTGCTCGTTCGCGCCTTGACGCGCCGACCCCGCGCAGGCGCCTGCGCATGCTCACTCACCGATGGTGATCAGCTACAACCGCTGGTGTTGCCACACCCGGGGCAGGCGTGACAGCTTCCGGCCCGTTGCATGGTGACGCCGCACTGCATGCAGATCGGCGCGTGGGGATCTACCGCGGGTTTGGGCTGCCCGGCCGCCAGCGACGCCACCAGGTCATCGGCCGACTCGATCGACGGCGGATCGGTCGGCAGGTCGCCGGGCGAGGAATTGACGGCCTCATCGACACCGGGAAGCGTCTGCTGGCTCCGCTCACCTGTGGTGAAGATGCCGAGCGACGCCCGCTCCTCGTAGCTGAGGTAGAGCACCGCCAGCTTGCGGAACAGATAGTCCATGATCGACGTGGCCAAACGGATGTCGGGGTCATCGGTCATGCCGGCAGGCTCGAACCGCATCCCTGTGTAGGTCTCGACGTAGGCCCGCAGCGGTACGCCGTACTGCAGACCGTGACTCAGCGACAGTGCCAGAGCGTCCATGATGCCCGCCATCGTCGAGCCCTGCTTGGACACCCTGAGGAAGACTTCCCCGGGCCGGCCGTCGTCGTACTCGCCGATCGTGGCGAAAGCCTTGCAGTCGGCCACCCGGAACTCGAAGGTCCGGGACCGACGATCGCGAGGCAGCTTCTCCCGCACCGGCTTGTAGACGATCTTGGTCTCCACCACGTTGGCGAAGGCCTGCGCGGGATCGTCGGTCGACGTGGCGTCGTCGGCGTCCGAATCGGAGGAGTCGGTGGCCTTCTTCGCCATCGACAGTGGCTGAGCCACCTTGCAGTTGTCGCGGTAGATGGCGATGGCCTTGACCCCCATCTTCCACGCGTCGATGTGGAGCTGCTCGACGTCTTCGACCGAGACCTCCTCCGGCATGTTGACGGTCTTGGAGATGGCACCGGAGATGAAGGGTTGGACAGCCGCCATCATCTTCACATGGCCCAGGTAGTGAATGGG
>JBFHEP010000083.1:0-13811 GCA_041584095.1 Acidimicrobiales bacterium | reverse complement strand
TTCGGTATGGCCATGCAGATCCCTGTGCCGTCTCTGGTGGGTTACAGGTATTGGCCGGTGGCCACCTGCTCGATGGCCCGTCCGCCCGTCTTGTCCTCACCCGAGGGCCCGACCAGCGTGCGAACGTACACGATGCGCTCGCCCTTCTTGCCGGAGATCTTGGCCCAGTCGTCGGGATTGGTGGTGTTCGGCAGATCCTCGTGTTCCTTGTACTCCTGGGTGACCGAGGTCATCAGGTCGTCCGACTTGATGCCCTTGTCACCCGAGTCGAGGAACCGCTTGATCGCCAGCTTCTTCGCCCTGCGCACGATGTTCTCGATCATGGCGCCCGACGCGAAGTCCTTGAAATACAGGACCTCCTTGTCGCCGTTCTGGTAGGTGACCTCGAGAAACTTCGTGTCATCGTCGGCCCGGTACATGAAGTCGACGGCGGCGTCGATCATCTTGCTCAGCGCCTCTTCGAGCTCGATCCCACCGGACACCTCGTCGTCGTGGATCGGGAGTTCCGTGGTCAGGTAGTTGGCGAAGATCGACCGGGCGGCGACGGGATCGGGACGCTCGATCTTGATCTTCACGTCGAGCCGGCCCGGACGCAGGATCGCCGGGTCGATCAGATCCTCGCGGTTCGACGCCCCGATCACGATGACGTTCTTGAGCGATTCGACACCGTCGATCTCGGCGAGGAGCTGGGGCACGATGGTGGATTCGATGTCTGACGAGATACCGCTGCCGCGGGTGCGGAACAGCGATTCCATCTCGTCGAAGAAGATGATGACCGGCCAGCCCTCCTCCGACTTCTCCCGGGCCCGCTGAAAGATGAGGCGGATCTGGCGTTCGGTCTCGCCCACATACTTGTTGAGCAACTCCGGACCTTTGATGTTGAGGAAGAAGCTGCGTCGCTCGTGGTCGCCCGACACCTCGCTGACCTTGTTGGCCAGCGAGTTGGCCACCGCCTTCGCGATCAACGTCTTGCCGCAGCCGGGAGGCCCGTACAGCAGAATGCCCTTCGGCGCCGGCAAATGGTGCTCGGCGAACAGATCGGCGTGGAGGAACGGCAGCTCGACGGCATCGACGATCGTCTCGATCTGTTCGTCGAGGCCACCGATGTCCTCGTAGCTGACGTCGGGCACTTCTTCGAGCACCAGGTCTTCGACCTCGGCCTTCGGCAGCTTCTCGATCAGCACCGACGAGCGGGTGTCGAGCAACATCGAGTCTCCGGCCCGGATGCCGGTACCGACCAGGTGGGCGGCCAATTCGGCGATACGTTCCTCGTCGGCTCGGCCGACGATGAAGGCCCGTAGACCGTCGGGCAGCATCTCCTTGATGCTGACGACCTCACCCGACTGCTCGAAGCCGCGGACCATGACGATATTGAGCGACTCGTTGAGCACGACCTCGGCGCCGCGCTTCAGCGTGTCGAGGTCGATGGCCGGATGGACCTCGACCCGCATCTTGCGGCCGCTGGCGAAAACGTCGGCCGAGCCGTCGTCGTTGACACCGAGCATGGTGCCGTAGGCCGACGGGGGCTGGGTTAGTTTGTCGACCTCCTCCCGCAGGGCGGCGATGTGGTCGCGGGCCTCCCGGAGGGTGTAGGTCAGTTTCTCGTTCTGGCTGACCGCCTGGGCCAGCTGACCTTTGGTGTCGAGCAGGCGCTCCTCCAAGGTACGCACCCGTTTCGGGGCGTCCTGGAGCCGGCGGCGGAGGGTTACGACTTCCTCCTCCATCGCCTTCAGCTGCGTCTGCAATTCGGCCATACCGGTTTCGTACTCGGTAAGCCGCCTCTCATATTCCGGGGTATTGACGACGACCACCTCCTGGAAAATTTCCTCTTAGCCGGACCCTACACCCACCGTCGGCAAAATACCGAATGCATCAAGCAAGGCGGGTGGATGGGCCAAGGATCGATCAGGTCCATTATGGACCGCGCACCGACACCATCGTGGGGCATTCACCGGAGAAATATCTGAGAAGGATGGTGCGAATCTGTCCGAGGGGCTTCGGGCGGGCGGTCACACCGTCAGGCCGCACACCCAGCACACGTAGGCGAGGACCCGGGCCTCGTCCCGCCAGGCGTCGTAGCGTCCCGAGGGACCCCCGTGACCGGCATCGAGATCGGTCCACAGCAGAATCGGTTTGCCCGAGGTGGTGTTTCGACGCAACTCCTGAACCCACTTGGCCGCCTCCCAGTAGCTGACCCGGGTGTCGTTGAGTCCGGCAGTGGCCAGAACCGACGGATACGGCCGAGGCGCCACATTGTCGATCGGCGAGTAGGCCCGCATCGTACGGTAGATCGCTTCGTCGGAGAGCGGGTTGCCCCACTCCTCCCATTCGGTCACGGTGAGGGGCAGCTCGGGATTGGTGATCGTGGTCAGCACATCGACGAACGGCACCTGGGCCACCACGCCGGCGAACAGCTCCGGGACCTGGTTGATCACCGCGCCGGCCATGAGACCGCCGGCCGATCCACCCCGGAGCACCAGCTGTTCGGGGGTCGTCGTGCAATCCGCGATCAGCCGACGAGCCGCGGTCTCGACGTCTCGGAAGGTGTTGGGTTTGTTGACCAGCTTGCCGTCCTCGTACCAACGCCGCCCCATCTCACCTCCGCCCCTGACATGGGCGATGGCGAACACGAAGCCGCGGTCGAGCAGTGACAGTCGGATGGCGGAGAAGGTCGGATCGATCGACGCCTCGTAGGAACCGTAGGCGTACAACACGCAGGGACCGGGCTCGGTCAGCGAACGATCGTGACGCATGACCACACTGATCGGAACGGCCACACCGTCGGCACCCGTGGCCTCGAGCCGTTCGGTGCGATAGTCGGCCGAGTCGAAGCCCCCCAGAACCTCCTGCTGTTTCAACATGTGCCGCTCGTCGGTGGCCACGTCGTAGAGGAACAGTGTCGGTGGAGTGACCATCGACGAGTAGCCGTAACGAATGGCCGTCGAGTGGTAATCGGGATTGGCGCCGGGACCAACGGTCGAGACGGCTTCGGGCTGCTTGATCGTCACGAAGCGGCCGTCGTCCCACACTCGCAGCCTGATCCTGGTGATACCGTCGACCCGCTCGAACACGGTGAGGAACGTGGCGTTGACGTCGATGCCGGAGATGGTGACGGTGTCGTGACCACCGATCAGCTCGGTCCAGTTCTCGGGACCCGGGTCGTCGTCGGGGGCGGTCATCACCCGAAAGTTCTCGGCGCCGTCGTTGGTGAGCACGATGAACCGGTCGCCGTGATGGTTGATGCCGTACTCGATGCCGTGTCGTCGCTCGGCCACGACCCGGGGCGGCGTCTCCGGTTGGTCGGCCGGGATCACCCAGACCTCGTCGGTGATCTTGGACGACACGCCGACATGGATGAAGCTGTCGTCCTTGTCCCGACCGACCCCGACGAAGAACCGCTCGTCGGGCTCCGAGAAGACGAGGGTGTCGTCGTCGACGGGCGCCCCGACGCGATGGCGCCAGACCTGATGGGGCCTGTTGGCGGCATCGCTTCTGGTATAGAAGAACGTTTCGTTGTCGAGGGCCCAGGCCGACCCGTAGGAGATGTCGTCGAGTTCGAGCCTGCGGTCGGTGCCGGTCTCGAGATCTCGAACCATGGCGGTGAACCGCTCGTCACCCGAGTCGTCATAGGCCCACAGTAGGAGCCGGTGGTCCGGCGAGACCTCGAACACACCGATGTCGAAGAAGTCCCGATCGCCGGCCTCGACGTTTTCGTCGAGAAGCACCTGCTCGTCGGCCGGCTCCTCGTCGGTGAGCCATGCCACCAAGTCGGTTCCGCGACCGACGGTGTCGGCGGGGACCGGACGTCGGCAGTGGATGGCGTAGGCCAGACCCTCGACGGTGCGGGCGTAGTAGGCCCACTGATCCTTGATCACCGGAACCGACAGATCAGTCTCTTTGATTCGGCCTTTGATCTCGGCGAACAACGTCTCCCGGAGCTCGGCGACGGGGCCGAGAACCTTCTCGGTGTAGGCGTTCTCGGCCTCGAGATGACGCCGAACCTCAGGTGACTCCTTCTCTTCGAGCCACTGGTAATTATCGAGGCGGGTGTCGTCCCAGAGCGTGCGCTCGAAGGGGATGCGGGTGGCCTCCGGTGGAGCGAACGACGTCGAGTCGGCGCCCCCGTCATCCAGGGAATCCGACCGGCCCGAATCTGCTACTGCCATCCGACGATCCTAGAGTTCAGATCGATGAACAGTGCAGACGAAAACAATGCACACGGAAACCGCGACGATCCCCAGTCGTATCCGCAGGGATTCTTCACGCCGGCACCCGATGCGAGTCAGGTTCTCCTGATCCGCCACGGCCAATCGGCACCCTACGTTCCGGGAATGCCGTTCCGGCTCGTCGATGGCCACGGAGACCCTGAACTCACCGAACTCGGCCGCTTCCAGGCCCGGCGGGTTGCCGACCGGCTCGCGACCGAACCGGTCACGGCCATTTACGTCTCGACGCTCACGCGAACCCATCAGACCGCAGCCCCGCTGGCGGAAGCCACCGGCATCGAGCCGGTCGTCGAACCCGATCTCCGGGAGGTCTTCCTCGGCGAGGCCGAGGGGGGTTTGCTCCGGGAGATGTTCGCCAAGGGTCATCCGACGGCGAGGGCGTTGCTGGTGGAGCAAGACTGGGGTGTGATCCCGGGCGCGGAATCGAGCGCCCGGCTCACCGAGCGTGTCGTCGGCGCCGTGGACCGGATTGCCGATCGCCACCAGGGCGAGATGGTGGCGGCGTTCTGTCACGGTGGGGTGATTGCCGCCGTGCTGCAACACGTGGCGCAATCGGGCCCCGGCACATTTTTCGGAGTCCGCCACACCTCGATCAACCATCTCGTCATTCAGACACGGCCGGAGTGGACGGCAGGCGACACGACGGGTGAGAGCGGATTCGGCGCTATCGCGAAGACCGAACGGCAGTGGATCATTCGCTCGTTCAACGACGGGGCCCACGCCGGTGGTCTGACGGGCGATCATCTGCCCCACGGCTGACCTGGACCATTTGGCCAACACTCGATCTGAAGGCCGTTCGTCCAGTCCGCAATGGATGAAGAACTACCCACCGTCACGTGCCGTTTCGCGACTAGCCTTGGGAACGAGCCGGCCACGTAGGGTATTCTCTACGACACCGATGGTGGTCGAGTTCGTTGCCGTGGAAAATACCGTCGTAGGTGTTCAGCGTCAGAGATGTATAGCGTCACAGAAGGCCGTCGGGCCGACCAGCGTAGGAAAACGGAAGGGTCGTAGCGACCGGTGATGTGGCGCGAGCGATACAAGATGGCCTCGTCGGCCCTGCTGTTCAGCGCGGCGTTGCTGGCGTTCCTCGATTACATCGCTCGCGAGACCGCCGACCGGGGACCTTCCATCCTCTACCTGGCACTCGCCCTGGTGTTCGCCGGCATCTACGCCTTCTTCACCGACTGGGCGAAGCTGCCATCGTTTCTGAGGCTCCTGCCTGCAGTGCTCGTGCTGGCGGCGATGATGGCCTCGATCTATTGGGCCGACAGCTCAGGCACGCCGCATGCGGTGATCGGCTTCGCTGCCGCCGCCGTCCTGATCCTGTCGTATGTGGGATTCGTGCTGCCGCCGGGTTCGGCGCTGCTGTTCAGTCCGTTGGTCGTCGGGGTGGTGCTCGCCACCAACCGGGTCGACGCCTTCCGGGTCGGCCTGGCCGTCCCGCTGATCGGGGTACCGGTCGCGGCCGTCATCGGCGAGGTCATTTCGGCGCTGGTCGATCGCAGCGTGCGGACCGCGCGGTGGTTCTCCTCCCGCAGTGAACGGCTCGCCCGACTCGACGACGTGCTCCGCCGGTTCCGACGGCCGTCGTCGCTGCAGGAGGCGGCCACCGAGGTCGCCCTGGCGGCTCAGGAGATCTTCCAGGCCCAGCGGGCCACCGTGGTGCTGCGTGACGTCGTCGGCGGGCTCATTCCGGTGACGATCGGCCCGTCGAGCGACGACGAGCCCGATGCCGAGACGGCCCAACTCGTGGCCGATGCGATCGGCGGCGACGAGCCCCGCCTCGTTCCCAGCGGACGCGAGTCGATGCTGGTGTTACCGCTGCCGGCGGCGGACGTACCGGCCGGTGCGGTCGTCGTGCACCCGGTACCACCGGAGGACCCGGCTTTCACGGTCGACCTGGCCCGCCTGTTCGGCACCCAGGTCGGGATCGCCATCGAGCACCTGTTCGTCATCAACCAGTTGCAGCGGGCCTCCACCCGCGACGAACTCACCGGAATCGGCAACCGCAAACACGCCGACGCCCTGATCAACTCCCTCGAAGAGGGTGATGCTCTCATCCTGCTGGACCTCGACGGCTTCAAAGAGGTCAACGACACCCAGGGCCACACCGCCGGCGACCAGGTGCTGCAAGACCTCAGCAACCACCTCCGGCGATGCCTCCGGGATTCCGACACATCGGCCCGCCTGGGCGGCGACGAGTTCCTGGTGGTGGCGCGTCGGGCCTTCGCCGACCCGGTCAAGGTCGCACAGCGGATCCTGAAGGGGTGGGCCGACCAGGGACGGTCGACGACCCTCAGCGCCGGGGTGGCGCTCCACGAGGCCGCAGTCGACGTGGCGGAAACATTCGACCGTGCCGACCAGGCGCTCTACGCCGCCAAGGCCGCAGGCAAGAACCGGGCCCAGATGTGGCTCAACCCGAGCGCCCAGAGCTGACGCCAACCCCCTCCCAACTGGAATTGGCAGCTTTCGCGCGCACCCGACGCGCGCGGAATCCACCAATTCCGGGCGGCCGGTGCGACACAGCCATGTATCACTCGGCTCACTGCCCTAGATCAACGGTCAGATCAGACGGAGCGCGTCATTTGGTGACGGCGACGTCGCCGTCGTCGTCGTTCGAGTCGGGATCGACGGCCTCGGTCGGCGCAGGCGGCTTCCTGCCTCCGGGCTGCAGCTCGACGATCTTGGCGTCGACCTCGTCCTTGATGCCGGCCAGCGGCAGCACGTTCAACACACCCTGGCCCTTGCGCACCAGGTCGATCAACTCCTCGCCGCTCCGGGTGAGCACAGATGTCGTACCGTGGATCACGAGATTGGCGGACGCAATGTCCTCGCCCATCTGCTCCCTCATGTAGGCGAACACCTCGCGAACCGACTCCAACTTGATGCCGGCGTCGAGCAGTGTCTTGATCGCCTTGAGCTCGAGGAGGTCCTTGTAGGAGTAGCGCCGGCGGGAACCGGAGCCGTTCGCATCGGAAACCGATGGCCGGAGAAGGTCGGTGCGAGCCCAGTAGTCGAGCTGCCGGTAGGTGATACCGACGATCTCGGCTGTTCGCTTTCCTGAAAAGCTCGCTTCTACCGGCATGTGATGGTTGCTCCTGAGACAATCGAAAACGCGCTGAGGCAATCCCCTCCGTCCCGCCGGGACTCGAACGATGTTCGACGAGGCCGCAGTACGCGGACGTAATTACGGGAGAGGTATTTACCTTGATGATGATGCTAGTAAGCTGCGCGCGTAGAGTCAACGATTCGCGCGTAGAGCGATCATGAAAAGACGACTCGATGACGGCAACCGACGATTTGTGTGGGCAGTCGGGCGTGAAGCGGCTCGTTGAAGCCGCCTTCGGCCCGGATGTGATGGTTGCGTGCCAGGTCGACGTCGGTGGCGGGCGAGGAACGTTCAGCGAGGTGCTCCGGCTGGATCTGACCGGCTCCGACGACGCTCCGGCAACCGCGGTGGCCAAGTTGCCGGTCGACAACATCAACCGTGACGCAGCCGCGGACGGCGGAGCCTATCTACGGGAGGCTGTGGCGTACGACCACCTCCTCCCGCTGTCCCCCGTCGCCTGTCCGGATCTTCACGTCGCGGTGGTTGCCGATGACACCGCCGCGTTCCTCATCGAGGACCTCACGCCGCTGCGTCGCGAGGATCAGCTCGACGGTCTCGACACCGTCGACACCGCCTCGGTCTTCGAGTCGCTCGGCCGGTTCCATCGATTCTGGCGAACCAGGATCGACACGCCGGGCAACCCGCTCGAACGGCTCGCCGTCCGCCGATCGACGGTGGCGGGACTCTCCCTCGATTCCGTGGCCCACGGTCTCACCGTCATCAGGGATCGGTGGGTCGAAGTCGAGCCGGACGAAGTCGAGGCGTTCGCCCGGCTGGTGGCAAATGCGCCCTCTCTGGTCGACGCGTTCACCGCCGAAGCAGGCGGTGATGCCACGCTGTGCCACGGCGACCCGCGAGCCGACAATCTCTGTTTCGCCGAGGATGGGTCCGCCGTGCTGTTCGATTGGCAGCAGATCGCCATCCAGTTCGCCGAGGCCGACCTGGCCTGGCTGACGGCCACGAGCCTGGACCCCGAGGTCAGGCGGAACGGCGCCGAAGAGGTCCTCCGCAACCACGGCGCCGACCTCGACCGGCTCCGGCTCGGGCTGGTGCTACCGGGGCTGGCGGCTCTGTTGCTCGCTCAGCGGGAAGCCGAGCACGACCGGACGCACCGGTTCATCGCCACCAGCCTGCGGCGGGTCGCCGCCGCGCTCTCCGACTACGAGGTCGCCACTGCCGCCACTTGGTGACGGATGCTTTCGATGCTCGAGGGTTCCGGAACAGTCCGGCGGGCTATTCGGGCATGAAGTCTTCGGGCTTCACCTCATCGAGGAATTTGCGGAGCTCCTCGATCATCTCCTCCTCGTCGCCTTGCGCGTCAGCCTCGACTTCCTGGATGCCGGCTTCCTCGATCAACGCCTCCTCGGCGAAGATCGGGCTGCCGGTCCTGGCGGCGAGGGCGATGGCATCGGACGGGCGGGAAGAGATGACATGGCTGCCGCCGGAGCCGTCGCGCAGGTGTAGTTCGGCGAAAAACGTGCTGTTTCGAAGCTCGGTGACGACGACCCGATCGAGCGCCGCGCCCAGCCCGTCGAGTACCTCGGCGAACAGGTCGTGGGTCATCGGTCGGGGTGTCGGTTCGCCCTGGAGCGCCAAATCGATGGCGTGGGCTTCGGGGCCCCCGATATAGATGGGGACGATGCGGCGGCGGCCGCTGGACTCTCGGAGCAACAGAATCGGCGTGTTGGTCGGAAGCTGAACTCGAACTCCAACCAGCTCCATCTCGATCGTCATGGTTTTACCGTAGCCCACATACCACGGATAAGTCCCGCCGGGTCGCCTGGATTTTTCGTTCCTGATGTGTCGCTCAGCTTCGATCGCCGAGCGCCAGATAGACGAGTTTGAACTTGCCGATCTGGACCTCGTCACCGTCGGACAGCATGGTCGACTCCACTCTCGACTGGTTGACGTAGGTGCCGTTGAGGCTCCCGGCGTCGGACACGTGATAGTCGGTGCCGACCCGCCGGACGAGGGCGTGCCGCCGTGAAACGGTCACGTCGTCGAGGAAGATGTCACTGTCGGGGTGACGCCCGATCGACACCTCGTCGGTGTCGAGGGCAATACGGCTACCCCGCTTGGGACCGTGCCGCACGACGAACATTCCGAGGGTGCCCTCGGGCAGGTCGTACTCGGCGCCTTCGAACTCGACGGCCTCCTGGTCGATCGTCGGGTCGAATGCGATCGTCGAATCCGAGACCTCTCTCGACTTCAACGGTGTACCGCACGAGCTGCAGAAGCGCGCCGCGATCGGGTTTTCGTAGCCGCAGGACGGGCAGCCTGTAACCATCGCTACCCTTCCGTCAGTTCGCCGTAGGCGACGGCGTCGAGCAGTTCGGCCAGGGCCGATTCATCGGCGACCTCGACGATGAACATCCAGCCCTCGCCGTAGGGATCGGAGTTGAGCCGTTCGGGCTCGTCGTTGAGGTCACCGTTGACCTCCACGATCTTGCCCGTCACCGGGGCGTAGATGTCTGAAACCGACTTGGTCGATTCGACTTCGCTGATCGACTGACCGGAGGTCACATCCGATCCGATTTCGGGCAGGTCGACGTAGACGATGTCACCGAGGGCGTCCTGAGCGTAGTCGGTGATACCGACTCTGGCCCGGTTTCCGTCCTCCAGGCGCACCCACTCGTGATCGCTCGAGTAGCGAAGATCTTCCGGAATCAACATGGTCACCACGTTACCTGGTCTCGATACGGGCCCGGGCGAAGGGGCCGGGCGTGCCTACAACTGGTAACGGGAAATGTAGTCCGGTTTGCACGGCTCCGTCGTTACCGCGACCCGACTTCCGCCGTTGCTCCACCGTTCGCGTCCAGCTGGTCACCCAGCGTGGGATCCGCGGAGGAGGCGGATCACCGGAAGGTACTGGCCGAGCGCGGAATACCATCCGTAGGCCAAGCCCGGCAGGGCGAACAGCCAGGCCAGCCACCCCAGGATCGTGGCGTAGGACAGCGTGCTCTCCGCCCCCAGGAACATCGGCACCGCGAACATCATCAGGAAGGCCCCGGCTTTGCCCTCCCATGTGACAACGAGGCGGTGATCGAGCCGGAACTGGGCATAGAGGGCAAGGGCGGCGGTCACGAGTTCGCGGCCGAGCGCCAAGAGCGCGATGACAACCGGGATCGAACCGTCGATGACCAGGCTGGGTACGGCCACGAAAAACAAGAGCCGGTCGACGGTGGGGTCGAAGACGGCCCCGAAGTCGCTGCTCTGATCAAACCGTCGGGCCAGCCAACCGTCGACCCAGTCGGTCGATCCGAGGGCGGCCAGAAGCCAGGCGGCGGCCGCACGGTGTTCCCGAACGAACAGCAGCCAGACGAAGATCGGGATGGAGAGCAGGCGGACCAGCGTGAACAGGTTGGGCCAGGTGAGGATCTGTTCACGGGTCCACAGGTTGGGGTTTCCACGATTCGCCGGATCGGCGTCGGGCCGATCAGTCGCGGACATAGAGCGCCACCCCGTCGGCCCGATCCTCGTAGCGGAGTTCAAAGCCCTGCAGATCGATCATGCCCTCCTCGAACTGGAGACGCTCCTCGTCGGTCCGTTCGGGGATCTCGCGTTCGACCACCAGAACTGCACGGATGAAGTCGGGAAATCCCATGTTGACCGCCGAGGGAGGTCGGTCGTCGGCCAGCGAGTAGAGCCAGGGCCGTTCCGACAAGAGGACAAGGGCCGATGGTGACGCTCGAATCGGGATGTCGTCCTCGACGAGATTGACGGCCCGGACAACCGCACGATCGACGCTGTCCCGCTCAGCCCACTGCCACGGGCGGTCGTAGGGGGAGGTGGGCGAACTGGCCACGAACAGGAGCACGGCCGCCGAGGCGAGCGTGGTCAAGAGCCGCACATCGAGGAACACACGGTCGACGCCCATGTTGCCCAGCCGGTTGAGCGCGTGCGCAGCAGCGATCATCACGAAGGCCAACAGCATCGACGAGCGTTCGGCGAACGAGCTCCCGAGCGGGCCGGACAGCAACAACAGACCGGCGAGGGGCAGTCCCGGCAGCAGATGCCGAAGAGAAAGGAGCGGCAGGAAAATGACCGGCGTCAGCAGTGCGATGACCAGCAGGAGGTTGTCCTGGGTCAACAGCGTCTGCAGAGCGGCCACGGGGTCGCGCAGCGACGTCAGGGTCACATCGCCGAGTGTCTGGCCGTTGTACCCGTTGCGGGCGTCCGGGATGCCGGCCTGGGCGATGAGCGGCTGGGCCACCAGAAGGAGACCGAGCGACCAGATGAACCCGACGCCCATCGTCCACAGGCCGGCCCGACGCTCGCCGTCGCCCAGCAGCACGAAGCCCCAGAACCCGAGAGCGAGACCGAGATCGGCCCGGCACAACAGAGCGAACAGGATACAGATCCAGTACCAGACCCAGCGCTTCGTCGCCCCGAAGTAGGCGGCGCCGATAATGGCCGGGATGGCCAGCGCGACCGGGTGGAAGTCCTCGACGGCGATGCGGTGGGTCGCCGGATGCAGGGCGTAGGCAAGGCACAGCGACGACGCCGCCCCGATACGGAGCTTGGCCACCTCCCGGGCCAGGCGCCATAGGGGAAACACCGCCAGGCCGAGGGCCAGACCCTGGGACACGGCCAGAAGCCGGGGCGGCGACACGACCGTTGCCACCAGCCCCAGCGGATACATGATGAACGACCATCGCAGCTCGAGGAGGTGGACGTCGGTTCCGAACAGCGATGGACGGGGAACGTTGCCCTGGGTCAGCAACCACAGCGTCTGGCTGTAGCCGGCGAGGTCGACGTCGGTCTCCAGACCCTCGATCCGACTCACAGCGGCCCAGATCACGAAAGCAGCAAGGCCGAAGCCAATCGATACGGGGATCCAGCGGTCACCGGGGCCGGCTTCCAAGCGCGCCTGGAAGCGAACAATGGCTCGTCGGGCCCGCCGTTGCAGCGGCAGCTGGCTCACGATCCGATCACCACTCCCCGTTCCTTCCCACGTCGTCCGCTGGAACCCGGGCGCCAACACCGCGTTGCCCGTTCATCTAGTCGGCCGATTCGATCGGTTCCAGCGGCTTGGGCTCCGGATCAAGGAGATGAGCCCCGTTGTTCCGCACGTTGTTCACCGCGGTCGACACCGGGCGCAGTTCGAGGAAGCCGTCGGGAGTCGGTTTCAACAACCCACCGATGAATTCCAGGTCGGTGCCGGGTGACAGCCAGTCGTCCCAGACGGCGGGCGGCAGCAGCACCGGCATCCGATCGTGTATGGCCGAGATCTCCTCGTTGGGCGTCGTGGTGATGATGGTGCACGACTCGACGGTCTCGTCCTCGAGATAGTTGCCGTCGTCGTCCTTGGGTGTCCACCGCTCCCAGAGCCCGGCGAAGACGATCGGCTCGCCGTCGGGACGATAGATGTAATACGGCTGCTTGTTCTTGTGGCCTGGAACCCTCGCCCACTCGTAGAACCCGTCGGCCGGGATGAGGCAGCGCCTGCTCGCATAGGCTCGACGGTAGGCCGACTTGTCGGCCACGGATTCGGCGCGGGCGTTGATCATCCGGTAGCCGACCTTGGTGTCCTTTGCCCAAAACGGGATCAACCCCCAACGGAGAGTTGACAGGGTCCGCTGACCGCTTTCGGCCCGCACTGCGTACACCTCGCTGGTCGGGGCCACGTTGTAGTTTTCACGGTGATCTTCTTCGAGGTCGGCGTTCGGCGCCAGCGCTCCGAAGTAGTTCGCCAGCTCATCAGGGGTGGAGGCGGAAACGAAACGGCCACACATCTCCACAAACGGTAGTCGACGGCTCCCGGCTTCACTCGGACGATGGGCGGCCGGCCGCTTCGGGAACTCGCCCCCCGGATGGGTTTCAGCGGATCAGGACGGTCGGCCACGGCCGGGGGAACGCTACGGCGTTGGCACTGGTCGGGGCCAGAATGAGTTGGCCCTGGCCGCCGACCGCCAGTTTCCTGACGATGTACTGAGCGCCGATCTGAATCTGGTTGCCGTTGCCCGTATATGACAGGGTGGCCAGCGGAGCGAAGAATATGCCGCTCATCGTGAGGTTCGTCTGCCCGCCAAGGTTGTTCGTGAGCGTGGAATCCGACCAGAGCGCCAGATTCTCGAACGGACCGGTGTTGGGCGACGTCCAAACGAGCGCTCCCGAGCCACCGGAGATGTCGAGATTCGATCCCGCTGCCAGATAGACCAGCGTCGAGTTCATATAGATGCTGGCCTGGCCGGTCTTTTTTATCTGGCCGGCTCGCAGGTAGATGAAAGCGGCGTCGCTCGATGACTTCGTGGCGTCCAGATTGGACCGATCGATCCAGGTGTAGGTGCCCGTGTTGGCTTGATTGATGTCCAAACGACCGCTGGACTGGATGGACACGTCCTGATTGAACACGATGTTGCCCCCCAGAAACGTGAGCCGGCCGTTGACGGTGAGCCCGCAATCCACGACCCAGTTGTCCGTGGGGATCGTGACGACGCTGGACGGGGGGACATTGCACGGATGACCGGCGG
>JBFHEP010000082.1:0-14074 GCA_041584095.1 Acidimicrobiales bacterium | reverse complement strand
GCGGCACTGCACGGTCCGGGCGCCCCGTTCATCGTGCAGACCGGCGTCGGCGGCCGGCCCAACGAGTTTGCGGCCATGGGCGCCGAGCTTTCCACTCGTGGTCGCCGCACCGACGAGGCCATCCGGGTGATGAAGGCGTTGCTGGCGGGGGAGCGGGTCGACAGCGACACGTTCGGGACGAAAGGTGCGGGTCTACGCGGCGCTGCCATCGCCCCCCGGCCGCCGGTGCCGGTCGAATGGTGGATCGGTTCGGGCCCGGGTGACCGTCCGCTGGAGCGGGCGGCCCGCGAAGGCGACGCCTGGTACGTCGCGCCGGGCGCAACTCCTGCCGACCTGGCAGCAGCGATGCCCCGGTACCGCGACCTCTGTGCCCGGCACGGCACCGCGCCCCGAATCGCCGTGCGCCGCGACATCCTCGTCACCGACGAGGATGCCGCCGGGCGGACCCGGGGTCGCCAACTGGTCGCCGCCGGGTACCGGGGCCTCACCGAGGAACAATTGATCTTCGGTGGTGTCGACCGGGTGGCCGAGGCCATGGCGGCGCTGGGCCGGATCGGTGCCATGCACAACGCCGAGGTCGACATCGTCGTGCGGACCATGGCCGTCGACCAACCAACGGCGCTGCGTTCCATCGAATTACTCGCCGACGTCCGGGCCGGCCTCGTTTGACGGTCCGGTCCCGGCACAGACACCGGGAAGTCAGTGGTGGGCGACGGGTCAGGCCGAGAGTTCGTCGATGGCGGCCAGCAGCAGGGCGACGTTGCGTTCCCGGGCGGTGTGGCCCATGCAGCCGATCCGCCAGATCTTCCCGGCGAACTCGCCGAGACCACCGCCGACCTCGATGCCGTACCGGTCGAGCAGCGTTCGCCGGACTTCGGCCTCACCCAGGGACCCGAACCTACCCTCGGGGATGATGACCGACGTCAGCTGTGGCAGGCGGAATCCCTCACCGGCGAACAGCTCGAAGCCGCGCTTCTCCAGGCCGTCCTGCAGCATCCGACCGACGTGCTGGTGGCGGGCGATGGCGTTGTCGAGCCCCTCATCGAGCACCACCCCCAAACCGGCGTGAATGCTGAAGATCATGCTGATCGGGGCGGTGTGATGGTAGGCCCGGGCGCCGGATCCGGTGACGTAGTCGGCAATCATGTTGAGGTCGAGGTACCACGACTGCGGCTTCGGTTTGATCCGTTCGATCGCACGATCCGACACGCTCAACGGGGCCAGTCCCGGCGCCACTCCCAGGCACTTCTGAGTCCCCGAGTAGGCGATATCCACGTTGTTGGCGTCGAGCTCGACCGGGATCCCTGCGAGTGAGGTCACGCAGTCGACGACGAACAGCGCGTCGCCCTTGTTGGCGCCGACATCGGTCAGCGGCGACAGCGCCCCGGTCGACGTTTCGGCGTGGACCATGGCGATCGCCGTCGGGTTCGGGTGGGCGGCCAGTAGGCGTTCGGCGTCGACCGGGGTTCCCCAGTCGAAATCGACCCGCACCACCTCCGCCCCCGCCCGGCCGGCCACATCGCACATGCGGTTGCCGAACACGCCGTTGACGCCGACGACGACCACGTCGCCCGGCCCCAGGACGTTGATGAGGGAGGCCTCCATGCCCGACGACCCCGTGCCCGACACCGGGAACGTCAACCGGTTGCCGGTGCCGAACACGGTGCGCAGCCGCTGGTTCGTCTCGTCCAGCAGGGCGATGAACTCGGGATCGAGGTGCCCGAGCATCGGGCGACCGAGCGCAGCCACCGCCTCCGGATAGGGGTTGCAGGGGCCGGGGCCCATCAGGATTCGATCACTCAGCGGACGTAGCGATTTCAACGGACTCATGGAGTCCGACTGTACGCCCCAAACCACACCCTACGCAGCTCAGGTGACACCGTTGTCACCTGAGCTGCGAGATTCGGGAATCAGCAGCCGAGGCCGAGCCAGACCGGTATGTCGCGACTCGTGCCCCGGACCTTGGCCTGGCCGCCGACGTTGAATTCGACGGAGCCGCCACCGTCGAACTTGATCAGATCCTCGTAGCCGTTGGCTACGGCCCAGTCCACCAGCGACGGCACGGTGGCGCTGTTGGTGGCCCCGAACACGAGTCGGCCGGTGTTCTGGTCGACGGCCACGAACGGGTGATAGGACGTGAGATAGGTGTAGGGGTCGCGGGAGTAGTCGCTGCTCAGGTCTTCGTCGTTCTGCCCGTCGATCCGTAGCGGGATTCCGGCGGCGGCCCAGATCCATTCATCGGGCCCGACCTTCTGGGAGGGTTCGAGCTGGTCGATGTAGATCGACGTCTCGGCCGATGCGTGCCACTGCTCCAGCACGAGACTGCCCTCGGTGTGGATCACACTGTTGAGTTTGGTGTCGGACTCGCTGGGGCTCGGCCACGGTTGGCCGGTCACGGGCCAGTCCTCGGCCACCGCCTTGGGGGTCGAGTCGACCCGCACCCCGAACACACCCCGGTCGGTGCGGTCCGACGAGTTCTTGACGTGCACGCCGTCGACCACTCCGATCCCCAGCGCTCCCGGATTGGGCGAGTCTTTTTGCGATGCCACCAGCCAGTTGGCGTTGATCGATGCCACCGAGCAGCGGTTGTGGCCGGTGGAGAACCGACCATCGGCCAGGACCCGGTTCAAATCGACGATCACGCCCTTGAACGAGCCACCGGGGAACGACTTGTTGTAGGCCTGGTAGCCGTTTGCCGCCAGCGTCGCCTGTCCCAGCGGGACCAGACCTTCGGTCTCACAGTGGGTGGCCGCCGCGGTCTCGGCGGAGAAGATCGAGTGACAGGTTTCGGTGAACCGCAGGTATTCGCGAAGCTCGGTGAAGTTGACCACCATGTTCGAGCGGCTGAGTGAGCCGGATCCGAGTTGACCGGCCCAGTAGTTCTCGCCGCTGCCGTCGGGAGTCCGGCACAACACGTTGCCGTAGACGAGTCGCACGAACTCGGTGTTGGACACGTTGCCGTAGCGGTTCTTGAACTCCGCGCCGCTGGTGAAATAGGAGGCGATCTCGTCGAGACTCATGCCGTTCTGGGCGGCCTCGACCCAGTGGGCGAGACCCTTCGCGTCGGGCTGACGGAGGAAGGTCGCCTGGTAGAGGCGCCACACCTGGGCGTGATGGGGCGACAGGCCGACGACCGGATCGAACTCCGTGGTGGGCTTCGAGATCCTGCAGTCGTCGGTCGCTGCGGCGTCGGCGGCTCCGGACACGGTCAACGTGGCGAGCAGGCCGAAGGTGGTGGCCACGGCCACGGCGAGCGCCCGGGCTCGTCGCTGGCCGACATGCCGTGGAGCGAGTCGTGTAACCATTCATGAGGTAACGGTCGGATCGGGCCGATTCCTGAATGGTTTAGGGCCAAAGACCCCGGTCGCTCGTCGGCCCGCCCGAAGTCCGGACCGAGTGACCGACTCCGCTCATCCGACCTCGGTGAGCAGCTTCGCCAGCTTGATCCGATCAACGGCGGTCGGTGCGGTCACGGCGGTCAGCGCCGACTCCCAGTCGGGGAGGGTGTGGACGAAGCCGTCGTGCCCGACCATCCAGAACCGGTCGAAGTTGGCCAGGAACGCCCGATCGTGGGAGACCGCGATAACCGTGCCCTCGAACGTGTTCAGGGCGGACTCGAGGGCTTCGGCCGAGTCGATGTCGAGGTTGTCGGTCGGCTCGTCGAGTAGGAGGAGATTGTGGCCGTCGAGTTCGAGACACAGGATCTCGAGGCGGGCCTTCTGCCCGCCCGACAGCGTCTCGTACGATTGTGCCGATGTGCCCGCAACCGCCGAGGCCAGCCCGTAGCGGGCCAGGGCTCCCATCGCCCGCTCGTGGTTGCCGAGCCGGGCCATCACGGGGTCGAGCACGGTGCCGCCCGTGAGTTCGGGGTTGTCGTTGACCTGCGTGAACAGCCCGGCCTCGACCCGGGCTCCGAGTTTCACGGTGCCCGAGTGAGCGACGGCATGACCGGCCAGCAGCCGCAGCAGGTGGGTCTTCCCGGAGCCGTTCGGTCCGACCAAACCGAGGCGCTCACCGAAGTAGACCTCGTCGGAGAACGGGAAGACGAGGTCGGGTAGTTCAACTGCGTCGAGGGCCACCACTCGACGGCCGGAGTCGCCGCCCCGCAGGCGAACCCGCACGTTCTGCTCGGGTGCCGGGGGCGGAGGCGGACCGGCGGCCACGAACCTCTCCCAGCGGCTCTCGGCAGCGTTGGCCCGACTGGCCATGTCGGCGTTGTACGACGCCTTGAACTTCATCTCCTTGTAGAACTTGTAGAGTCGCCGCTCCTCATCCTTCCACCGTTGCAGCGCATCGCCGAGTTGCTGTTGCCGGGCCTCCCGGGCCTCGGGGTAGGTGGCGTACGACTGGCCGTGCACCCAGGCCCCGAACGCCTCCAGGGTGACGATGCGGTTCGTGCAATCCCGCAGCAATTGGCGATCGTGCGACACCATCAGCACCGTCTTCCGGGTGGTGCGGATCAGGTCCTCGAGCCACTGCTTGGCGGGGACGTCGAGATAGTTGTCGGGCTCGTCGAGGAGGAGCACCTCGGCATCGGACGAGAACAGCAGATCGAGGACGATCTGTTTGCGTTCACCACCGGAAAGCTGGGTGGTGAGCCGCTTTCCTGCTTCGTCGAGGCTGGAGCGCACCACCCGGCTGAGAGTGGCGTCCCACTCGGCTTCGGCCAGGTACCCCCCGCAATCCGACCACTCGCCGATGACCTCGGCCAGGTTCATGGCGGCGTCCTGATCACCACCGACGGCGTCGGCGCCGTTGGTCGCAGCGGCTTCGGCGGCCAGGAGCCGGCGGCCGATCGACCGCAGCGGTTCCGGTGAGCAGTCGATCAGCATCTCCCGCACCGTGGATTCCACACCGATGCCCACGTCCTGCGCCATGTAACGGACCCGTCCGCCGAGGTTGGCGTCACCGTCGGTCGGTTCCAGTTCACCGGCCAGGATCCGCATGAGCGTTGTCTTGCCGACGCCGTTGTTGCCGATCAATCCGGCGTGGGCTCCTGGCGAGAGCGTGAACGACACGTCGGTGAACAGCATCGAGCCGCCGGGATGGGCGTAGCCGAGATCGCTCACCGCAATATGTGCCATTCCCCCAGCCTACGAGTGACGGCGGCTCCGGTGCCGGGAAATAACCAATGGGCGTGGTAACAACTTCCCGCGGTCGGACCCGGGTCCGGGCGCGCGGCGGCTCTCACATCCTCTACGCTTGTGACAGTGAGCCACAACGACGATTTCTGGTCCGGTTCGCAACAGGATCGAGGTCAGCCGGCCGAGCAGTCTCCTTACTTCGGCGACTCCGTTTTCGACCAGCCCCGTCAGCCCACCGCCCACGATCCTCACGGCGGTGATCCCTACGGTCATCCCCAGGGTGGCGATCCGTATGCGGGCGATCCCTACGCCGGAGATCCGTACGGAGCCGACCCGTACGCCGGTCAGGTCGGTGAAGAAGCCCGTCGGCGCGTCCTGGCCACCGGCCCCCACCAGTTCAGCGATCAGTGGAGCGAACCCGACGATCCGTTCCAGGACCCGTTTGATCCGAACCGGGGCCGTGAAGACGAGTTCTCGGCCCGCCGAGGCCGTGGCGGTTTCGTCGCGGCCTTCATCGGTGCCGCCATCCTCGTGGCCTTGGCCGCGGGAGCCTACGCCCTCTACACCGTGCTGCAGGACCAGAACCAGCTCGATGCCACCACGGTCGTCGATGAGTCGACCACCACGACCCTGCCGACCACCACCACCGAGAGCACGACCGCAACGACTCTCCCGGTCGGGATGCAGATCCAGTTGGTGTCCGATCAGTTCGTCTGCAACGGCGCCGTCCAGGAGTTCGGGCTGATCACCGGGGCCACGCCCAACGAGGAGATCGCCTTCAGCTCACCCCAGTCGCCGAACCTGCGACCCGGTCAAGCCGATGAGAACGGCCGGCTGCCGATCCGCTGGTCGTGTTCGGCCGACCAGGTCGGTACCACCTGGGAGTTGACCGCCACCGGTTCGGAGTCGTCTCTCTCGGCCACCACGTCGTTCACCGGTGTGGCGGAGGGAACGGAAATCGTGGAGCGGGAAACGACTACCACCGAGGCCACGACCCCCACGGCCGAAGCCGGCGAGTTCACCGTGGTGCTCACCGAGAATCCCTTCACCTGCGATGGCGGCGCCAGGGTCTTCGGCACCCTGTCGGGAGCAACTCCGAACGGGCAGATCTCGTTCAGCTCGCCGCAGACCAGCGGGATCAGTCCCGGCACGGCCGACGAAACCGGGAGCAGGTCGATGCGGTGGTCGTGCTCGCCCGATCAGGCCGGCACCGTCTGGGAGCTGACGGCGACCGACGACACAACAGGCCGCTCGGTCACCTTCGAGGTTTCCGGTCAGCCGTAGGCCGACGCCGGCCGCTAGTGGCTCTTTCTCAGATTCTGGCCGGAGAGGTCGGAGCGGAGTACGTTCAGGTTGACTTCGAGCCGACCGTCCGGATCGACGAGGTCACCCTTGATGACCACAGCCCGGTCCGGCAGCGGGTCCGGGTGAACGCCGAGCGCGCACGCCACGGCGTGATGCACGATGATCGAAACGGTTGCGTCATTGCGGGGCGGTTGGCAATCGGGCGCCAGCCTGATTGCCGAGAACACCCCGAGGCCCCGGACGATCGCCGATCTGGGCCAGGCGTCGGGGCTGTCGCCGAGGTCGTCGTCGATCGCGGCGCCCCGGGTACCGGCGATGACGACGATGGGCCCGGCTGCTGAGGCGGTCGGCGTTTCTCCGTACCGGCCGGCGCCGTCATCGGTGCGGTCGAGGGCCCAGACGAGGAGCCGGTTGTTGCATGTGGCGTTGGCGATGACGTCGTCGGCGGCGGAGGCGGTACCCGCCTCGCTCCAGTCGCAGCGGTTGATGTAGGCGAACACGAAGTCCGGTGTTTCGTTGCCGGTTGCGGCGTCGATGGCCTCAGCCAGCTCATCGAAGGTCGCTGTGCCACTCCTGTCGGGTCCGCCGAACCAGATCGCCGCCGTCGACGGCGCCCCCAGGTGCGTGGTGGCGTAGCCGTTGTCACGAAGCAGCTCGGCCATCGGATTGTCACCTTCGAGCACGGCGGTGAGCTGCCGGCTATCGCGCTCGTTGCGGGCCGGCCCGGGATAGTGACCGGAGAGGGCGGCGGCGATGGCGAGCAGTGGATGGGAGGAGTTCGACCAGGCCTCGGGCACGACGTCGAAGCCGCGGTCGGACAGCTCGAGTTGGAATTCGGCGTTGTCGTAGCCGTGGTCGACGAGGAGCGCCTGGCTGGTTGGGTAGTCGTCGATCAGGACGACGATCAGATCCCGTTGTTGCGTCGCCGGGCCGAGAGTGATCGGACCCGCTTCGATCCCGGCTTCTCCGATCCAGTCGGGCCATTCCAGGGTTGGCACCGACAGCCAGAAAAGGGCGGCGATCACGATCCCGAGGGCCGGTGAACGCACGCCGAGGCGGCGGAGGACCAATCCGACGCCGATCAGTGCGGCGAACGTCGCGGCGGCCAGGAGCAGGAGCGTGGTCGTCGCCGATGTTGCACCGCCGGTGGAAGCGAGGCGGTGGAGTACGACGATGGCGATCGGTGTGGCCAGCCAGGCGGTTTTCGCCATGGCTGCAGGTTACGCCAGTTCGGCCGACCCGAACCCGACGCCGAAGCGCACGCACCAGATCACGACCGTGTCGAAGACGCCGAGGTCGACGTCGGTCGGTATGTCGTAGTTCTGCGAGCCGATGTTGCCCTTCAAATCCCCGAGGTCGATGTACTCCTCGCCGAACCCGTCTGCCGACGAGGCAAGATAGACGTTGAGATCGGGACCGTTGTCGGTGGCGAAATCCTCTTCGAGGCGGAGCACTCGCCGGCTCCCGCCGTCGGTCAGCACCACGGCCGACCCGGTGGTCGGGTGGGCGCCGTCGACGAAGGATCCGGAGGCAGCAGTGACGGGTCCGGAGTCCTCCACCGCATCACCGGTCGACTCGTCCTCCATGGCATCGCCCCCGTTGGCATCGTCCTCGTTGGCATCGCCTACCGCGGCACCGGCGTCGGACCGGGGCTCCGGAGCGTCGGCGGCGTCAGTGGCGAACACGGGAGCGGCCTCGGAGACTTCGTCGTCGATGAACAGGGTGTGCACCCCGAACACTCCGAAGGCAAGGTAGGCGATGACGGCGGCGCCGGCGAGGAGAGCGGGGGCCAGCCATTTGCGATCGGTGATCATTGACATTGGTTGCATCCTTGCGTCAGTGAGGTTTGATTCCAAGCGACCCAACCGGGTTCGACGCGGGGGCCATTCCCACCCTGGTTGTCGTTTCGCGAATGTTTCGCGGTTCGACAGCGAAGGTCGACAAAGGTCGACGTCTCCCATCATGGCCTGCGCTGGGGCCGAAGGTGTTCGTCGCTTCGAACAACCGGGTCCTCCCAGTAGGATCGGTGGCTCGTGCAGGTTCCCGTTCGTCTTGTCGCCGTCCTGCGACCGAATGTCCACGGGGCGGTTCTGGCCGCTGTCGGAGTGGCCACCGTCGTCTTCTCGGCATCCCCCTTTCTCATCGACGAGGTGTCCGATCACTACCAGCTCGGCCTCAGCTCGGCGGCGCTCATCAGCACGGCTCAATTGGGCGGATTCGGATTGGCGTCGTTCGGTTCGGGCCGGACACTGGCCGGACGCCGACATGTGTTCGTAGGCGCCGCACTTGCGCTCGTGTTGATGAACCTGTTGTCGTCTCTGGTTCCTCCTTTCCCGATCCTTGTCGCGCTCCGGGCGGGGGCCGGCCTGGCGATGGGGGTCACGAGCTGGATGGCGTGGTCGATGGTCTTCGGCGACGACGGGGAGACGAGCGAGGTTTCGATGGTGGGACCACTGGTCGGTATTGTCGCCGCACCGGTGATCGCCCCGGTGGTCCAGCTCGGCGGTATCAGCGCAACATACCTGATGTTGTCGTTGTGGGCGCTGGTGCCGCTGGCGATGGCGTGGCTGGTTTCCGAGCCCGACCTGCCTCCGGCTCGCATCGTCACGAGCGGGGCTGCAAAAGGTGGCGACGCCCGATCGACCGCCGGTGGCGTTCGCCACCGCCCGGTGCCTGCGGCCTTTGTGATCCTGATCAGCTTGGCCCTGTTCTCTGCGGGGGGTTCGTCGGTCTGGATGTTCACGGCGGTGTTCGGTGAGGAGCGCGGCATCTCGATCACCGTTTTGGCCTGGGCCTACAGCGCCAACGCCGTGGCCGGCGTCATCAGCGCCCGATGGCCGTCCGAACGAGGCCCGGCCGGAGTCTGGGTGGCCGCCACCGGTGGCTTGGCTCTGCTGGTCTGCACCTATCCGAGTGCGACCTTCCAGTTGCTGGCCATGGCGTTGTGGGGATTCTGCTTCTGGATGGGTCTGCCGGCCGCGTTCTCGTTGTTGGCCGCCAAATCCCGCTATCCGGAGGAGCGGGCCGGTGACGCTCAGGCCTATCTGGCCGCCGGGCGGGTGCTTGGACCGACGATAGGGGGTGTGACGCTGGACTACGGCGGAACCACCGCGCTCGGATTGGTGGCGGCCACGGTCATGATCGGCGCCGGTTTGATGCTTGTTGCGACCGCTCGAGTAGGGAACAAACACGCCGAAGTCGGTGTTTTGTAATACTTGCCGAGCAATTCGTCCGACTTTCGGCCGATACTGGATACAACTTTCGGCACGGAGGTACCAGCCAAACATGGCAACGTATTCATCAACAATTCCCGTCATCCAGACCGACGAGGCCACACGAACCCAGTTCCTGGTGCGGGTCTATCAGCACTTGGCCCTGGCCGTGGCGGCGTTCATCGGTTTCGAGGCGCTGTTGTTCACCAGCGGACTGGCTGAGCGATTCGCTCGATTCCTGTTCGACACCGGCGGGTTTGCGTGGTTGCTGGTTCTCGGCGGTTTCGCCATCGTCAGCGCCATCACCTCCCGGGCGGCGTACGACCTCGGCAACATCAACGCCCAGTACGCCGGCCTGTTCGGCCTGGCGGCAGCCGAAGCGGTGATCTTCGCGCCGTTTCTTTGGTACGTGTTCAACACCGAGTCCGGGACCACCGATGTCACCTTGGCCGCAATCACCACGCTCATCGGCTTCGGCGCCCTCACCGTGGTGGCCATGGTCACCCGTCGTGATCTCTCGGTGCTGCGCCCGCTGCTCATCTGGGGCGGCGTCGCCGCCATCGGGCTGATCATCGCTGCGGTCGTCTTCGGTTTCACGCTCGGTCCGATCTTCTCGGTGGCCATGATCGCTCTCGCTGGAGCATCGATTCTCTACCAGACTCAGCGCATCGTGCGGGAGTACCCCGCCGGCGCCTACGTCGGCGCTGCCGTGAGCCTGTTCGGTTCGCTGATGCTGATGTTCTGGTACGTGCTGCGGCTGTTCGTCGGCCGCGACTGACCGACTGAACACACCGAATCTTCCATCTCTTGACGAGGGCGCGCCTTTCGAGGTTGCGCCCTCGCCGCGTCCAATGCGGCCTTGCCGGGCTCATGGGCCCTCGGCTCGAACCGGATCGTCGGCATGGCGACGAATGTGGGTCGGACCCGGACGGCGAGAAGGCCGGTTTCAGATCGTGACCAGGTCCGGATTCTGGCCGGCGTCGCTCATACCACGGCGTACGTCGACCGTCGCCAGCACGGCGATGCCCGCCACGAAGAACAGGATCAGCGAGATGATGGCCTGACGCTGCGAACCGGTGATCTGGTTGACGACGCCGAACAGCAAGGGCCCGATCCACGTGGTGCCCCGGGAGGCGATCTCGTAGAAGCCGAAATACTCACCCTCGGCGTCGGAGGGGATCATCTGCGAGAACAGGGAGCGGGCGATGGACTGCGAGCCGCCGAGCACCAGGGCCAGGACGGCACCCATGATCCACAGCTGGGTGATCGAGGTGAGGAACCCGTAGGCGTAGACCACGAGGCCGGCCCACACCACGAGATTGACGATGAGCGCCTTCTTGGCTCCGATCCGTTCGGCCCATCGGCCGAAGCCCATGGCTCCCGGTGTGGCGACGAACTGGATCATGAGTACCAGCAGCAGGAGTGTCTCGGCCTCGGCGTCGAGCTCGTCGGCGGCGAACAAGGTCGATACGGCGATGACCGTCTGGATGCCGTCGTTGAAGATGATGTACGCGATCAGGTAGCGGAACGTGACCGGGTAGCGGGTCCAGAGCTGCTTGCCCGTCGTGACCACCCCCTGGAGCGAGAACCCGATCCAGCCCCGGCCGGCCGGCTTGGTGCGGGCCGGCAGGCGGTTCTTCAACCGGCGATGGGTGAACAGCGCGATGAACACCGCCGCCCAGACGCCGGCCCCACCGAGGCTGATGCGGACGGCCAGCGCCGTGTCGTCCATCAGCGCAATGAGCGCGAAGTTGAGCGCCAGGTAGATGCCGCCTCCGACATACCCGAAGGCGTATCCATCGGACGACACCCGGTCCCGAAGCTGAGGCGGTGCGATCTCGGGGAGGAAGGAGTTGTAGACGACGCCGGCGGCAGCGAACCCGATGGCGCCCAGCACGAACAACGCCCCGCCCAACACGATCGTGTCGTCGGTGACGAAGAACAGCGCCGCAGTGAGAAGGCTGGCTCCGTAGGCCAGGGCGACCAGCAGCCGTTTCTTGTGGGGTGTGTGATCGGCGACGGTGCCGATGAGCGGTAGCAGGATCACCTGGGCGATGGCGGAGAGCGCCACCGCGAAGGGGAAGAACGACGCCGGGTCGATCGTCCAGCCCGCCATGTCGACGCCGCCTGCGTCGTCGGCCAGCTCGAACAGGTAGGGGCCGAGGAGGGCGGTCAGCACGGTGGTGGTGTGGGCCGACCAGCCCCAGTCGTACATCTTCCACCCGAAGACTTCGTGCTTGTCGTAGGCCGCTTCGGGCTCGAAGGTAACCGGGGCGCTGGTCATCGCCGTTCAGAGTACCCAGGCGAACTGCTTATTGGAGCGACGGCTGGGTCGACCGGTACGCTGAAGTGACCGACGCGATCGCGTCGCCCGTACGGAAATCGAGGACCGTGAAACCGACCGAACATCACGACCAGTTCCTGGCGGCCGGACGGTGGAGCGAGCGCCTGATCAAACCGATGGCCCGCCTCGACGTGCCCGACTCGATCCGCCTGCTGCGTGATCGCCCGATCCTGTTCGCCGGCAACCACCGCAGTCTGTTCGACGTGTTCGCCACACTGGCGGTACTCGGCCGGTTTCAGGTGTCGAGTCGCATCCTCATTCGGGCCGACCTGGTCGACAGCGGCGCCACCGGTGTGGTGCTTCGCCGCCTCGGGTCGATCGCCACGTCGCGCACCAATCGTCAGGAGGCGGAGGACTCGGCGGTCGAGGCGCTGCAGTCCGGTCAGACGGTCTCGCTGATGCCAGAGGGTCGGCTGGTTGCGCCCACCGAGCGTGCCGCGATGGGCGTCGGTCCTGGTCGTCCGGGTTTGTCCCGGATCGCCCGCCGCTCCGGCGCGGCGGTCATCCCGGTGGCTTTCGTCGGTACCGACCGTGTCTGGCCGCGCGGCGGCTTTCCACGGTTGGGTATACCCCGGCCCGAGGTGAAGATCCGCTTCGGCGATCCGGTCGAGCTCACCGGCGACGACGATCAGGCCAACGTCGACGCCTTCATGGCCGAACTCGGCCGCCTCCTCCGCCGGCACGAAACGGCCGCCTGACACGGGTCGCCTGACACGGGTCGCCCCGTCACGTCAGCGAGACCACCAGGAGGGCCAGCGCCAGGTGGTAGGTGATCATGACGATCATGGGTGACCACGGCCGCTCGGCGACGAACTTGTTGTCCGCCAGAGTGAGGTCGGATACGGCGAACACGGCGGCGGCGCTCGGAGCCGCCCAGTGGCCGCCCCACCAGGAGGCGATGGCCATGGTGGCGATGACGGCGACATAGGCCGCCACCGGCCCGAATAGTCGGGGAGCCCGTCGACCGACGGCAGGGAGGAGATGGCGGATGCCGATGCCCAGGGATACGGCCAGGACCAATCCGCAGCCTGCGATCGCCCACAGCGGTGCGGGATCGTTTCGACTGATGAACCCGGCCACGAACGCCGCGTGCCCGGCCACGAACGACACCAGGCCGGAACGAAACAGTTCGGGCTGCCACATGAGGGCCAGGTCGCCGAACAGGCAGAAGGCCAACCCGACGAGAAACCACCGTCGCTGGGCAGGATCGGCGACGTCGATCACGTCTGCGATGAACAGCAGTCCGACCGTGACCACCGGCTTGGTCAACCATTCGAGCCACGGGCTGCTGTCGTCGTCATCGCGCAGGGGCCGCCGGCTGTACCAGTTCACCGCGGCGACGAGTGCGACCACGATGGCGAGACCCCAAGCCATGTTCGTACGCTACAGGGGGGGTGGGGCCACCAGAATTCCCGACTAAGGTGATCGGGATTTCGTTGGAGGAGGCCGGAGTGCGTTCCCCTCCAGCCACCCCATCGAACGACAGAGGAGCCCACGTGTCCGAGTCCCATGATTCCAGCCCCGCCTCCTGGGGTTTCGAGACCCGCCAGATCCACTCCGGGCAGGAGCCCGACTCCGCGACCGGGGCGCGAGCGGTGCCGATCTACCAGACAACGGCTTATCAATTCCGAGACTCCGAACACGCCGCCAACTTGTTCGCCCTGGCCGAGCCGGGCAACATCTACACCCGCATCATGAACCCGACCCAGGGTGTGGCCGAGGTCCGCCTGGCCGCCCTCGAGAACGGTTTGGCGGAAACGGCGGCCGGTGTGCCCGGCGGGCTCGTCGTTGCTTCCGGTCAGGCGGCCGAGACGATGACGATCATGAACATCGCCGAGGCCGGCGACCACCTCGTCGCCTCGGCGGCTCTTTACGGCGGCACCTACAATCTCCTCCACTACACCCTTCCCAAGTTCGGTATCGAGACCACGTTCGTGGAGGACCCAGCCGATCTCGACGAGTGGCGGGCCGCCGTCCGCCCGAACACGAAGCTGTTCTACGGTGAGTCGATCGGAAATCCGAAGAACAACATCCTCGACATCGAGGGTGTGGCCGAAGCCGCCCACGATGCGGGTGTGCCGCTGGTCATCGACAACACCGTCGCCACCCCCTATTTGATCCGCCCGCTC
>JBFHEP010000081.1:0-14107 GCA_041584095.1 Acidimicrobiales bacterium | reverse complement strand
ATCCGCGCATAGCGCGCGTTCCACGCAGGAAGAATCTTCCGGGAAGATCCGCGCATAGCGCGCGACCGGCCCCGGAAGAGTTGTGCATGGGCGGTTCAGGGAGCGTCCGGCCTGGAATTGGTTAAAGCTCCACGTCAACAGTGAAATCCCGTTAGGTTTGCCTCATGCGTTGGTCAAACCTGTTCGTTCCCACCCTTCGCGACGCCCCCGCAGACGCCGAGGCCGCCAGCCACGCCCTCCTGGTCAAGGGGGGCTTCATCCGCCAGCTCCACGCTGGTCACTATTCGATGTTGCCACTCGGCTGGAAGGTGCATCAGAAGGTCGCAGCCATCGTCCGGGAGGAGATCAACGCCATTGGGGGTCAGGAGTTCCTGCTGCCCACGATGCATCCGGCGGCGGTCTGGAAGCAGTCGGGCCGGTGGGACACGATGGGTGAGATCATGTTCCGCCTGACCGACCGGCGCGACAACAGTCTGGCGCTGGGCATCACCCACGAGGAGGTCTTCGCCACCGTCGCCGCGGAGTTGTCGTCGTACAAGGAGCTGCCGCAGATCTGGTATCACATCCAGACAAAGTTCCGAGACGAGGCACGTCCGAAGAGCGGGCTGCTCCGGGTGAGGGAGTTTCACATGAAGGACTCCTACAGCTTCGATATCGACTGGGCCGGCCTCGACCAGAGCTTCGAGCAGCACAAGGTCGCCTACGAGCGCATCTTCGACCGGCTGGGCCTCCCGGCGTTCGCCGTCGAGGCCAGCTCCGGCGCGATGGGCGGCAACACCTCCACCGAGTTCATGGTGCCGTGCCCGGCCGGCGAGGACGACGTGATCCGCTGCCCCAACTGCGACTATGCGGCCAACATCGAGAAAGCCACCTCGCAGCTCACCCCGATCGAGGACCAGGTCGGCCCGGCCGAACCCGAGCGGTTCCCGACCCCCGGCATCCGCACGATCGCCGCCCTGGAGGAGGCGGGCGCCCCGGCCGACCGCCAGATCAAGACCATGGTCATGATCGCCGACGGCGAGGTGGTCCTCGCCCTGGTGCGGGGGGACCATCAGCTCAACACCCAGAAGTTCATCGACGCCACCGGCACGATCGTGTTGCGGGCCGCCACCGCAGAGGAGGCGCAGGCCAATTTGGGCGCCCTTCCGGGCAGCCTCGGGGCGGTCGGGGTGACCGACCTGCGAATCGTCGCCGACGAGGCGCTGCGTGGTCGGACCGACATGACCACCGGCGCCAATGAGGACGACTGGCACTATCGCGGCGTCGACATCGAACGCGACATCGACGTCACCGAGTGGGCCGACCTGCGGGAGGCGGCAGCCGGCGAGCCCTGCGTGAACTGCGGGACCGGCCTGGAGATGATCCGGTGCGTCGAGGTCGGGCACATCTTCAAACTCGGCACCGGTTTCTCGGAGACCTTCGGCGTACAGGTGTCCGACGCCGACGGCAAACAGCGCCCGCTGGTGATGGGAAGCTACGGCATCGGGATCGGCCGCAACATGGCGACCGTCGCCGAGACCTACCACGACGAGCAGGGGCTCAAGTGGCCAGTGTCGGTCGCCCCGTTCGAGGCCGTCGTCACCGTGCTCAAGCTCGACGAGCCAACCATGGCCGCCGCCGAAGAGCTCTACCAGGGTCTCCTCGACCGCGGGATCGACGTGCTGCTCGACGATCGCGACGCCCGAGCCGGCGTCAAGTTCGCCGACGCCGAGCTCATCGGTATCCCCTATCGGTTGACGGTCGGTCCACGGTCGCTGGCCGACGGCGAGGTGGAGTTGACCGTGCGAGCCAACGGCGACGGGAAACGGGTGGCAGTCGATGTCGCCGTCGACACTGTCGCCGACGCCGTCATCGCCGAGCGCTGAGCTCCCCCTCCCCGGACGGAACGGGCTCGGGACGGCCAAATCATCGGCAGGCCTCGACGGCGCCCGGTAGTTTTGGGCCGGTGGGCCTTACGTACACAATCGCGACCCGTGACGATGTCGATGAACTGTGCGAACTCGACAGCCGGAACTTCGGGTTTCGCTTCGACGCCGACACAATCGAACGAATCCGCGATTCCTTCGACCTTGCCCGCTTTCTCGTGGCGCGGGATACGGCGCAGAACGGCGATCCGATGGTCGGCGCAGCCGGCAACTTCAGCCTCGAGGTCACCCTGCCCGGTCCCTCGGTGGTGCCCATGGCCGGGGTGACCTGGGTGAGCGTGGCAACCACCCACCGGCGCCGGGGTATCGCCGCCCGCATGATGGCCTGGCTCGACGAGGACGCCCGGGCCCACAGCGAACCGGTCATCGGCCTCACCGCCAGCGAGGGCGGGATCTACGAACGGTTCGGGTACGGCGTGGCGACCGTCGTGCGCGCCATCTCCATCGACCGGCGCCGGGTGGAGATGACCGAGCGGTTCCGGGCCGACACCTCGCCCATCCGCTTCGTCGATCACACCGAGCACTATGCCGAGATCTGTAGCATTTTCGACCGCTACCGTCGAACCGCCGTCGGCCAGGTGGCGATGCCGGAGTTCCTGGCCCGGGAGAACCTGAAATCCCCGAGTGCGACGGCACGGGTCGTCTGCGCCCTGCACCCCGACGGCTTCGCCATCTGGCAGGTCAACCAGGACTGGAACGACGGCGATCCCCGCCACGGCCTGCGGCTCTGGATGCTGTGCGGGCTGACCGATGAGGCCCGCCGGGCCCTGTGGACCTTGATTCTGTCGACCGACCTGGCGGGTAAGATCACGAGCCGCACGGCCGTCGGCCCCGACGACCCGCTCCCCTACTTCCTCACCAATCCGCGGGCCGTCAAGACCACGCACATCGGCGATCACCTGTGGCTCAAGGTGCTCGACGCGAAGGCGGCGTTCGGCGCCCGGTCGTACCGGACCGACGATGCGTTGGTCGTGGCGCTGCCCGACGGCGACAAGCTGCGCATCACCACCGACGGCGTGTCGACCACCAGACGGCGGAAGCGGGCCGATCTGGTCGTGTCGGAGTCCGGCGTCGGTCCGCTGCTTCTCGGCGGGATCTCGGCGTCGATTCTGGCATCCGGGGGTCGCCTCGAAGCCGCTTCGGACGACGTCCTCCAGCGGGCCGACGCCTTGTTCGGATCGTCGCCGACCCCGCACTGCTCAGTGGGCTTCTGAGCTCGACGACGGCGGCGAGGGGGCCATCGAGGTCGAGCGGCGGCTCATCGAATGACCACCTGGCATCGCCAGCCACTACGATGACTCTGCGTAACCTGTGATTCTCCAGGTCGAACCTCACCGTCCGATACGCATCGTACGGTGCCCGAACACCGCAGTTCGGAACCCCGAAGGGGACCCCACGGCCGACTGCCGCCCAAACCCCGCCCATCGACAAGGACCGTTCCGCCTGTGCAATCAATAGAACGAGCATTCGTACTACTGCGGGCATTGGCCGCCGGGCCGGCGGGCATCACCGATCTCTCCGAACGCACGGGTCTGCCCAAGAGCACGGTGGCCCGCATCCTCAACGCACTGGAGCGGGAACTCGCGGTCGAGCAGGACGAGACCGGCGGCGAATACCGGCTCGGCCGATCACTCGGCGATCTCGCCGGAGCGTCCGCGCCCGGACGGAATCTCATCGCGGCCGCCCGTCCCCACCTCTGGGACCTGACCGAGATCACCGGTGAGACATCGGGACTCTCCATTCTCGATCGAGGCGAGGTCTTGTACCTCGACCACTACGAATCGACCGAGGAGGTCCAGGTCCGGAGTTGGACCGGTGAGCGACTGGCCCCCCATCTGGTGCCGTCCGGTCTCGTGATGTTGGCCGACAAGCCCGAGAGCTACCTGTCGTCCCTGCTCCGCAAGCCGCTCGAACGAACCACCGACGCCAGCGTCACCGACCCCGACAAGCTGCGGGCGAGGCTCGACGAGATACGCCAGCAGGGCTACGTGTGGGTCTTCGCCGAGTTCGACGAGAGTATCAACTCGGTGGCCGCCGGGGTGACCGACCACTCGGGCAAGATAGTCGCCGCGCTCCATGTCCACGGCCCCGCCTACCGCTTCCCACCCGACGACCGCATCGACGAATTCGGCCACCTGGTCCGCGACGCGGCCCGGCGTTTGTCGAGCCAGCTCGCCGACTGAGGTCGCTCGCCACCACCGGGCCGAATGACCCGGATCGAACGCCTCATGCATGAAAGGTGGCGGCCGACCGGTTCTGGGTGTCCAGAGCCGCCACCAACCGCCTGCTTCCAGCTACCGCAGCGATCATCGCCGTATTGGCCTCTGGCTGTACCGACGCCCGCGGACTCGTCGAACAGTCCAACGTCCAACCTGACGAGTTGGCCTTCGACGACAGCGCAGGCGATACGTCGATCACCACCTCGACCGCGCCGGAGCCGTCGACCACGACGACGGCACCCCCTCCGATCTCGCTGGGTTCGCCGGGCGAACCATTCGTGGTACTTCCCGAGGCACCAGTCGCACGAGCTGTCGTGACCCCGACCGGCATCGTGCTACCGGTGCTCGGTGAGCAGAGCGACAGTTTCACGGTGCTGACGGCGTGTGAGAACGTGCGGTATGTCGCCCGCTCCGCAGTCAGGCCGATTGGGCGGGCCCATGTCGTGCTCGACGCCGGGCACGGGGGCACCGAAGTCGGCGCTGTCGGACCGGGAGGCACGACGGAAAAGGACCTGAACCTGGCCGTGACCACCGAGGCCGCGTCGAGACTGGAAGCACTCGGGGCGACCGTCGTACTGACCCGGGCGACGGATCACAACATGACGACCGGGTCCAGGGGTCTCCTCGCCAAATCCATCGACCCCGCGCTGTTCGTCTCGATCCATCACAACGGCGGTGCACCACGCAGCGACGACGGCCCCGGCACCATCGTCTTCACCAAGATCGCCAGCACTGAGGCCACCCGATTCGGCGGCCTCTTCCACAGCCGCCTCGATGCCACGCTCGAGCCGGTGGCGGAAGCGAAACGTCGGGAGCATGCGGATTACACCGCCGCGCTCGAGGCACACGAAGCGGCCGTGGCCGACTACGACCGGTCGGTCCAGGCGCGGGACGCCGCCTTGGTGGCCAACGGTCGGGTGCCGTCCGCCGCCACCACCGTCCCTCCTCCGCCGCAGCCTTCGGCCGAGGGATTCCGCTATCCGTCCGAGCGAAACCCGGTGCCGACGACAACGTCGCCACCACCGCCGCCTCCCACCAATCCCGACGGCAGCCCGGCCACCAATCCCGACGGTTCGCCGATCCCGACGCCGACGACCGTCCCCGTCCCGGAGACCCTGCCCGTCCCGCCGCCGTTCAACTCGCTGCCGGTGCGGGAGTTCCTCTTCGCCGGCGGACCGAACAGCGGGGTTCGATCATGGGTCCGGGCCGACGGCAAGGACTACCTGTCGGTCCTCCGCCACAGCGGCGACGTCCCCGCCGTGCTGGCCGAGTTCCTCTACGTCACCAACCCGTCCGAGGAGGAGCTGCTGATGGACCCTGACTTCGTGTCGGCCGAGGCGAAGGCTCTGACCCAAGCCATCGTCGACTACTTCTCGTCGACCACCAACACCGGAGACGGCTTCGTCGACGACCAGTTCGACGACCAACCGATCGGGGGCGGCGGCCGACCGTCGCAATGTGTGGAACCGGATCTCGGTCTTTGACGGGTCAGTTCAGGGAGACCACCACCGGGTCGTGGTCCGACGAGCCGTGGGCCGACTCGTCGATCGGGTCGTTGAAGTAGATGTACCCGGTCGGTGCGATCGAGTTGATCTGCCACACTTCGGCGTCGGACACCTTCTTCGACAACTTCGATGATGCGAACACGTAGTCGAGGCGGCCGTACCGGCCGCTGAACTTGAAGGTGAAGGCGTCGTCACCCAACTCCTCGACCAGATCGACATAACCGGCATCGACCAGGATCTCGATCGGGGCCTCCTCCTCGTAGGCGTTGAAATCACCGACGAGCAGCAACTTGCGGTTGGCGAACACCGGGTTGCCCCTGGTCTCCACCCACTCGACGAGGCGGTTGGCGGCGTACCGGCGGGTCAGGTCGCAGTTGCCGGTCAAGGACGAGAAGGCGTCGTCACCCAAGCCAAACCCGGGTCCGGCGGTGTCGGTGCACGTCGAACCTTTCGACTTGAAGTGGTTGACGACGACGGTCACCCGGTTGTCGTCGATGTCGAAGGCCTGGGCCAGCGGCCAGCGATTGTTGTCCTCGTCGCCACCGAGCAGCGCGTCGATGTCGAAGGTCGTGGCCGGGAGCACCGGTTTGGCCTTGGCCGGCTGGTAGATGATGCCGGTGGCGATGGCATCGGGGCCGAGCCCACCACCACCGAGACCCTCGGATGTCAAGATCGACTCGGGAGGCTGGATGTAGGCCCACTTCTCCGACCCGGCCGCGGCGTTGAGGGCTTCGACCAGGGTCACGACCGACGGCACCGTCGCCGGGTCGTCGTCGTAGAAGTCCTCGTAGTCGTTCTCGATCTCGATCAGGCCGACGATGGCGGCGTCGAGGCGGTTGATGGCGTCGACGATCTTGGCGGTCTGGACGTCGAAGTCCTCCTGGTTGGTGGCGCCACGCAGCACGGCGCTGTTGCCGAACGTGTTGAAGTAGTTCAACACGTTGAAGGCGGCGACGTCGTTGCCGTCGGCCAGGCTCGGCTCGGTCGGCCGCGGCACGGTGTCGTCGGTCTCGGGGAAGAAGATCCGGTTGCCGGGGTCGCCAACCTCGTTGTCGAGAGGCTCGACCTTGAACTCGCCGAAGCTGTAGCCCAGGGCGCCGACCAGACGTCCGGCCGGCATGGTGTCGCCGGCCGACAGGTCTTCATCGAACAGCTCCCACGGATAGGGGTTGAACTGCGAGAACGCCTCGTCGCGATCGTTGACCTTCAACTCCCGTGTGAGGTTGTCGGCCTCCAGGGCGGCGGCGGCCGGGTCGTCGGGGGCGAACACCGACGTGGCCTGCGGCAGCGGGCCGTCGAGCGCCAAGCCGAGTTCCCCGAACCGGTAGGCGGTGAAGAGCCCCGTGACCTGGAGGTCCTGGGCGTTGGTCACCAGCATCGACTCGAGCGCCTCCCGGCCTGCTCGGTCGAGGGGCAGGGTCAGTGGGGTCGGATCGATCGTGACCGGTTCGACGTCGCAAATCTCGGTGTCGGGGAACGAGAACTGGGTCAGCCCGAAGAACGCCGTGACCTGGTCGGTCAACTCGACGGTGTCGCCCTCGACCGGCAGTTGGCCAGCTGACTGGAACACGAACAGACCCTCCGACGACAGCGGATCGGCGTCGTGGTCGGCCGGTTCCTCCTGCACGAAGTAGCCCCGGAGATCGGTATCGGCCAGCGTGACGACGGCTCGGATCGTCACCGTCTGGCCGTCGAGCGGCGAATCGAAGCGGGCGTCGGGATCGGCGCCCGAACCCTGGATCTCGCTGATCAGGGTGAGGTCCTCCTCCGCGGTGAGACAGGTGGGGTCGGGATCGCCGCCGCCGCCACCATCACCGCCGGGCGGCAGGCCGAGGTCGCTGACGTCGTTTTGCCCAAACACGTCCCACTGGGCGGTGATGTCGTACGTGTCCGTGATGTCGGTGTCGCGGGTGAATTCGTTCCGGCGCAGCGTGACGTTCGCAGCATCGTTGATCCGAGCGCCGGCCTCTTTGAAGCTGTCGACCACGTTGCCGCCGGCATCGACGATCTCGAAGGCGTCGTCACCGTTGAAGTTGATGGCTCCGGAAATGGCGTCGATGTCGCCGCCAGGAGTAAACCCCTCGTCGTCGTTGAAGTTGGGGTGGGTCACCACGAACACATCCCCGTCGGCCAGATCGGTGGCCGGAAACGCGAACGTCGCGGTCGGGCTGGTGCTGTCATTCGCGTAGAGCCGGAACTGCAGCCCGTCCAGCGAGACCGGGGCCCCGGTGCCGTTGTAGATCTCGATGGCCTTGTTGAAGCTCGAACCCTCGACGTACTCGCTGATCACGAGACCGTCGGTGCTCGGATCGGCCGCAACGGCCGGACTGGCGCCGGCGACGAGTAATGTGGCTGCAATCGTGGCCACCACTGCCGCCAAGCGGCGGCCTCCGGCAGACCTTCGTTGGCTCCCGTCCATCACATAGCTCCTGTCTGAAGATGCGGATCGATCCGCCGGTGACAGTAGCACGGGTTGTTGAAGGAGGCAGATCCATCAAGCAACCACTTTCTGGAACAGGCTGGATCGTCGTACACCGACAGGCAAGGTTGAACCGCTTACGGCGGCCATGCGAGTCCGCGACAGTCAGACGCCGTCGACAGATTCCTCGGGTTGCGGATCGACCTTGACCGGAGGCGGCATCGGGAGCGGCAGATCGGCGAGGTTCACCGCTTCGGCCTGGCGAGCGGCGCGGTTTTCGGCTGCAATCTCCTCAGCCACCTCCTCCCGGTGGACGATGACCGAACGCGGAGCATCGATGCCCAGCCGAACCTGGTCGCCCTTGAGCTCGACGATGCGAACCACGACGTTGTCGCCGATCACGATGGCCTGTCCTTGACGTCGGCTGAGAACCAGCATCAGTCACCGATCCTCTGTCGAGCCGAGTATCGAGCGTTGTCCAGCACGAGCTGGCGCCCCCGCCGCGTCGACGAGCTCACAACGAGCGGCCCCAGAAGATTGGCGGTCACCGTCGGCGAGCCACCGTCGGGCGCGGGTCGAACCGAGACCAGGACCATGACCCCCACATCCTCGGGGCCGGTCAAACCGAGCTCCTCCTCGATCTCGTCGGGAATGACGATGTCGTAGTCCGGCCAGAACGCCCAGGGATCGGTGACCACGAAGGCCACGTCCGGATCGATGGCCGAGTGCAACCAGTAGTAGGGTGTGTCCTCCTGTTCGACGAGGACCAGCGAACGGGTCGACTCCTCGAGCCCGAGGAGGCCGTCGGCAAACTCGAAGAGCGACTTCTCGTCGACCTCGATGGTCCCGAATCGTCGCGAATCAATGCTGACCATCGTCATGGCTTCACCATCGGCAGGTTCGTGGTCGATTTCATGCATGGGGTGGCCCGGGTCGGCGGCGCGGCGCTACGAATGCTAGCCCAGGCAGGTCGAGCGCCCGTGTCATTCGAAGCGACTCAAGACGTGTCGGCCTTCGACTCGGCGGGGGTTTCGACCTTCGTCGTGGGCTCGGTTGCGGCCGGCGGCCTTGGCCGAAACAAGATGGAATCCATCATCCGCATACCGATATAGCCGACCACCAGGGCGGCGATGTATCGGAGCAGGACGTAGTCGGCCGAGAAGTCACCGCTGAACGCTGCGATGAACATCCGGCCGTTGACGGCCAACGTGAGCAGGAAAATGCCGGCGCCACACAGCGAACGAAATCGTCGCTGATCCATATCAGCTTCCTCTGTACGGCGACCCGTGCAGCGCTGTCATCGATCGGTGCGGCGACGGTCTGTATGCGGCCCCCGGCCGTCATCCAGCCCGGTTTCGGACGGTTCCCGGCCACGGCCGCTGTACTCGTCGCCGGTCGCCACACGGACTGTTCCGACGATGTCGTCGAGCCTTCGCCGGACGTCGTCGATCTCCCGACGGATTTCCGACCATGGATCGCCGTCGTCCGTCTTCTCCGCCGTACCGCCATCGACCGTCGCTGGTGATGGCCGGTCGCGGTCGGCGTGAGCGGAAAGGGAGTCGGCGCAGTTCGCACAGAGCAGGTGCGGGGTCGCCTCCGGGGTCGAGTGACCCGAGTTATGGGCCGACCAGCCATTGCTCATCCACGGAGCCCATCCCTGCATCCAGAGTTCCCGCCAATCAGGCGGCCCGCCGTCGGGCCAGTGTGGAGGTACGGGGCCTTGGGGCTGACCCGGCCACCGGTCGTCGCCGGCCGACGGCGGCTTCGACTGGTCCGGCTCCGATTCGCCCCCTGTGTACCGGCCACCTTCCTCTCCCACCGAGAGCTCCGCCGACGGCGGTTGTGGTACAGGATCGACGACGTTCTCGCCGGGCCGGATCGACTCGAGGCGCAGCCCCGCGATCGCCGCGTCCGAACCATCCCGGCCGTGGTCGACCGGCGAGAGTTCGCGACGACGCTCCTCGATCGACGGCACGTCAACCGACGGGCCCACGGCGTCGACCATCGCCCGCCCGAGAATCGATTGAAACGACTCGCTACCCCATTCGGCCGAGTGGGTCTCCGCAACGCGCACGAGCAGTTCTTCCGTGCTGACCCGGTCGGCCCGATCGAGCAGTGCGGCCTGAATGGAACGGCCGGATCCGCCGGCGGCCATTACGGGCTCGATTGTCGGCGGGCCGGTTGGAGTCGGCGTCGACGCCTGCACCGATGCCGTCTGCCTTCTGGTCGACTCGACGAGTTCGCCAGGCCGCGTGGTTGGAGGCGGTTGACTGATCGGCTCGTCGGCAAGCTTTTTGCCGTCAGGCGGCTCACCGGCGACGTTCGGCCTCGATTCGGAGGGCACGGTCGGCTCCCTTGAGGCTGACGAGTCGGCGTCGGGCCGCTTCGCCATGACCTCGTAGTGTTCGCGGGCGAAGAATCCGGCCAGACCGCCGGAGCGAATTCGTTCAGCTCGAACGATCTCGGCATCGGAGCCGAGTTCGTCGCGTACCTGACGCAGCAGCGGGGCGAGGTCAGGCCCTGAGTAATGCCGGTGTTCGGTCACTGGTCACGGTTCCCCGGGTATCGATACGGATATGGCCGCCCAGCTCCTCGAAGGCGAGAAGCAGGCAATCGAGATCGGTCAGCGCCAACAGCTTCTTCAACGGACGCCTGAGGATGCGCGCCGTGACGAGCGCCGGCGAGATCCCGGTCTGTTCGACCTCGACGATCTTGGCCCGCAGAACCCGAATGACCTCCTCGAGCGCTTCAGGCTCCAAGGCGAAGTCGACCCCGTTCGGCGTGACCTGCAGCGACTGCAACAGCATGTGCTCCAGCATCGGATCGAGCACGACCACGGGCAGACTGCCGTCGGGGTTGATGCGGTTCTGGGTGATGGCGGGGCCCAGAATGGTGCGAACGGCGTCGACCAGATCGGGCACCGTCCTGGTTTCACGAGCCCGTTCGCCGACCACGTCGAGGATGCGGACCATGTCGACGATCGACACCTGTTCCGCCAGCAGCTCCTGCAGTACCCGTTGCACCTCACCAACGGTCAGTTCGCTGGCGGTCAGCTCCTCGATGATCGCCGGATCGGACTCGCGCACGAGCTCGATGAGCGACTTCGTCTCGGTCCGCGACAGCAGCGCCGGCGCCTGGCGCCGCACCACCTCGGCGAGGTGGGTGGTGATCATGGACGAGCGGTCGACAATCGTCGCCCCGTAGGCTTCGGCGATCTGCCGGTGCTCGACGGGCAGCCATTTGGCCGGAAGCCCGAATACCGGTTCCCGTGTCAGCTCCCCGGGTATCGCTCCGAGGTCCTCGGCGATGACGAGGACGTTGCCAGGCGGAGCGACCCCCCGCCCCATCTCGACCCCGTGCACGGTGATGACGTATTCGCTCGGCTCGAGATCGAGCGAATCCCTCGTACGCACCGGCGGAATGATCAGCCCGATCTCCATCGCGATCTTGCGGCGGAGGGCCCGGACACGGTCGAGGAGGTCGCCGTCTCGACTGCCGTCGACGAGATCGACGAGGTCGACGGCCAGAGTCAGTGCCAACGGTTCGGGGCGGATCTCCACCGCCAGCTCGGTGACCTCCCGCTCCTCGGCCTGGGTCTCGGTTTCCACCTCGACCACGGCGGCGTCCTCGGGAACCTGGTTCGCCATCCGATAGCCGGCGTAGAACATCGCGCCGCCGACGAGCACGAAGGGGATCACCGGGAGTCCGGGGGCCAGGCCCAACGACACGATGGTGACGCCCCCGTAGCGAAGCGCCCGGTGCTGGCGGCCGAGCTGTCCGGTCACCGCCTCACCCAGATCCGACGAACCGGCGGTCCTCGTCACGAGGATGCCGGAGGCGACCGAGATCAACAGTGCCGGCACCTGCGACACCAGCCCGTCACCGACGGTGAGAATCGAGTACCGGGCGACGGCGTCGGAAAACGACATGCCCTGCTGGGCCACGCCGATGGCAAGCCCACCGATCAGGTTGATGACCGTCACCAGCACACCGGCGATGGCGTCGCCCTTCACGAACTTCGAGGCACCGTCCATGGCACCGTAGAAGTCGGCCTCCTGAGCCACCTCCTCCCGCCGAACGCGGGCCTCGATCTCGTCGATCAGCCCCGCTCCCAGGTCGGCGTCGATCGCCATCTGTTTGCCGGGAAGCGCATCGAGCGTGAAGCGGGCGCCCACCTCGGCCACCCGGGAAGCGCCATTGGTGATCACCACGAACTGGATGACCACCAGGATCAGGAAGACCACCAGGCCAACCACGACCGATCCGCCGACCACGAACGATCCGAACGCCTCGATGACATTCCCGGCCGACCCCGTACCGAGGATCAGGCGGGTGGTCGACACGTTCAGCGCAAGACGGAACAACGTTGCGATCAGGAGCAGCGAGGGAAACGAGTCGAGATCGATGGACCGCTGGGCGAGAATCGTGGACAGCAGGAGCATGACGGCGAGCCCGATGTTGATCGACAGGAGAAGGTCGATCACCGGGCTGGGAAGGGGGAGGATCATCAGCCCCACCACGCCGATGACGCCGGCGGAGACCAACGCTCCTCCATATCGGAAGGTCGGCATGGCGGCTCGCTACTTGGTTGTCGCTGCTGGCGTATTCGGGGCGGGAACGTCCCACCCCACCAGAGTCGTCAGAGATCCATCGGTACGTCGAGGGCGTTTATTGAGCGTTGGTGGGCGATATCGAGGCCTCCGGGGCACACGCCGACATGCGTGAGACGCGGTCTGGTGCAGACTCCTGAACACGTTTGGGTACTGAGCGAAGGCCGCCAGCCGTCGCACGGCCGGGATTATCGCGTGATCGGGCCACGAGATATCGGCCGGTTTTGCGTGGCTCTCTTTCGGCGGAGTTGCCTACCGATTCGTGTCTCCCTCTTTGAGGAGGGCGCGTCGGAGGAAACGGGTCATGGTCCCTACGTAGTGGTCGTTGCTCCAGCCGAGTTCGAGTCGGAGCTCGCGCCAGGTGTCGAAGTGCGCGACGGCGTAGAGGGTCGCGGCTGCGTCGTCGACGCTCCAGTCCTCGTCGAGTTCGCCCCTGGTCGCCAAGGTGTCGACCATTGCGCGGAAGACCGCCTGCCTGAACCCCATCCGGTCTCGCCAGGCCGTGCCGAGTGCGTCGTCGTCGTGTCGGGCGGCCTCGAGGACCTGCGCGATGGGCAGGACTTGGCTCCAGAACTCAGTGTTCAGCCTCATTGCCGCCTCCAACAGCGCTGGGCCATCTGGCGCAGTGTTAACGGCGGCCAACGACTCGGCGAGATCCAGGGTGTCATCCATGTGCTGGACCAGGGCGACCAGCAGGCCCGAACGGTCGCCGAAGTGCAGGTAGACCGCTTGGCGCGAGACCGACGCCCGAGCCGCCACGTCTGACAGCTTGAGCCCGGCCCCCTGCTCGGCGACGAGTTGCCAGGTGGCGTCGAGAATCCGAACCCGCGTTGACGGATCCCCATACGACCGATCGGTTGACATCACGTAAACCTCGAACCTAGGGTTAGTTGACACAGTGTAAATCACTCGACCGTTGGGAGACGACGATGCTCGACGATGACTTCTCCAAGGCCCAAGCGGCAGTACTCGACCGATTTGGCCTCGACTGTGAAGAACGCTGGATCGACACTCCGACCATCCAGGGTCATACACACGTCCTGGTGTCCGGCACCGGACCACCCGTCGTCTTGATCAATGGCATCGGAGTACCAAGCGCCATGTGGGCTCCCTTGATGGCAGAGCTCGACGGGTTCACCCTCCATGCGGTCGACCTCCCGGCCTACGGCCTCACCGACACGACCCCAGAGTTCACCGCCGACTTCCGGGCCAACGCCGTGAACTTCCTCACCGAGGTTCTCGACAGGCTGGACCTCGACCGGCCGACAATCGTGGCCAACTCCCTCGGCTCACTCTTGGCCACCTGGCTGGCGATCGACCGACCCGAACGCGTCGCCGGCCTGGCCCACATCGGCTGCCCAGCGGTGGTGTTCGAGACCTCAGCCCCATTGCCGATGCGACTCTTGTCCGTGCGCCCGCTGGGTCGGAT
>JBFHEP010000080.1:0-14128 GCA_041584095.1 Acidimicrobiales bacterium | reverse complement strand
TCATCGAGCGAGGTATCGAGGAGACCTGGGCGATTCTCAACGATCTCGAGTTCATAGCTCCGTGTATGCCCGGAGCGAAATTGACCGAGATCGAGGGTGACGAGTACCGCGGTCTCGTCAAGATCAAAGTCGGGCCGATCACCGCCAATTACAAAGGCAAGGCGTCGTTCGTCGAGCAGGATGCCGACAACCACGTGGCCAAACTCAAAGCCGAGGGTCGCGATCCCCGGCAGGGCAACGCGAATGCGGTTGTCACGGCCACGTTGGAGGAGCTTGCCGCCGATCAAACAAAGGTTGAAATACATACTGATCTGGGCCTCAGCGGCAAGATCGCCAGCTTCGGTCGCGGCGCGATCGAGGACGTTTCGAAGAAGCTGCTCGGTCAGTTCACCGACAATCTCCGCGACAAATTGGCCGAGGAAGCCCCCTCCGGAGCGAGCGGGGTGGCGGCCGCCGCCGGTTCGGCCGCCGACAGCGCGTCGACCGCAGCCGATGGTGCGGCCGCCGCCGTCGACGACGCGGCCTCGGAGGCCGCTGAAGCAGCAGGCGACACGGCGACGAGCGTGGCCGACAAGGTCGGTTCGGCCGCCAACAGCGCTGCGGCTGCAGCATCGAGCGCGGCGGCGACCGTGGCCGACAAGGTGTCCGGCGGGGTGCGCAAGATCGACTCGCCCGAACCCGAGGCCGTCGACCTGCTGGCTGTCGGCGGCGAATCGATGGCCAAGCGCGTCCTTCCCGCGGTGGGCCTCACCGCGCTGGTCATCGCCTTCATCTGGTGGCTGATCAGCCGCGGCTGATCGGCCCGATGGTTCCAGATCGCACCGAGGCGGATTCCGAGGAACCGGCCCCCGCTCCCGACCTCGACGCCACGGTTGCCCGGCTCCTGGGCCGTCGACCGGAGGGAGACTACGCCGTCGCCGTCAGTCGTGCCGACGGCTCGCCGGTCGTGCTGGTCAACGCGCCGTTCCTCCATTCGGGGCGACCGATGCCCACCCGCTACTGGCTGATCGACCCGGTGCTCAACAAGGCCATCGGCCGACTCGAGTCGACCGGAGGCGTCAAGAAGGCGGAGGCCGCCATCGATCCCGACCTCCTGGCCCGGACCCACGATCGGTATCGGCGGGAGCGGGATCGGCAGATCCCATCCGACCACATCGGGCCGGCCCCGAGCGGCGGCGTCGGCGGAACCCGGCAGGGGGTCAAGTGTCTGCACGCGCACTATGCCCATCACCTCGCAGGCGGCGACGACCCGGTCGGCCGTTGGGTCCACGAGCGGTTGCAGGAGTCCGGGGAGTTCGTCGACGATCTCATTGTGACTCCGGTGTCCTCACCAACGGAACCGGGCGGCCGGGACCGGTCCGCCGAGACCGAACGGCGCCACCGGGCGGTGGTCGACACGATCGGCACGGCCGGGGGTGCCGATCGGCTCGTCACCTTCGAGATCCGACACGGTTCCACCGAATTGGCCGCCGGCCTCGCTGACGGTGGCGTATCCGCCGTTTCGCTGCCGATCGGGGCCGCTACGATCACCGCCGACCATCTCCTCAGTGATCCGCCCGACCCCGGCGAGCTGTCGTCCGCCCTGTCGGTCGTCGAGTTGTATCTCGACGACGTCGTGCGGGAACGGCCCGAGTTGGCGGCGGCGATCACCGATTCGACGATCGTCGGCATGGGGGCCATCCGGTTCGTGGCCGAGGTCGAACTCGGCGTGGCCGAGGGCGACGAGATCGACGGCTACATCCTCGAACGCCACGCCGCCGAAGAACTCTTCCGGGCGGTGGCCACCGAATCATACGAGGATCGGGCCGCCAACCCGGGACTGCATCCCGATCATGTCGGCTGGATCGTCGGTGCGATGTGTATTCTGCTGGAGTTCATGCGACGGTTTGCCGTTGATGAGATCCGGGTGTCGACGGTCGGCCTCCTCGACGGGGTGGTCGCCTCGATCGAGCCGCCCGGCGCCTCTTCGGAACCGAGCGGGGATCCGGAACGACAGTTGTGACGAGACGATGATTCTGAACACCAGCCTCCTGGGCCGCCGGATCCTCCTGCGGCCGCTGCGACCAGAGGATTTCTGGGCCTGGCAGGAGGTCCGCCGTCGGAACCTGGAATGGCTGACGAAGTGGGAGCCCAGCCGTCCCGACGGCGCTCCCGACCCGGTGGTCGACCGCAGTGCGTTCGCGCTGCGTTGCCACGCCCGTGACCGGGAGTGGCAGTCGGGAACCGGCTACGGCTTCGGCGTGTTCGTCGGCGGTTCGTTCTGCGGCGAGATCAACCTCAACGCCGTGCAGCGGGGTCCGTTCCAGAGCGCCTACCTCGGCTACTGGATCGACGAGGAGCAGGCCGGCCGGGGCTACACCCCCGAGGGGGTGGTCATGGTTCTCCGTTTCGCGTTCGACGAGCTGAAACTTCATCGGGTCCAGATCTCGATCGTTCCCCGCAACGATTCCTCGCTTCGTGTGGTCCAGAAGCTCGGCCTGCGCAACGAAGGGACGGCGTTGCGATACCTGGAGATCAACGGCGTGTGGGAGGACCACGTCCGGTTCGCCATCACCGCCGAGGAGTGGGTTGAGCGACACGCCGAACTGGTCGAGGCCTGGCTGTAAGCCGCCGATTCCCGGCTGCGGACCGTCAGCCTTTCGAGCTGATCTTCGCCTTGAGCTTGGCGAGGCGGTCCTGGAAGGCCGGCTGCCGGGTCGACCATGCCTGGGGGCCGAGTTCGTGATCGACGGCGGCCCGCTGCGTCGACACCGAGCGGATGTCCTGCATGGTCCGTTTGGTTTTCAGCACGAGATCGCGGGGGGCGGCGCCGGCTTTGGCGGCCATGGTCTGGGCCGCGTCGAGCAGCTCGTCGTCATCGTGGACCTGGAACGCCAGACCGACCCGGGCCGCCTCCTCGCCGTCGAAGACCTGGGAGAACAGAATGGCCGCCGTCGCCGCCTGAGGTCCGCAGATGTTCTGGTACATCCAGGTGTGTCCGCCGCCGGGATGGAGGCCGAGGTCGAGAAAGCGCGTGTCGAACCGCGCCGAGCGGCCGGCCAGGCGCAGGTCGCAGATGAGGGCCAGGTTCATACCGGCACCGACCGCCGCCCCGTTTACCGCTGCGATCGTCGGCAGCGGGGTCCGCCCGATCCGGAGGAAGCCCTCGTAGATGGTGAGAAGGCCCTCCTCGGCCGAATCGCCGAGATGCGACAGATCCGCCCCGGCGCAGAAGGCGGGCGGATTGCCGGTGACGATCAGCGCGCTGACCGATTCGTCGGCTTCGATCCTGTTCATGGCTTCGTCGATCTCGGCGCACATCGGGAGCGTCACCGCATTGCGGCGCTTCGGGTCATTGAGGGTGATGGTGGCGACACCTTCTGCGGTCGTGACGTCGATCAGGTCCATGGCCGTCAAGTGTGCCACCGACCCGCGCCGGGTCCCAAGCCTCTACCCTGGACGTAATGGCTGATCGAGGTGTGTCGGGAGCTCCGACGGTGGTTTTGGCGTCCGGGTCGCCGCGCCGGGCGGCCATTCTTCGCCGGCTCGGTATCCAACCCGAGGTCCGCCCGACCGACGTCGACGAAACCGTCGAAGCCGGCGAGTCCGCAAACGATCTCGTCGGGCGGCTGGCCACTGCCAAGCTCAACGCCTGTGCCGTGGCATCGAACCCGTCGAGGCGACCCGAGTTGCTGATCGCCGCCGATACGGTGGTGGAGGTCGGCGGCTCGATCCTGGGCAAGCCGGAGGGGAAGGCGGATGCCGAGAGAATGCTGGCGTTGTTGTCGGGCCGAGGGCACCGGGTGATAACCGGACTGGCCGTCGGGTTCCTCGACCCGGCCGGCGGTGGCGGTGCCATGCGTAAGGTGTCGGCTCGGGAAACGACCGAGGTGTGGTTCCGCTCCCTCGATCGCGATCTCGTGAACTGGTATATCGGAACCGGCGAGGCGTTCGACAAGGCCGGCGCCTACGGGATCCAAGGCCGGGGCTCCCTCCTGGTGGACCGCGTCGAAGGTTCATACCCCAACGTCGTCGGCCTCCCGGTTGTCGCCCTCGACACGTTGTGTCGCCGGCTCGACTGGCCGTTGCATCGGTTGGTCCAAGATCTCGCTGTCGATGCAGTGGTCGAGGCGGAGGCGGGTATCGGCGCATGACCGATCGCGATCTCACCCGAGGACCGGCGGTTGCCGAGGGTCTCGGCGGTGTTGCCAACGGCTCGCTGTTCATTCGGCGGACGCTGGTTTGGGGGGTTGGCCTCGCAATTGCCGCCACGGCGCTGTACTTCATGCAGGACCAGTTGCGCGATCTGCTGTCGTCGGGTCCACGCCTCCGGACCATCCGTCCCGGGTGGTTCGGCGTGATGTTCGCGCTCGAACTGGCCAGCTTCGTGTGTCTGTGGTGGCTGACCCGCATCGTCATACCGCAGGCCTCGTGGTTCATCGCGGCGACAAGCCAACTGGTGTCCAACGCCGTCAGCCGGGTCATTCCCGGTGGGGCGGCCACCGGCGGGGCGGTCTACTACCGAATGTTGGCGTCGGCCGGCGTCGAATCGTCGAAGGCCGGGGGTGCACTGGCCGTCACGTCCGTCATGACCACGGCGGCACTGGTCGCCATACCCGCCGTGGCCGGGGTGATCGCGCTGCTCGGGGCGCCAATACCTGAGAGCCTCCTTCCTGCGGCCGTGGCCGGCGGCGTGATGTTCGTGGTCCTTCTCGCTGTTGGAGCTCTTGCCGTCGCCTTCACCCGGCCACTGGAGCTGGCCGAGGGCGCAATCCGAGCGCTCATGGTCGTCCTCGGCCGAGTGTTTCGCCGATCGTGGACGGTCGGCAAGGGACAGTTTGCGACCGAGCGAGATCGTCTGATCGCGGTGGTCGATCGCCGTTGGCCCGCCGTGGTGGCCGCATCGGCGGGCAAGTGGGCGTTCGACTACCTGGCCCTGATCGCCGCCCTCTACAGCGTGGGGACAGACCCCCGTTTGAGTCTGGTTCTGATCGCCTACGCCGGTGCCCAGGTACTCGGCATGATCCCCTTCACCCCCGGTGGACTGGGGTTCGTTGAAGTGGGCCTCTACTCGCTGCTCATCATCTCCGGGATCAGCGCCCAGGATGCCAGCCTCGCCACCATCGCCTACCGGCTGATCTCCTGGTGGGTCCCCATCGTGAGTGGATTCGGGGCCTGGGTCCTATACCTGCGGAGGACACCGTTCGACGACGCCATCGCCGAGCCGGCTCCCGCGACACCGGCAATGGCTCGCCGTTCCCAGCAGGTTCGGTAGCGCAGCCCTCATTCGAGACCGGAGCGCCCAATGGCCTCCGTCGGTTGTGGCACCGTTTTGGTCGTCTGGGGCCGCCCGTTCCTCGCTGTCACAGGCCCCGGTCATAGTGGAAGTGTGGAGTACAGGCAGGAGCAGCACGCTCGCCGGTCGTCGTCGACCCCGTCAACGGGTATGGAGGCGGAGCTGACGTCGATCGGGTTCGCCCGGCTGGCTCGGGCTCTGATCGACGCGGCCACTGGGTTCGGGGTCGCCGAGGTGACCTTCCGCAGCCCCGGCCGAGTCGGGGTCGGGAGGGCGATCCGCCGAAACGCCGACGGATCGGCCACGATTGCCGTCCGGTACCGCGGTCGGCCGGCCGTTTCGGTCACCGCCGACATGATCGAGGGCATCGTTCGAGCGGCGAAGAAGGGCTCGGTCGGGGCCTCGGCCCGCGATGCGCTGTGGCGGGCCGCAGGCGAGGTCCTCAGCGCATCGCCGTCTGTGGTCGACGATGAAACCGGCGAGCAAGGTCACCCCGGGTCGGTCACGGTTGGTCGGAGCCATTCGAGCGCGGCCCGACCGGCGAGTACCGGCCCGGGGTTCGGTTCGCCGGATCCTGGCGAGCGTTCCACCGCACGACAGGCCGCCTGATCCCGGCCATCCTTCCGGATTCGTTCCACCCCCGAGCCCTGCGCCCACGGGTCGCGCTTCGCGCCGTATGATGATCGTCGCAGGGTACGCCGCAAACGGCGACGCACGGCGGTTCGCCACTGACCTCGGGACGACCGGCGAGGACCTCATGACCACGATGCAAACCGATCACGATCAGACCACGCGCTGGTTCGACGTCGGCCGCTGGCTGATCGTGGCCCTGATCGCCGGGTTCGCCCTCATCGTGTTGAATCTGGCTCGAACCCACGTCGTCGCGCCGTTCGACGATCTGGTCACCGAACAGATGTGTCTCCGCCACGGGGAGGACGTGGAGCGCATCCTCCTCGATTTCGAGCGCTCCAATCGCTTTGCACTGCGCGACCGAACCGATGGCTTCTGCAGCTACGGTCCAGGACCCGAGGGTGAGCCGGCAATCGCCATGGCGATCGCCGACACCGAGCCTGGCGCCCTGTACACGTGGGCGAAGGCGATCGGCATCATCCTGCAACTCGGAATCGCCAGCATCTTCATTCGCCTCGTCACCGAACCGGCGCTCGAGACCTACAGGTTCCTGGTCGAGCGTTTCCGATCCTGAGACCACCATCGCGACCATCGATCCGGATCGCTCCGGCGTTCAGAATCGGCGTTGCGGGGTCGATAGATGCTCATGGAGCTTCGTCGGGTTGTCGTTGTCGAGGTGAACGAGGTACCACGTCGCGTCCTGACGGACGTGGCTGCGATGGGCCGGGCGCCGTTCATCGGGCACTTGCTCGACGATGACCAGGTCGTCGACACCCTCGTCTCCGAGCAGCTTCCTCGGGAGATGTATCCGTCGCAGACCTGGGCGTCACTCAACACAGGCGTGCCGTGGCGGGATCATGAAGTCTGGTGGTACGGCGATCCAAAACCGGCAGCCTTCCCGCTCTACTGGCAGGTTGCAGCCCGCTCCGGACGGTCCGTAGGCCTCGTCAACACCCTGCACTCCTCACCACTGTCGGTGCAATGTGCCGATGGCGACTACCGGTTCGTCATCCCCGACTGCTTCGCCTCCGACGCCGACACGTTGCCCCGGCGCTATCGGGCGTTCCAGCAACTCAATCTTCGGTTGACGCGGGCGAACAGCCGCAAGTCGGACCTTCGATCGGTCCGTTCGGAGATCGGCTCCGCCGTCACGGCGATGGCCGGACTGGGGCTGAGCGGCTCGACGCTGGCCCGCCTCGGCAGGCTGGCCGTCGACGTGGCGAGCGGTCGCGTCCCGAGGGAGCGGCTCCGGTCGGGCCAGTTCCTGATTCTGTCCGATGTGTTCCTACGGCTGCTGACCGACGAGGCGCCCGACTTGGCGGTGATGTTCACCAATCATGTCGCCGCCGCGATGCATCGGTATTGGTATGCCCTCTATCCCGATGACTTCGGCACCGAACACTATCCGATCGACTGGGTGGCGCGTCACCGCAACGAGATTCCGGCGGCCGTCGAGATGCTGGATCGTTTCCTGGTGCGGCTCGACGAGTGGTGTCGGCGGAACGATCGAACTCTGGTGGTGGTGTCGTCAATGGGTCAGGGACCGAGCAGCGATCTCCAATCCGACCAGACCCACGACGTGGTGATCGTTGATCCGGTGGCGTTCCTGGAGGCCGTCGGGGTCGAGCGCGGCCACATGCCCTCGGTCCGAGGTTCGATGGCGCCCAACCTCACGCTCGACTGCGGAACGTCGGCTGGCGCCGAACACTTGGCGAAGCACTTGGCCGAGGTCGGGGGCGATCATCACCGGTGGCGCGTCGATCGGGTCGACGAGGTGGTCACACTGACCTACGGCGTGACCGTCGTCGACACTGAGACCGTGATCCTCGACGGACGGTCGGTGGACGCCACGGCGGCCGGGTTGGAGGTGCATGCTGTCGACGACCACTCGAGTGGTCGACACATCCCGGAGGGGGTGGTGGCGGTCGCCAACTCACCGAGCTTCAAACAGCCCGCCGACCGCCAGGTCGACTACCTCGACTTCGCGCCCGCCATGCTCGATGTGATGGGCGTTGCCCGACTCGACCATCACCAGGTTCCGGTCCTGCGACTCTGAAGCCAAATCGCCGGACTTGCCGGTCATTCACACGACCGCTCTTCTAGTCTGGAAACCGACCACGCCCGGGTGGCGGAATGGCAGACGCAGAGGGCTTAAACCCCTCGGCCCCTTCGGGGGCGTGTGGGTTCGACTCCCACCCCGGGCACCGAGAACCGTAGGATTGCCGGGCTCACCGATTCCGGCGGGACGGAGATCACTTGCCGGTCGCACGGACATGGCCATGGCGTTACGGGAGGAACGAGTTGAACAGTTCGATGTAATCGGTCGGGTTCAGCGGTTTCGAGAAGTAGGCGTTGGCGCCGGCCGACTGCGCCCGCTGACGATCCTGGCGGTCGACCGAGGTAGTGAGCATGGCGATGACCGGCACCGAGTCCAACTCATCGTTGGAGCGAAGCATGGCGGTGGTCTCGATGCCATCCATGCCCGGCATGTTGAGATCCATGAGGATGAGGGCCGGCTGCGCCTCGCCCCGCTTCTTCACGCCGGCGAGATAGTGCATGAGGGCATCGCCCGACTCGCAGTGCACGAAGTCGTTGTCGAGTTTGCACCGGGCGTACATGAGATCGGCGATGTAGAAATCGTCGAAACTGTCGTCGACCATCACGATCGGGCCCTCCCCGCTGACCTGGATGGACTCGGCTGCGGTTGTCATGGTCATTTGGTGTTTCCTCATCATCCGACGGTGGTCGGTGGCCGTGACGTGTGCGTGTCGGCCACCGAGAGGTAGAACGTGCTTCCTTCGCCCGGCGCCGACTCGGCCCAGGCGTCGCCGCGGTGCATCCGTGCGATCTTGCGGCAGTGGGCAAGACCGATGCCGCTGCCGTCGATGTGTGCGGTGTTCGGCAGGCGCTGGAAGACCGAGAAGACCCGGTCCCGCACGCTGTCGGAGAACCCGATGCCGTTGTCGGCAACCGATACGACCCAGGTGCCATCGGCCTGCTCAGCCCCGATGCGAAGCTCGAGTGGCTCGTCGGGCTTGGCGTACTTGACCGCGTTGTCGACCAGATTCCGGAGAGCGAGGCGCAGATAGGTGGGATGGCCCATGACCGTCGGCAGTGCCGCGATCTCGATGTCCACATCGTCGCGATCCGATCGGAGCACGTCACCGATGACGTCATCGATCAGTTCGCCGAGGTCGACAGCCTCCGGTTCGGCGTCCCAGCCGATTCTGGCGTATCCGAGGAGATCGTTGAGGAGCTGACTCATCCGAGCCGTCGAGTCGACGATCCGATCGAGGTACTCCCGTAGGCGACCATCGAAAGGGTGGTCGGGGGCCTCGTTGATGAGATGGACGTAGCCACTGATTGTCCGAATCGGTGCCTGGAGGTCGTGGGCAGCGGTGTAGACGAACTGTTCCAGCTCGTCGTTGGCCGCTTCGAGCTGGTCGGTCCGGGCGGTCAAGGCCGCCTGGGTGGCGCGCTCTTGCGTGAGATCACGCGTTATCTTCGAGAATCCGCGTACCGTTCCCGAATTGTCGTGGAAGGCCGTGATCGTGATCGTCGCCCAGAATCGGCTTCCGTCGGCGCGGACACGCCATCCCTCCGACACGGCGGTTCCCTCCTCCCGAGCGTGGGCCAGGAGCCGAGCGGGAACACCGGCGTCCCGATCCTGGACCGGGTGGAAGACTTCGAACGACCGGCCGATGATGTCCTCGGCCCGGTAACCCTTGATTCTCGCTGCGCCGCGGTTCCACTCGGCGACCCGCCCGTTGGTGTCGAGCGCAATGATGGCGTATTCGTCGATCTCCGCCACCATGTGAGCCATGCGGGCCCGGGAGTCGTTCAAATCGTCGGTGGTGGCACCCAGTCGACCGGCAACGGCGACAACCGCCCAAATGGCACCGATCGACAGACCGCGATTCAACACGTCGGTCGGCGTTGGCACGCCGCCCGTGGGCGTTGCCAACCCGATCAATACAGCCAGACTGGTGGCAACTCCGAGCGGCATGGTTCGACTGCGCTCCGAGATCGTGCTGAGTGCGACGACCGCGACATAGAGCACCCCGACGGCGAAACCGGTTGGCGTGAGGCTGTCGACGGCGAAGACGCAGAGCACAGCGGCCCAGGCGAGCCAATCCTCGGCGAGAACCCGGTGGGCTGCCGACGCGCCGGCGGCGTGTGATCGGGAGCGAAACACGCTAGTAGTATCGACGGAGCCGAAAATCGCTTGAGCGGGCCGAGCCGCGGATTCCAATGCGGCACCAGGTCGATGTGGATCTCCGACCGGCTCCGGGCAAGACTGGGGAGGCCATGACGAATTTCGACGATCGACCGCCCGAATCCGGGGTGGGAGACGGGACCAACCCGGTGTCGGGTGGACCGCATAGCCTCTACTGGCGGCAAGCCGTGTCGACGTTCGCTCCGATGCCGATCACGACGGGTCCGTGGTGGCCCGACGCACAACACGGAGGCCCGCCCTCCGCCCTTCTCGGCCATCTCTGCGAAGCGACCCTGGGTGATGGCGAGGCATTGGCTCGGATCCGGGTCGACCTCCTGACCGGGATTCCCGTCGAACCTCTGCAGGGGGTCGTCGAACGTCGATCTGTCAGTCGCCGGGTCGCCCACGTCGAGGCGGAACTCCGGCACCGGTCTCGCCCCGTCGCCCGGGCAACGGCTCTGGTCCTCGCGGCGGGTCACGGGCCGGAACCGGGTTGGCGGCCGGAGCGCCCCGACCATCCGCATTGGCGCGACATCGAGAGCACACCAGCTCCTCATTGGGCCGCCGCTCCCGACGAGCCGGTCTTCCACCGAGACGGGTTGGAGCATCGGTTCGCCGCCGGCGCTTTCGACGACGTCGGTCCGGCGAAGGACTGGGTCCGGTTGAGGTACCCAGTTCTCGCGGACGTCGAGACGACCGGTGTTCAGCGGGTGATGGGCTCGGTCGATGTCGGATCGGGAATCAGCGCCGTCTTCAACCCGACCGGCGGGTTCGGCCTGATCAACGCCGATCTCGATGTGGCGTTCGTGGCTCCCGCCGTTGGAGACTGGCTGCTGCTCGACGCCGTCACCCATCCGCGGCCCGGTGGCGCCGGCTTGACCGTCACTCGGGTGTACGACGACGCCGGCCTGGTCGCCGTGGCCACCCAGTGCCTCCTTGGCACGGCGTTCAACCCGGGGTGACGGTCCCGACGACGTTTGCCGGTCGACGCAGGGCCAACAGCTGACAGCAGTAGGCGATCGTCGCGTACAGCAGATAACCGAATGCCAGTGGTGCGACGGTGCCCCCGAGTCGGCGGTCGGTGATCATGGCCAGCCCGGCGCCGCCCACCGAGGTGAGAAAGCCGATCACCGAAGCCGCCGTTCCCGCCAGCCCACCCATGGGTTCGAGGGCCAGGCTGTTCAGGCTCGGGAACGTGGCGACAACGCACACGTTCGAGAGGGAGAACAGCACAATCCAGAGCCAGAACGGCGGAACGCCCTCGGAGAGCTGGGCCAGGACCACCCGGGCCGCGGAGAACACGATCAAGCCCGCTCCTGCAACCATCGTGACTCGACCGGCCGGCACTCGGCGTAGCAGCCGATTGATTCCGAGGCTCATGCACCCCAGCAGCACCGCCATGACCGAGAAATAGGTGACGAACCAGTCGCCGTGCCCGAACACATCCTCGAAGATCAGCTCGCTGCTGGAGAGAAAGGAGAAGAAGGCCCCGGAGAGGAACATGAGCGAAAGCGAGAACAGCAGGGTGGGCCGATGGCTGAGCACGGCACCGACCCCGCCGGTGATGGCCCGAGGCGTGAGTGGGCGACGACGCTCCTGCGGGAGCGTCTCCTGCAGCCGGAGTGACCAGACCGCTGTCGTCAGTGCACTGAGCACACCGAACGCCATCACCCAGCGCCACGAGCCGATGGCGACCAGGCCGGCCCCGATGAGTGGGGCGGCGACCGGGCCGATGAAGAACGCGGCCTGGATCATGGACATCACCCGGGCCATGGCATCACCCGAGAACCGATCGCGCACGATGGCCTGGGTGAGCACCCTTGGGCCTCCCGCTCCCACACCCCACACGAAACGGGCTGCGAGGAGGACGGTCAGGTTGGGAGCGAAGGTGGCGGCAAGAGCAGCGACGCCGTACAACCCGAGGGATGCGACGAGCACCGGCTTGCGGCCCCAGGCGTCGGCCATCGGCCCGTAGATCAGGTTGCCGATCCCGTTGCCGACGAAAAAGACGGTGATGGTTGCCGCAAGATCCGTGGCGTCGGGAGCCAGTCCGAACGCCTCACGCATCCCCGAGAATCCCGGCAACAACATGTCGATGGCCAAGGCCGTCAGGGCGCTGATCAGCGCCATCAGCAACACGAACTCGGTTTCTCCGACTCGACGTTCCGGCGCTGTCCCCGGTCGGACGCCGTCGTCAGGTCGGGTGGTTGGCGTCGGTAGGTAGCGACGAAACGGAAGACTCGAGATCAGCGGATTGTACCGACCACTCAACTTCGGTGGCGACGTGACCGATGCCGCTGGTGTGCACGATCGTCACCGGCGCCGCAATCCACCACCGATTGCTCCGGTCGGGCTGCTGCACCGAGTGCTCATCCGGCTGCGCCATCGACACATCACCGATCCGGTGCAGTGGCAGCTGCGGGTTCGATTCGACGAGATCATCGAATCGAACCTCTGGGATCTGGCGGCGAACGTCGACGAGTTGAACGAGCGCTACGTCGCCTACAGCGATCTGTACGGGGATCACATGCCCAACCGTCGACGCAACTCCTGAGCCTGCCGGCGGGAGACCGGGATCCGGGTTCGCTGGACCTCGGCTCTCTGGAGCCGGGGTCCAGTGGCGTCTCTTGTCGACTGATCGAGAGGGTTTGACGTCGAAACCGCGGTGTTGAACAACCTGGAGAAGGGCTCTCCGACATCGATGAAATCGGCGCCGTACGTCACATGACGGGTTCAAAACGCCGCGCCGTCAGTTCTGGGGAATGGCGATACATTCATCACATCAAGACCTTTGAAGAGGAGAGTTCAGCTATGAAGACCTGGATGAAGCTGCTGGCCGTACTGGCGGCTCTGGGGCTTCTCGTTGCTGCCTGCGGTTCAGACAGCACCGATGAAGCGACCGACACCACAGACGAGACCACGGACACCACCGAGGCGATGACCGACGACACCACGGACACCACCGAGGCGATGACCGACGACACCACCGAGGACACGACCGGCGGTGCCGACGGCGACTGCGCGTCCGAGGAGACGCTGTGCGTGGGTGTGGTCACCGACGTGGGCAAGATCGACGACAAGAGCTTCAACCAGTCGGCTTGGGAGGGCGTGAAACTGGCGGAGTCCGAGCTCGGCGCCACCGTCGACTTCATCGAGACCCAGGATTCGACCGACTACGCAACCAACATCGGGAGCTTCATCGATCAGGGTTATGACGTCATCGTCACCGTCGGCTTCGCCCTTGGCGAGGCCACCAGCATCGCTGCAGCCGAGAACCCTGACACCTACTTCATCGGAGTCGACCAGTTCCAGGCCGAGGCCGTGCCGAACCTGGCTGGTTTGATCTTCCCCGAGGATCAGGCCGGCTTCCTGGCCGGTGCGCTGGCCGGTCTGCTGACCGAGAGCGGCACGGTCGCCCAGGTGCTCGGTACCGATCTGGTTCCGCCCGTGGTGGCCTTCAAGGAGGGCTTCGAGGGTGGCGTTGCCTACAGCAACCCTGACGCCGAGGTCATCTCCACCTACCATCCCGGCGGCCTCGACGTGGCCTTCACCGACCCCGCCTGGGGTGCCGACACCGCCCGTCAAGCCATCAACAACGGTGCCGACGTGGTCTTCGGCGCCGGTGGTCAGACCGGCAATGGCGCTCTGCAGGAAGTGGCCAAGGACGGCGGTGCCGCCTTCTGCATCGGTGTCGACACCGACCAGTGGGAGACCGTTCCCGAGGCTCAGCCGTGTCTGGTCACCAGCGCCATGAAGCTGATCACCCCCGGCGTCCTTGACATCATTCAGCAGTTCGTCGACGGCACCCCGCCATCGGGCAATTACATCGGCGACGTCGGCCTGGCCGAGTACCACGACTTCGATAGCGAGATCCCCGCCGAGGTCAAGTCGGCCATCGACGAACTGACCCCACTGGTGCTCGCCGGCGACGTCGAAACCGGCTACACCCCCTAGTCGTGTGCCGACCGGTCGGCCGCTGACCGGTTCAACATCGATACTTCCATCGG
>JBFHEP010000079.1:0-14203 GCA_041584095.1 Acidimicrobiales bacterium | reverse complement strand
TCCACCACGTGGCGTAGGTGGAGAACTTGAAGCCCTTGGTGTAGTCGAACTTCTGCACCGCCCGCATCAGCCCCAGGTTGCCCTCCTGGATCAGATCGAGGATCTGTACACCTCGACCCACATGGCGTTTGGCGATCGACACCACGAGCCGCAGGTTGGCTGCGGTCAGATCCTGGGCGGCCGCCTCGCCGTCGGCCACAGCGCGCCGGTGACGGCGCTGCTGATCCGACGACAGATTCTGCCACTCGCCGCTCTCGATCAACTCGGTCATCCTGTCGGCGGCGGCCGCGCCGGATTCGATCCGTTTGGCGAGCGAAACCTCCTCGGCGGCGCTCAGCAACGGAACCTTGCCGATCTCCTTCAGGTACATGCGAACCGGGTCCGACGAGCCGCTGGCCCTGGCCATCGCGGCCGCCGCGGCCTGAGCCGGATCGGTGGTGCGGCGCCGGCGGCGAACCCGGTAGCCGTCGAGTTCGCTGACGTCCACCGGTTCCTCGTCGAACGGAATCGAGTTGGCGGCCATGAAGTCGCGGAGTTCGGCCAGAACGTCGGGCGACAGCTCGACCCGGGGCATCACGGCGACGACGTCTTCCATGTTCAAGGGACGGCCGGCCTTTGCCCGTAGCAACAAGCGAGGCGCGTACTCCTCGATCGTCGACCACGTCGATTGCGACGGCTTCTCGGTCAACTCTGCTCCTCGCCTTCCGGGGCCTCAATCCAACCTAGCAAGTCTGCTATGGCCCGTGCCTGTCGGGATGGATCACGGACCTCCTCCAGTTTGAGCCGCAGCCAAGTGTGCTCGTGGGCCAGGCGCCTGAAGGTTTCGGCCCGCTCGGTTTCGGGGGCGCCGGCCAGCGCAGCCTTCCACTCCGACATGAGACGTTCGAGGTACGGTTCCCACAGCCGGGCCGCCACCTCGATCGGGGTGGCCATGGTCTCCTCCACGGACAATCTCTGCACCAATTCGCCCACCTCGGGCCCACCGGCGTCGATCACCTCGTGCAGCTTCTCGTGGCGGCCGAGCAGATCGAACACCGTCGCCGCCAACTCGTCGGTGAACAGCTCCGGGACGACCAGGTCCACCAGCAGCGACCGGTCCTGGGCCGCCAGCTTCAGGGCCTCGAGCTCGGGCCCCTCGCGGAGGATCGGCCGCACGGTGACGCCGGAGGAGGCGCCCGACACCGCTGGTGCGCCCGCCGACGACTTGCGGGCCGACGCCGAGCGGTTCCCCAACTGGGTTCGGACCAGATCGACGTCGATGCGGCAGCGAGTTGCGACGTCCATGACGTACTGATCACGGACCAGCGGATCCGGGTGCTCGGCGATCATCGCCAGCGCATGATCGGCGGCCCGAGCCCACCCCTCGGCCGACCCCAGATCGGCGGCACCGAACACCCGCTCGACTCGGAACTCGAGGAACGGCCGGGCGCCGGAGACCGCCTTCCGCAGCCGCTCGGGGTCGTCCTGGCCGAGCTCACCGGGGTCGACGCCGGGCGGCAGATCGGCCACTGCCACGTCGAGGTCGTGGGCGCGCTCCCACTCGTAGAATCTGGCTGCCGCGTTCTGACCTGCGGCGTCGGCGTCAAAGGCCAGCACCACCCGGCGGGCGAAGCGGCGCAGGAGTTTGACATGGTCGTCGGTGAGGGCGGTGCCGCAGGTCGCCACGGCTCGAGCCATCCCGGCATTGAAGAATGCGATGACGTCGGTATAACCCTCGCACACCACCACCTCGTCGGCCTCCACGACCTGGGTCTTGGCCCAGTTCAATCCGTAGAGCAGGCGGCTCTTGGCGTAGACGGTCGACTCGGACGAGTTCTTGTATTTGGGTCCCTCGGCTCCCGGCATGTTGCGGCCGCCGAAACCGACGGCGTTGTCTTGTGCATCGAAAACGGGGAACATGATCCGGCTCCGGAACGCGTCCTGTTGCCGCCCCCGCCGGTTCACGAAGCCGAGGCCGGAGTCGGTGAGGTCGGCGTTGGAAAGCTTCAGTGACCGGGCCAGGAGATCCCAGTCGTCGCCGGCCCAGCCGATTTTGAACCGGCGCACGGTCTCGCCGTCGTAGCCGCGCTGCCGCAGATAGCTGCGGGCGGCCCCGGCGTCGGATGCCGACAGGAGCCGATCGTGATAGAACTCGACGGCCTTGGCCACCGCATCCTGGAGCCGGGACTTCCGTCGGCGGCTCTCGCCCTCGTTCGAGTCGGTGTAGCGGAGCGAGATGTTGAACTTGTTGGCCAGCCACTCGACCGCACCGACGAAGTCGAGCTGCTCCTTCTCCCGAACGAAGGTTATGACGTCGCCGCCGACACCGCAGCCGAAGCAGTAGTAGACACCCTCCTCGTGATTGACAGAAAACGAGGGGGTTTTCTCCGCGTGGAACGGGCACAGCCCCGAGAAGCGCCGCCCAACCCGGCGGAGTTGCGTGTACTGGGTGACGACCGCGACGATGTCGCTGTCATCTCGAACCCTGGCAACATCCTCGTCGACGATCCCCACTGAGCTCCAAAACTACACCTTCGGACCGACGGTCACCCACCTGTCGAGCGGGCCGCCGAGCGGTGTTATAGAACGGCGCGCAGCACCTTGTAGGCCTCGGCGTGCTCGGTGCCGATCTCCTTGCCCCGGAGACAGGCCAAGGCAGCCACCGCCTCGGGCGAGCGAATGTGGGGCGACGGTCGGGCCTGGGTCCGGTAGGCGGCCAGCGCCTGCTGCTTGCGGTCGAGGTGGTCGGTGATGTCGACGAAGATCTCCGGACGGGGGATATCGGACCGCCACCACATGACCTTCGGTGACTCGTAGACCAGTACGGTCGGCACCAGCCACTTGCCGAACACCGGGGCAATCGGCCGCAGCGCGGCCAGGGCGGTGTCGAATGTGACAGCGTGGTCTTGGTCGTAGTCGTCACCGGACGGAAGGACGACGGCGTCGGGTTCGAACTCGTTGATCTCGCGCTCGAACCGGTCGACGATGTCGCGTTTCGGTATGGTGTCGAGCTTCTCGATCAGATCCTGATCCCCATAGAGGATGTCCCAGTCGAACTGGAGAATCTTGGCCACGTCGGCGATCTCGTCGAGTCGCTGCTGATAGGTCGTTCGGCCATCGAGCCCGTAGTGGTGGAATCCGTCGACGGCCATGAAAAGGACCCGCATAGCCGATCCCTGATCGGCCAGGCGGGCCATCAAACCCCCACAACCGAGTGCTTCGTCGTCGGCGTGCGGAGCGATGATCAGAACCCGGTTGAGGTCCCCGAGATTCGGCATCAGGCGGCGGCCTGGCGGGAGGCCACGATGGGCCGGTAGTAGTCGATGGTCTCCCGGATGAGCTCGCGGAGGTCGACCTGGGGTTTCCAGCCAACGGCCGGGGCGTTGCCCAGCACCGGATTCTTCTGGAACGACTCGGCCTCCTCGTAAAGACTGCCGTGGATCGTTTTGGCATCGGCGTAGATGACATCCGAACGGGAGCCGGACATCTCCTTCACGACCTCGGCCAGATCGCGGACGGTGATCTCGTTGTCGGGGTTGCCGATGTTGTAGATCAGGTGACCGGACTCGAGTGCCTCGTCCATGTACTCGACGACGAACCGGGTGAGGTCAGTGACCGACAGGAACGACCGGAGCTGCTCACCGGAGGCGAACACGGTGATGTTCTCGCCGTGGAGCGCCTGCTGCACAAACGTCGGCACAACGAAGCCGCCCATCTCGGACTGGCGGGGACCGGTGACGTTGAACGGGCGGAGGACGATGGCCCGCAACCCTCGATGGCGGGAATTGGCCACGATCGCCTCGGTCAGGGTCTTGGCGATGGCGTACTCGATGCGGACCGAGTAGTCGACCGGAACCTGGATGGTGTCGGTCTCGGCCAGCTGACCGGACCGGCCGTAGACCTCGGCCGATGAGAAGTCGACCATCGGAACGTCGCAGCGAATGCATTCATCGACCACGAGCTGACAGGCCTCGACGATGTCGTGACCCAGTCGGCCGGCGAAGCGAAGGATGCCGGCCGGGCCGACGAGGGAAGTGGCGTGCACAACCCGCTCCGCCCCGATGAAGCCACCTCCCTGGGCGAAATACTCCTCGACGCTGATCTTGAAAACCGTGCAATCGGGGTTGTCGTCGTACGGTTCGGTCGAGATGACCGAGCTGACCATAGAGTCGATGATGACGACTCTGCGTCCCAGAGCAAGATAGGCGTCGGCCACGAACGAGCCGATGAAACCCAGACCACCCGTCACGACGACTGCGTCGGTCGTGTCCACCTCGGCGGGTGTGATACTCATTCCTGCTCCTCTTCTCTTGTGCACCGGTTGACACGGTGAGTGCACCGAGACGCACGAAATCTGTCACCCTGGCACCACACCGCTTCATCAACGTACTGGAGGAATCGACAAGGTGGTCGCGAGCCGGGGGGAGAAAACCTCCTCATACAGCTGATGCATGCGCCCTACGACGTCGACTCCGCCCCCGAACCACGGACGGCTCAGGACAGGTGGTCCTGCAGCCAGCCCGCCACATCGGTGATGGGCAGGCGAACCTGCTCCATGCTGTCCCGCTCTCGAATGGTGACGGCCTTGTCGTCGAGTGAATCGAAGTCGAACGTGATGCAGTAGGGGGTGCCGATCTCGTCCTGGCGGCGATAGCGCTTGCCGATCGCCTGGGTTTCGTCGTAATCGACCATCCAGTGCGGCTGGAGCGTCGCCAGCAACTCGCGGGCCGGTTCGGTGAGCTCGGGTTTCTTCGACAGCGGCAGCACAGCCGCCTTGAAGGGGGCAATCCGATGATGCAGCCGCAGTACCGTCCGGGTGTCGTCGTTGACGATCTCCTCGTCGTAGGCCGCCATGAGAAACGCCATCATCGTGCGGGTCGCTCCGGCCGCCGGTTCGATCACATGAGGAACGTAGCGCCGGTTCTCGGCCTGATCGAAGTATTCGAGCTTGTGACCCGAGTGTTCCGCGTGTTGATCGAGGTCGTAGGAGCCGCGGTTTGCGATCCCTTCCAGCTCGCCCCAGCCCCAGGGAAACAGAAACTCGACGTCGCTCGTGTCCGACGAGTAGTGACTCAACTCATCGGCGTCGTGCGGCCGCAGGCGCAACATGTCGGCGGGGATCCCGTGGTCGACGTACCACTGCATCCGTTGGGCGCACCAGTACTCGTACCAGTGATCCGATTCCTCCGGCGGCACGAAGAACTCGAGTTCCATCTGCTCGAATTCACGGGTCCGGAAGACGAAGTTGCCGGGCGTGATCTCGTTGCGAAAGCTCTTTCCGATTTGGGCGATGCCGAAGGGGGGACGTTTGCGCGACGTGTGCAACACGTTTGCGAAGTTGATGAACATGCCCTGAGCCGTTTCCGGCCGCAGGTAGGTGACCGCACCCTCGTTCTCGACCGGCCCTGAGTGGGTCTTGAACATGAGATTGAAGTGCCGGGGTTCGGTGAGCTGTCCGGATTCACCGCAGCTGGGGCAAATATTCGGATCCTCCATCTGATCCTGGCGGTGACGAGCCCCACAGTTGCGACAGTCGACGAGTGGATCGGTGAAATTGGCGAGGTGCCCGGACGCCTCCCACACCGCGGGCGGTGAAAGAATCGACGCATCGAGCCCGACGACGTCGGCTCGCAGCTGCACCATGGAACGCCACCACGCATCCTTCACATTTCGCAGCATCAAGACACCGACCGGCCCGTAGTCGTAGGTCGAACGGAAGCCGCCGTAGATCTCGACCGAAGGGAAAACGACACCCCGTCGTTTGCAGAGGTTGACGATCTTGTCGAAGAGGTCCGGATCAGCAGTTTCCATACGAGCAGCGTAACGTTTTCAGCGTCCAGTCGATTCCAAATACCTTGGCCTCGCCATAATCCTGCCGACAGGTCTACGGTGGACGATCGCAACGACCGCCGCCGTTCCGGACCGCCGGGCCTATGACCGCCGACGCCCGTCCACCCGACCGCTCGCCCCCACTCGCGCGCCGCGTCGCCGCCGGGCTCGTCGATCTCCTGTTCGTGTGGCTGGGGACCGCCGCGACCGCCTTCGCCGTGTCGACGAGGGTTGCCGCGATCCGACAGCCGGACGGCTCGATCACTTTCAGCGACGCCGATCGGGCCCTGCTGAACAGCATGACCGGACCGCTCAGCCAGGGCCGTCTGCTCGGCGACACACTGTGGGCGTTCTCCACCGACGACGTCGTCACGGTCGTCGCCGCGGCCATTGGTGCCGGCATCCTGATCGGCGTGCTGGTACCCTCGCTCGCCGATGGTCGCTCGCCGGGCAAGCTCCTTTTCCGGCTGCGGATCCTCACCGTGGACGGCCGACCAGCCGGCATCCTCAGGCACCTCGTCCGGACGGTCTTGTCACCGGTGGATCTGATGCCCCTCGTCGTGCCCGGATTGACCGGATATGCCTTCGCCGCCTCAAACCCCGCCCATCAGCGCATCGGCGATCGTCTGGCCGGAACGATCGTTGTCGACCAGAGCTCCCCCGACGACCTGGTACCGGTGGCGGACGCAATCGACACCGGGGCGCGAACGCCCGAGACCAAGCCACATCGACTCGTGCCGACGATCAGAACGGCCACGCTCGTGGTACACGCGCCGGGCCGGGCGCACGCATCCCTAAACACGCGCCCCAAAGCACCCGATCTAAATGGTGACGAAGACGCAAGGCCACATCGAGCCGACGTCGAAGCCGGCGTGACGGTGGTCGGTCCCGACGACGGCGTGCCGGAGCCGCAACCCAATGGAGACACGGTTGACATGAATGAGAGAGACAGCGCCTCCGAGCAGTCGACACCGGAGTCAACCGATATGCCGGTCCCTGTCGAGGAGCGGTCGACCAACCCCTATCCGAAGCCGGTTCGCCGTTCCCGGGCGGTGGCCGAGGAACCGGAACTCCCGGACTTCGAGTCATTGACGTTGCCCGAATCGTCGCTGTCCGATATGCCACTGACCAACGATGCGCTGTTCGAGGCACTGGGATTGAGCCCCCCGCTCGAGGCGAGTAGCAAAGCTTCCGATTCGGCCGGGCCCACCGACGAGGCGTCGCTCACGGCCACCGCTCCGACCGTTGCTGCGACGACAAACGCTCGGCGCGGCCCGCAGTCGGCGGCCGACCGGCGGGCTCCGATCTGGAGTGAGGACTGGGACGCCTGGATCTACTGGGACACGACTCTGCGCAACTGGTTCCGCCACGACATGCAGCGCGGCACCTGGGTGCCGATAGAGGAGAACTGACCCGATCCGTCCGAGACGCTTGAGGCCACCCGCACCGAGCTGTCGATCAGCTGTGCATCTGCTGGTGGAGAACAGCGGAACTCTTGAGCCGGCGTTCGATGTGCTGCTCGATCAACCGCGACACCAACGTCTCCAGCTCCCGAGCCACGTCGGGCGAGGTTCCGTCGAGGACATTGCGAACCTGACCATCGAGGACGAGCGAGAAGGCCTGTCGCACCTCGGCCGAGAGCGGATCGCCGGTCGGCGGGCAGCGGACACACACCGCTCCACCCTCACCGAGCTGTATGCCGTCCAGGTCGTCGATGGCACCGCAACGCACGCAGGAGTCGAGCCGGGGCTGAACACCTTCCAGAGCCAGGAACTTGGCCGCGAACGCCGCGACGACCAACGGGTTCCCACTCCGTTCCAACTCGTTGAGTGCGCCGGCCAGGAGCTTGTAGAGCGCGGCATTCGCCTCCGCTTCGACCACGATCGAATCGACCATTTCCAGAACGACCGACGTGCGACCGTAGAGCTCCAGGTCGGCCCGTAGCCGGGTGAACGCCACGACCCGCTCCGCCTGGGTGATGATGTCGAGATTGCGACCCTCGTAGAGCTGGAGCTGGACGATGGTTCCCGGTTCGAGGCGGGACCCGAACTTGCTCTTCGTTCGTCGGACACCTTTGGCCACCGCCCGGATCTTGCCTCGACCACGGGTGAACAAGACCACGATGCGGTCGGCCTCGCCCAGCTTGTAGGTGCGCAGCACGACGCCCTCATCGCGGTACAGGGCCACGGATACCTATCCCGTTCCGAGACCGCCGAAGCGCCGCTCGCGTTGCTGGTACTCCGCAACGGCGTCGGTGAGATGCCGGCGCCGAAAGTCGGGCCACAGTGTCTCGGTGAACACCAGCTCGGCGTAGACCGACTGCCACAGCAGGAAGTTGGAGGTACGAAACTCACCGGAGGTCCGAATCCAGAGGTCGACGTCGGGCATCTCCGGGTCGTAAAGGTGTTTGTCGAGCGTCGACTCGTCGATGGAGTCGACCGTGACACCGGATGCGATCATCGCCTTGACGGCATCGATGATCTCGGCTCGCCCGCCATAGTTGAACGCGATCGTGAGGGTGAGTCGCCGGTTCTCGGCGGTCAGCGCCACCGATTCGTCCATCCGGCGGATCAGACGTTTGGGAACCTTCCAGTCACGTCGACCGATGAACCGGATGCGTACGCCCTTCTCGTTCAGTTCGTCGCGTCGCCGGACCAGCAGGTTCTCGTTGAACCGCATCAGGAATCGGACCTCATCGGCCGGGCGGCGCCAGTTCTCCGTGGAGAATGCGTAGACCGTCAACCACTCGATCCCAAGCTCCAGAGCACCTTCGACGGCGTCGAGCAGGGCCTCCTCCCCTGCGCTGTGGCCGTCGGTCCTCCGCAGACCACGACGTTGCGCCCAACGGCCGTTTCCGTCCATGACACAGGCCACATGGCGGGGAATCCGGGCAGGATCAATGCCCTCATTGCTCATGGTTTGAACCGTATCCGCTTTCTCGAGCCAAGGCTCGGACCGCGGACCGGACGGTCGCTGCGATCGGGCGTACGTGCGACCGGTGACTCCCACGAACCGCTCTACGGACCCGTCGATGTCGTGGTGCTGGCCGTCGTGTTGCTGCCGGTGGTCGTCGTGGAGTCGTCGGTGGTGTCGGTGGTGTCGGTCGTCGTCGACTCCCCGGTCGTCGTGGTCGAGCTGCCGGGATCGGTGGTCGTCGAGCTGCTGGGATCGGTGGTCGACGAGCTGACGGCCGTGGTCGACGTGGCCGTCGTGATGGTCGACGGGACCGAGGTCGAGGTCGGCGCCGCCGTGGGCGACGTGCTGGGTGCCGGTCCGGTCGTCGATCGAACGGTGGGGCGAGCGGTGGTGACGACACGGCGAGTTGAGGTGTTCACCGTCGAGGAGGACGTGGATTCGAGCGACGTGGTCGGGGCAGGTTCGAACGGGCCTGTACCGGCTCCGGTCGACGACGAGGTGTCGGCGTCCGACGTTTCGGTGGCTCCACCGACCGCCGGTGCGGTGGGAACGCGGTTTTCGGCCACGACGTCGATGCGGTCGTCGGCGAGAGGATTCGGGACGACGTTGCCGACAACGAGCACAGTGAGTAGGACCAGACCGAAGCAACCTGCCACCGACGGCCAGAACCAACGCCGCTCGGTGATCTCGACCAGCGCGGTGTACAGTGCCCCTCGCCGCCGTTCCTGGCCCGGAACCCGAACACTCCTGCTCGGAGCGACCGGGGCCGGAACGGCATTGGGCACCAATCGCGCTGGATACGGATGATGATCGTTCGGGGCAAGCGTCCAGTTGGTCGCGGACCGCGGCTCGGCCTCGGTGCTGAAACGTAGGTTCCCGCCCACGACGATGGAGCGGATGGGATCGGAGTCGGCGGGCCGGTCGAGAGGAACCGGCGCAGGCTCGACAGGTCGGGGCCCAGCGGGAGCAAGCTCGGACCCGACCGGCCGGGAGTCGACGCCTTCGTCCCAACCCGGGTCGACCGGCGGCGACGGCTGACCCGTTGTATCACCGAGCGGCACTTCGGCCGTGGTCACGTGCAAGTCCTCGAGGCCGCTGACGTCGGAGATACCGGGTAGCTCATCATCACCGGCGGAGGATGCATCCGGATCACTCGACGATCGGTGCAGATCCGAAACCGGCGATGTCGAAAGCAGGTAGGCGAGTGGGCCGTCGTGGTCCGAGGTCGGGTTGGACGCGTCTAGGGTGAAGAGTTCGTTGACGTCCCTTTTTGGAGGGGTTTGTTCGTCAGCCATCGTGTTCCTCACCACACCGGAACGTGCCCATGGCGGTTCCGGCTCGGTCCCAACCCATCATTCTAACTGAAAGGTCCTGTTTCAGGTTTCACATATGAGCAGGATGAAGCAATTGCTGGCGGACGTGACCCGGTCACTGCCCGGCGGCGGAGAGGAGCGGCCCGGTCAGGTGTCCATGGCCGAGGCCATCCACAGCGCCATCTCCACGTCACCGTCGACGGCGTCGACCGGCGGCGGCGATCCAGGCGACACCGGTGCCGACGACGGACGTGTGGTCATCGTCGAGGCCGGCACCGGTACCGGGAAGTCCCTCGCCTACCTCACCCCGATTGTGGAGAGTGGGCGGCGAGCCGTCGTCGCCACCGCCACGATCGCACTCCAAGGGCAACTGGTCGACAAGGACATCCCGGCCGTGGCCGAAGGTCTCGACCGACCGGTCACCGCGGCCGTCCTGAAAGGTCGGGGCAACTATCTCTGCGTGCAACAACTCAAGGATCTCCAGGAGGCCGACAGGACCGAGCAGCTCGCGCTGCTCGGCGGGCGTGATCCCGACCACCGGCTCACCGATCTCCTGCAGTGGGCGGCGACCACCGAGACGGGCGACCGCGAGGAACTGGAAGACGCACCCCCCTACGACGTGTGGCGGGCCGTCAGCGTCACGGGCGACGAATGCCCCGGGGCCGGACGCTGCCCGTCGGGCGACATGTGCTACTCCGAAGCAGCCCGCCAGGAGGCGTTCGCAGCCGACATCATCGTCACCAACCAGCACTACTACGGCCTCAATCTCTCGAGCGGCGGTGCGCTTCTGAGCGATCACGACATCGTCGTGTTCGACGAAGCCCACCAGTTCCCCGACATCCTCGGCGCCACCTGCGGGACCGAACTCGGAGGCGGGAGGCTGCGGGCGATGGCGAGGCGGGTCCGCTCGATTCTGACCGACGAGGCCCTGGCCGAGGGGCTCAGCCGCTCGGCCGACGAGTTCGACAGCGCCCTGGGCACGATGCTCGGCCGTTCCGTCGAGATCGACCTCGATCTGACGAGCATCATCGTGCTGGCCCGCGACCGAACCGAGCGGGTGCTGGCTGAGCTCCGAAAACTCGAAGCGACGGACGGCAGCAACGTGGCGGCCCGGATCGAGCGGATCACGCTCGTCGCCACCCGCCTGATCGACGACATCGACACCGTGCTGGAATCCGGACCGTCCGACGTGGCCTGGGTCGACGGAACGCTCAACTACCCTGTGCTGCGCCTGACACCCCTCGACTTGGGGCCGCTCCTCGACGAACATCTGTGGCCTGAACACACGGTGGTGATGACCAGCGCAACCCTGGCCGACGGGTTCGCTGCTCGCCTCGGGCTCGATTCGACGCATGAGATTCTGCGTGTCGGCTCGCCATTCGACTATCCGGAACTCGGACTTCTCTACTGCCCCACGGATCTTCCGCCACCCAAGAGTCCCGACTTCCGCCCTGCGGTCCAGGACGAATTGATCGGTCTCATCAAGGCGGCCGGCGGACGGGCGCTCGCCTTGTTCACCAGTTATTCCGCCATGACCGAGGCGGCCGAAAGGCTCCGGGACGAACTGGAGGTGCCGGTGCTCGTTCAGGGGGAGGGATCCAAATCGGCGTTGATCCAACGCTTCCAGGACGACCCGAGCGCCGTGCTGATCGCCACGATGTCGTTCTGGCAGGGTGTCGACCTACCAGGATCGACGCTCACCCTGGTCGCCATCGACCGCATCCCGTTCCCCCGACCCGACGATCCTGTCCTCGAAGCCCAGCGGAGCCGCATCGGAGCGCAGGCGTTTCGGCTCGTCGACCTGCCAAGGGCCCAGATCCTCCTCGCCCAGGCCGCCGGACGGCTCATCCGCCGCTCCGACGACAGAGGTGTCGTCGCCGTCCTCGACTCGAGACTGGCCACCAACCGCGGCTACCGATGGGACCTCATCAACGTATTGCCACCGCTGCGCCGAACCAAGGATCGCCAGGAGGTCTACGACTTCCTTCGGCTGCTGCACCGGAACGCGGCCGGCTGATCACCCGCCGACGAGTTAACAGCCCGGAAACGTTCACGAAACACGGACGTCGTACCCTGCGTGGCAAGCGAGGTGATCCCCTACGCACAACGGGGTGAGTGTGGGATCTACTCGATTCTGAACCAGTCGGTGGAACAACACCCCAATCACCCCGTAGGAGGAACTCATGATCGGCTCTGCCGCGTCACGACTTCAAGGATCTTTCGCAGTCTCGAGACCGACGGCTCGGCGTCGAAGGCGCTTCGCCTTCGCCGCTCTGTCGGTCGCCGCAATGTCGGCGCTGTGGGCATCGCCCGCCGCCGCCCAGTCCGATCTCCCGGAGGGGGTTGCCTCCCAGGTGATCCTCGACAATCTCTGGGTCTTCATCGCCGGTGTCCTGGTGTTCTTCATGCAGGCCGGCTTCGCCCTCGTCGAGGCCGGACTGACCCGGGCCAAGAACGTCGCCAACATCATGATGAAGAACCTGATGGACATGTCGGCCGGCGTGTTGGCGTTCGCACTGTTCGGGTTCGGCATCGCGTTCGCCGGCGGCGAGCAGCTGGGCGGCTGGTTCGGTTGGGGAGGCTTCTTCATGAGCGGCTTCGACGACCCGCTGCCGGCGGAGGGAGGGTTGTCCACCGCCACGACCTTCTTCTTCCAGGCAGCCTTCGCCGCAACCGCCGCCACCATCGTGTCGGGTGCGATGGCCGAGCGTACGAAGTTCAAGTCGTATTTCGTGTACTCGTTCGTCATCACCGCACTGATCTACCCGATCGTGCTCCGCTGGACCTGGGGCGGTGGCTGGCTGGCCCAGCTCGACACGCCGTTCTCCGACTTTGCTGGGTCGACCATCGTGCACGCCACAGGTGGATGGGCGGCCATGATGGGTGCCCTCATTCTCGGACCTCGCATCGGCAAGTACGCCGACGACGGGACACCACGGGCCATTCCCGGTCACAGCATCCCGTTCGTTGTGCTCGGTGCAATCATCCTCTTCATCGGCTGGTTCGGCTTCAACCCCGGTTCGGAGCTCGCGGCCGACGAGTTCGTCATGCAGATCGCCGTCAGGACACTGCTCGCCGGCTGTGCCGGGGCTGTGATGGCCACAGGCGTCGTGTGGGCACTGGACGGCAAGCCTGACGTGTCCATGGCCGCCAACGGACTGCTGGCCGGTCTGGTCGCCATCACCGCCCCGGTCGGGGCGGTGACCTCACCCGTGTCGATCCTGATCGGTGCGATCGGCGGCCTTCTCGTGGTGTTCTCCGTGCGGTTCTTCGACCGTCTCCGCATCGACGATCCGGTCGGCGCCATCTCGGTGCACGGCGTCTGCGGCACGTGGGGCACCCTTTCGATTGGGCTCTTCGCCCGGTTCGACGACGCCTTCCTGGGCCGGGAGAACGCCGGTCTGTTCTACGGCGGCGGCTTCAGTCAGATGAGCACCCAGCTGATCATGGTCGTCGTCCACTTCATCTTCGTGGTCGTCGCCAGCGGTATCATGTTCCTGGCGATCAAGAACACCATCGGCCTGCGGGTCACGCGTGAGGAGGAGATGGCCGGGCTCGACACCGAGGAGCACGGCAGCCCCGGCTACGGCCCCGATCTGGTTCCCGTCACGTCCGGGATCTGACCCAAGGAGCGCACACAGAGATGAAACTCGTAACCGCGATTATCAAGCCTCATCGGCTGACCGAGGTGAAAGACGCTCTGGTCGAAGTCGGCGTCAACGCCATGACCGTGACCGAGGTCAAGGGATTCGGTCGTCAGGGAGGCCACACGGAGACCTACCGGGGGGCCGAGTACCGAATCGACTTCGTCCCGAAGATCCGCCTCGACATCGTCGCCGGCGAGGAAATGGTCGACCTGATCGTCAACGCCGTTCAACAAGGCGCCCAAACCGGGGTCATCGGAGACGGCAAGATCTGGGTCACCGCAGTGGACTCCATGGTTCGCATACGAACCGGCGACTCGGGGGTCGACGCCGTCTGAGCCGCCGATACGGAGTATCGGCTCCACGAGTTTGCCTCCGCAAACTCTCTGGCATCACCGGGGTGCGCTGGAGATACATGCTCCCGCACCCAGGAGCCGCCGATACGGAGTATCGGCTCCACGAGTTTGCCTCCGCAAACTCTCTGGCATCACCGGGGTGCGCTGGAGATACATGCTCCCGCAC
>JBFHEP010000078.1:0-14223 GCA_041584095.1 Acidimicrobiales bacterium | reverse complement strand
GGGGTGTAAGTCGGCGGCTCATTGGCTGTCGTTTGCGTGTGGGATGTCGCTGCGGACCGCTCGGGATCATGTTCGGGTCGCTCGGGGCCTGGAGGAGCTGCCGGTGGTGCGGTCTGCGTTTGCGGCTGGTCGGTTGTCGTTCTCGAAGGCTCGGGCGTTGACCGTCTGGAGCGCCCGATCGACGAGGAGGCGATGGTTGACGTGGCTCGCACAGCGACGGCGGCACAGCTCGACCGGCTGGTGGCCGGGCACCGCCAGATCGACCGCCAAACCCCCGACCACCGATCCGGCGGGGACGGTTCCGCGGAACCACCGGTCGATGATGGTGGGTGGTCCCAGCGCTGCTACCGGCAACGTGATCGGGGTGGTTGGCCGGCGGTGCGGGCTGATGCCGCAATCGAGTTGTCGGGCGGTTCCACCGAAGCGTGCCAGGTCGAGTTGGACATAGATCTCACCATCACAATGCCCGCCGACGCTCACCCCGCCGATGTCGATCCGACCGGCACCGCCACATTGGTGACCGAGGCCCGGCTTCCGACCGAGGTGACCCGACGCTACGGGTGTGATGGCTCGGTGCGGTTGACGGCCGCCAACCACAGCATCGGTGAGGGGCAGACTCCGGCGATCGGGGTCGGGCGGCGCACCAAGGTAGTGCCTCGCTGGCTCCGCCGCCGTCTAGAGCGGCGAGACAACCACACGTGCCGGTTCCCGACCTGTACCTCGACCCGGCGGTTGCATGCCCATCACATTGTCCACTGGGCCGACTTCGGGGCCACAGATCTCGACAATCTCGTGTTGTTGTGCAGTTTCCATCATCACCTGGTTCACGAAGGTGGCTGGACACTCACCGGCACTGCCACCAACAATCGGATCACCCGACCCGACGGTACACGCCTCTCCGCCGCGGCTGTCAACTGCCACGACGCCTCTACCAAGCGACCCGAACTCGACTCGACGACCGTGGCCGATCCCAGCGGTTTGTTCGCCCAGGCCGGCGTCGGGGAGCGGTACGACCACAACTATGTGGTCGACGTTGTCTGGACGGTCAACGACCACCAGCGAAAACGGTTCCGCGGAACCGTCGCAGGGGGCCGACAGCTCGGTGGGCATGTAGCTCGTCGATGAAGCAACCTGCGGTCAGCCCTCGGCGAATGCAACCGTTCCGCCGCCGTCGAGGATCAGTTCCTGGCCTGTCATCCACGACGACGCATCGGAGGCGAGGTAGAGCGCGGCATTGGCGATGTCGGTGGGTTCGCCGAGCCGCTTCATCGGATACGACTCGGCCACCTCGGCTCCCCGCTCGCCCTCCCAGAGGACGCGGGCGAAGTCGGTTCGGATGAGGCCGGGAAGGATCGTGTTGATTCTCGCCTTGGGTGCCAACTCGGCCGCCAGCTGGCGACTCTGGTAGACGAGCGCGGCCTTGCTCATCCCGTAGACCCCGAGGATCCGGCTCGTGTGCAGGGCACCGACCGACGCGATGTTGACCACCGAACCACCGTGTTCGGACATCCAGGCCGACCACACGTGCTGCGTCCATATCAGGGGAGCCGTGACGTTGACCTGCAACGTCTTGTCCCAGCGGGGCAGATCGACGTCGATCATCGGACCGGCGTAGGGATTGGTGGCGGCGTTGTTGACCAGGATGTCGACGGAGCCAAGTCGATCGATCGTGGAAGCCACGGCCTCGGCGGCCGACTCGGGATCGCCGACGTTGGCCGAGATCCACTGACAGCCCCGGCCGATCTCCGCTGCGGCCTCCTCGAGACTCTCGGCCTTTCGGGAGACGATCATGACCGACGCGCCGGCCTCGGCGAAGCGTGAGGCGATGCCCTTCCCGATACCCCGGGAGCCTCCCGTGATGACCGCAACCTTTCCATCGAGCCGCATCTCCATGCACGCTCTCCTTTTGTCTTGTGATCACCGACTCGTAACCGGTGGACTTCGTCTGCGTTTCGTGACTACCCGCAGTGTCCGTGTGCGGGCAACGGTGGCCCGACTGTAGCGACGGCGTTCAGGCATTGGCCAACACCATGAACAAAAGCAGGGTGGCAAGCAGGCCGACGAACAGCCACTCGATGCGATAGCGGGTGGTGCGCTCTTCCGCGAGGAAGGACTCGGCGGCCAACGTCCGTCCCTCGATCTCCATCAACTTCCGTTCGAGGGCCACCAGCCGCATCTGCTTGGACGCGGCGATTCGCCGTGATCTGTCGAGCTCCGAGACGACATCGCCATACCGGGACTGGAGATCCTGGAACACCGACTCGGTCTCCGACAGCTGTGCTTCCAGCGCGACGGTGTCAACTTCCTTCCCGGCGTCGGGATCCGTGAACCCGCTTCCCTCGCCGGTCTGTGCAGGGTGGTGCAGTCGGCTTCGCAGCCGCCGCAGTTTGACGGTCGCCTCGGGTTCGATTGGGGCCAGCAGTCGCTCGATGGCGAGGATCGCCCGATCCAGTGTGTCCAGTTCCTCGGGCAGGGAGAAGTGCGCCCACAGGTTGCGTGTCTCGATGAGCTCGCTGACCAGGCCTCGAAGGTCGTGACCGAAGAAGTCGGCGAAGACGGGGCCCCAGAAGCGGCGCAGCACCAGCAGCTGAAAGAGAGGATCGGTCGCCCCGTGCTCTGCGGCGCGTCCGAGGCGGTTGGCCGCCGCGTCACTCCAGGACGGCTCGTCGGCGAAGTACAGCGCCATACGCCCGTCGATGAACGGACCGAGTGAGCCCGCCATGATCTCGAACGCCTGCGCCAACAAGGCGTGACGACTCACCGCAAGATTTGGCAGATCGGGGGAGTCGGTTGACATGCTCACCTGATGGATCGGGTCCGGGAGGATCGAATCGCTGCTCGGAGGCCTGACGGTTCAGGTCGCAGCTCATCGGTCGGGCGTCGGCCTGTCGAGGCGCCTCCGCGATGCATCGACGATTTCGGTATCGGCCGAAACCGATCGCGAATGAGCGCGAGGCGGCAATCACCGTCGGGGGAAACCTCAATTTCCGGCCCGGGATGCCGTTGCTAAAGGAGTGAGTGAGCCCCGTCTCCTGTCGTCTCCTGCCGTTGTCTTGTTTTCCGGCGTTCTGGTGGCGGTTCTGTGGGCTGGCGGCATCAATTTCGTGTGGGAGCTCTCGTCCGCGCAGATCGTCCACGTGTTGACCACCGGGGCCATGGGCGCGGTGGGTGCATCGATTGGCAGCCTGCTGCTTGCGGTGGCGGCCCGGACGGCCCAGAATCGCTTCGACGAGGCCGAGCACCGTGCGAAACACGATCCGCTCACCGGATTGTTGAATCGATCCGAGCTGTTCCGTCAGCTCGACGACTCGCTGATCGATGCCACCGCCAACGATCTGGTCCTCGGCGTGCTGTTTCTCGATCTCGACCGGTTCAAGGCCATCAACGACTCGCTCGGCCACGAGGTCGGTGACGAGCTGCTCATGATTGTTGCCGATCGACTCCGATCCACGGTTCGGAGCACCGATGTCGTGGCCCGGCTCGGCGGTGACGAGTTCGTCATCCTCTGTCGGGGCCTCCTCCACGGCGATTCAGTGGTGGCCACTGCTCGGCAGATCCTCAAACGATTCCGGGAGCCCATCTCGCTCAACGGCAAGGAACACATCGTCTCGACCAGCATCGGCGTGGCCATCGCGAAGGCCGGCGACAACCGCGAGCCCGACGCGTTGGTGAGCGACGCCGATGCGGCCATGTACCGGGCCAAGGAGACCAAGACCGGCTATGCCGTGTTCGACGAAGCGCAACGACAGCAGGTTCGAGATCGACTCGACATCGAGCAGGCGCTGACCAAAGCCATCGATCGTAAGGAGATCGTGGTCCACTACCAGCCGATCGTCGACACCCTCAACCGGCAGCTGTACGGCTTCGAGGCCCTGGTCCGGTGGGAACACCCGGAGCGGGGCATCATCCTGCCCAGCGAGTTCCTGCCCATCGCCGCCGAGGCCGGCATGATGGCACGGCTCGGCGAGCTCGTCCTCCGGGAAGCGTGCGCCCAGGCTGCGGTGTGGAATCACCTCTCACCGTCGGCCGCACGGGTTCGCATGGGTGTGAACCTGGCAGAGCAGCAGCTCGTCGACTCGAAGCTGGCCGTACAGGTGGCCGAGGTCCTCGACTGGTCGGGAATCGATCCGAGTCAGCTCGTGCTCGAGATCACCGAGGATGTCATCGTCGACCACCTCGACGGACTCACCGTGTTGCGGGACCTACGCGATGTCGGTGTGGCACTGGCCATCGACGATTTCGGAACCGGTCAGTCGTCGCTCTCCTACGTCAAGCAGTTCGACATGGTGTCGACCATCAAGATCGACAAGGCCTTCGTCGACGAGATGCACAGTGCCAACGTTGATCGAGCCATCGTCGAGGCGGTCGTGGCCATGGCCTCGGCCCTTGATCTGTCCATCGTGGCCGAGGGTGTGGAGCATTTCGAACAGGTTGAGGAGCTCCAGCGGCTGGGCGTGCATCTGGTGCAGGGTTATCTGTTCAGCCCGCCGATCCCGGCCGACAGTGTCGATCCGATGCAGTGGTTCATGCCGGCGATCCCGAAACCTCGAGCACTGGGCGAGGCCGAACTCCGGCGCCCCGTTGCGCCCGATCTGAAGGCCGGCACCCAGATCGGCTGAGCGCGTTGCCGGCCGACCGAATCAGTCGGGCGGGGGAGGAGCCACGAAGTCGATCAGTTCCTCCACCGCGCCGACCAGCGACGGTTCGAGATCGCGGTAGTCGTTGACCCGTCCGAGGAGATGGCGCCACAGCTCTCCGGTGTTGCCGGAGAACCCCATCCATTGGCGGATCCCCTCCTTCCATTCGAGCGGGCGAGGTATCTCGGGCCAGGCGTCGAAACCCAACGTCTGCGGGCGAATGGCCTGCCAGATGTCGACGTAGCGGTGGCCTCGGATCAACACATTGTCCTGCGAGGCCGCTCGGGCGATGTGCTGTTCCTTGCTGTGATCGACCAGGTGATCGAGCAGCACGCCGAGTCGGCGCTCGGGTGACGGCCGGAACTCGTCGATGGCGGCCACCAGGTCGTCGGCTCCGTGCAGCGGCTCGACCACGACGCCCTCGACCCGAAGGTCATCACCCCAGATCTTCTCCACCAGCTCGGCGTCGTGCGCGCCCTCGACAAGCAGCCGGCTGGGGACCGCCACCCGTGCCCCGGTACGAGGCGGGGCGATCGACCCCGACGCCGTCAGGTTGATCACCGGCTCGGCCGGCTTCGGCTTCGGCCGGACCAGGGTGACTGTGCGGCCTCCCGCCGAGAAGGCACCATCTGCCACCGGTAGGTCGTGGACACGGCCGTCATGGGACCGCAGCCGGATCAGGGGTGGGGCGAAGCGGACGACGGTGCCGACGATCCCGGTGGTGCGATGGCGGATCGTCAGACCCTTGTCGGCGGGCACCCGTGGCCACTCGGGTCGCCGTCGTGGCCCGCCGTCGTCGTCGATCGGCTCGCTGAGAATACCCGGCATCAGCTGCTCCCGTTCCCGGCTCGGGAGTCGGTGCGATCGACCGGCACGGCGCATTGGCGCCACTCGGCGTCGCCGGCGTCGACGCCGAACGACCGGCCGAGCGCTCTGGCCATGAGCACATAGCCGAGATCGTTTGGGTGGAATCGGTCGGACGCCAGGCGTTCCGACGGGCCGGGACCGGGTTCGTTCCACGGGTTGGCCGCCAGCACACCGTTGTCGGCGGCCGTCGACCGGATCGTGCGGTTGACCAGGCGAGCGCGGGCCGATCCGCCGGCCACCGCACAGGCCACAGTCCGGTCGACGGGGGCGCCGAGGGCGATCACGCTCTCGACCAGTTGCCGGGCCTTGGCCCGCAGACCGTTCGTGTCGAGACTCCACATCAGGTCGTTGGTTCCGAGGCAGCAGATGACCAGATCCGGGGACGGGATCTTGGATGCGATGGGGACTTGCCGGGTCAGGCCGTCGTCGAGCTTGTCGCCCGACTGGGCGAGATTGATCACCCGCCACGGTGCGTTTGCCGCCACGGCGGTTTCCCGGTCGAGGGTTGCGATCAGGCGACCGATATACCCGTTGGCCGGATGGGAGGCCCCGATGCCGAGGGCGGTCGAGTCTCCGACGACGACCGCGAGAGGCCCGTCCTCGTCGAGCGCCGCCTGGTTCCGGTCGTTCCACCAGCGGGTGTAGGGTTCGACCTGATCGGTAACGGCGGCCACGCCGTCGAGCAACGTTCCGGCGACTCGCAGGAGAAAACCCGGTGGCTTGGCCCTCAGAGGGGGAAAGTGATCGAGCACGCCCTCCAGTGTGCCGTCGCCCCTGGGCTTCGCATCCCGTCCACCCGCTGAACTCCCCTACGCTGTGAGTCGTGATTCTGATCGACGCCATGGGCCTGACGATCGCCCGGCCCGACCGCGACCTGTTCCGCGACGTGTCGATCACCGTCAATTCCGGTGACCGGATCGGATTCGTCGGCATCAACGGGGCCGGCAAGTCGACCCTGCTGCGGGTGCTCGCCGGACGCCGGACTCCAGACTCCGGCGTGGTCCGTCGCGGTCGGGGCGTGTCGATCGCCATGCTCGACCAGGAGGCACCGCTCCCGTCGGGCACGGTGCGCGATGCCGTTGCCACCGGTTTCGGTGAGTCGGAGTCGGAGAACGGGCCGGCCGGCCCCGAGGTTTCGGTGACCGAATGGGAGGGCGAAGCGGTTCTCGACCGGCTCGGGATGGGCACCCATCTCGACCGGCCCGTCGACCAGCTCTCGGGCGGCGAGCGGAAACGGGTGGCGCTCGCCCGGGCGCTGGTCCACCAGAGCGATCTCCTGGTTCTCGACGAGCCGACCAACCACCTCGACCTCGACTCGATCGAGTGGCTGCAACACCGGCTCCGATCCCATCAGGGTGCGATACTGCTGGTGACCCATGACCGGCACCTGCTCGACGCACTGACCACCCGGATGGTGGAGCTGGACCGGGGTGGGGCCTTCGTGCACAACGGCTCGTACGCCGACTACCTGGAGGCGAAACAGCAGCGTGAGGTCGATGCGGCGGCCGCTGACGCCGTGCGCCGGAACCTGGCCCGGCAGGAGCTGGCATGGCTACGGCGGGGTGCACCCGCCCGCACGTCGAAGCCCAAGGCCCGTATCGAGCGAGCGGTGGCGCTGGTCGAGGGCCGACCCCAGGGCCCGGCCCGCGCCGGAAACCTGCATCTCGAGTTCGGAACTCCGCGCCTGGGTGATGTGGTCATCGAACTCGACGAGGTGACGGTTGCCGATCCCCTCGGCCGGCCGATAATCAGTGGTCTTGATCTCCGGCTCGACCCACGTGAACGCCTGGGTGTGGTGGGCCCGAACGGTGCGGGCAAGACATCGCTGCTCGATGTGCTGGCTGGACGGCGCGAACCCGTTGCCGGCTCGGTCACGGTGGGGACCACGGTCGAAGTCGCCTACTACAGCCAACTCGGGGCCGAGCTCGATCCCGACGCCCGGGTACGGGAGGTGGTGGCCGGTCCCCATCGTCAGCCCGACTGGACCGACGCGCGTCTGCTGGAGGCGTTCTGGTTCGACGCCGATGCCCAGTGGGCCCAGGTCTCCACCCTCTCGGGAGGTGAGCGGCGCCGCCTGCAGCTTCTGCAGGTGCTGGCCCGGAGGCCGAACGTGTTACTGCTCGACGAACCGACCAACGATCTCGACCTCGAGACACTACGGGCCCTCGAGGACTTTCTCGACGACTGGCCCGGCGCCGTGGTCGCGGTCAGCCACGACCGGGCGTTCCTCGAACGGGTGGTGGCCGACGCGCTGATCGTCGACGGGTCGGGGAGCGCCCGCCGCTGGCCGGGCGGCTTCGGGGTCTGGGACGCCCAACGTCGAGCGGCGTTTTCGGCCGGCCGGACCGTACGGAGCCTGGCCGCACGATCGAGTCGGGAGACCGATGGAGGATCGACCGGCGGATCACCTTCGGCGAAAGACTCCTCGGCGAGGAGGCCAACCGCGAACGGCCGCAGCGGCCGGTCGAGATCCACGATCGGGCATCAGCTCCGTCAGGCCGAAAAACGCCTGGCCCGGCTCGAGAAGCGACGGGCCGGGTTGACCGAGCAGCTGGCCCAGGCTGGCGCGGACCACGATCTTCTTGCCACACTTGGGACCGATCTGGCCGAGGTCGTGGCCGAACTCGAGGCGACCGAGGAGGAATGGCTCGCACTGGCCGAGGAACAGGAGCAGCGGTGACGAAACGAGGAGCGGAATCGGACGGAGGCGGCGCCCCGGGGCCCGAGGAACGATCGTTGGCCGAATTGCGGTCGCTCGACGCGATCAAGTGGGGTCGCTACGAGCCGCCGGTGCTGGCGGCCTGGGTGGCCGACATGGATCTGGCCCCGCCGGCGATCATCGTCGACGCCCTGGCCGAGTTCGTGGCCGGTCGGGATTACGGATACAACTTCGCCGCCTCCGAACGGCTTGCGGATGCGTTCTGCGACTGGCAGCAGCGCCATCATGGCTGGCTCCCCGATCAGGGCCGGGTGCGTCGTTTCTGCGACGTGCTGCACGCGATCGACGTGGCCATCTGGCTGCACACCGACCCCGGCGACGGCGTCGTGCTCCTCAGTCCGGTCTACCCGCCGTTCATCACCGCAGTCACCAGCGCGCAGCGCCGGATCATCGACGTTCCGCTGGATCCCAACGATGGCTGGCGCCTCGATCCCGAGCGGCTCGAGGCGGCCATCGACGACCGCACGACGGCACTGCTGCTCTGTCACCCCCACAATCCGACCGGGCGGGTCTTCGATGCCGCCGAGCGGGCAACAATCGCCAAGGTGGTGATCGATCACGACCTGCTGCTCATCAGCGATGAGGTGTGGGCCGACCTGACCCACCCGGGGTTCGAACACCGACCGATGGCGCTCGAGCCGGGTCTGTCCGGGCGAATCCTGACCGTCACGTCGGCATCGAAGGCCTTCAACCTGGCCGGGCTGCGATGCGCCGTCGCCCATGTCGATCACGACGGAGTGGCCAAGCAGCTGGAGGCGCTGCCCGACCACTTTCTCGGCGCCGTGTCGATCCCCGGTGCGGTGGCCTCGTTGACGGCATGGACCGAGGGTGAGGCGTGGTTGGAGGCAACCCGGTCGTACCTCACCGCTCGACGCGACCAGCTCACCAACCGGCTGGCAGCCGAGGCCCCGGACGTCGGTCTGATCACACCGGAGGCAACCTATCTCTCATGGCTCGATCTGACGGCGTTCGACCTCGGCCCTGATCCGTCCAGAACCCTGCTCGAACAGGCCGCGGTGGCCCTCAACCCGGGAACCGACTTCGGCGACAACGGCGAGGGCTTCGTCCGACTGAACTTCGCCACCTCAGCGGAGATCCTCGACGAAATCATCAACCGCCTGGTCCGGAGGCTCGGCGCCTCCTAGCGCCGATCGCCTCTGCCATCGGGTTCCGGCCCGATCACGGCACAATGGTGCGGTGGATGGTCGGCGCCGGGGGGCGAACCTCGCTGCATTTCGGTGGCTCGGATCACGGTGGTTCGGGTCCCTGTGGTTCATCGGCGCGCTCGGGCTTGTCGCCTCGGTCCTGGTTGTTGTGGGCGGAACGCTGGCCGGAGCCGCCGATCCCGGCGGACCGGGTCGGCTGTGGGCGGTTCCTGCTGTTCCGGTTCGCCCGTCGGTCGATCTGCTTCCCGCCCTGGTGGTCTATTTCGGTGGCCTCATCATCTTGGTGCGAGCCTGGCTGCTCCTCCGGCGTGAACACTTGATCCGCAAGGGCGGGGTCCCCGTGCTGGTCGTCGTCGGCATCATCGTCGTGTGGTCGATGCCGATGCTGGTCGGTCCGCCGCTCGGCAGCCGCGACGTGTACGCCTACGCCGCCCAGGGTCGCCTGGCCGATCAGGGCTACGACGTGTACGACGAGGGTCCCGCGGAACTCGGGTCGGGCGATCCGGTTCTGGCCCCGGTCGACCCGCTGCACTGGGAGTCGCCGGTGCTCTACGGCCCGGTCTTCGTGGCCCTTTCCAGCGCCGTGTCGGAGATCACCGGCGACCATGTCGTCGCCGCCGTCTTCGGCTTTCGCGTGCTGGCCGTGCTCGGTCTCGCCTTGACGGCGCTGGCCGTCTTCGACCTCTCGCGCGGTCTCGGCCGCGACCCGACCGACGCCCTGATCCTGGCCATCGCCAATCCCCTGGTGCTCCTGCATCTCGTCTCGGGCGCCCACAACGAGGCCATCATGTTGGCGTTTCTGGTCGGAGGCGTCGCCATCGGCCGTCGTCGGGGCCTGCTCGTGCACGTCGGCATCGCCTTGTGCGCGTTCGCCGCGGTCATCAAGGTCCCGGCGCTACTCGCCGTCCCCTTCATCGGCTGGCATTGGGCCGCCGAGGCCGATGGCCGGCTGCGGCACTGGGCACGGGTTGCCTTCGCCGGGCTGGAGGCGATCGTCGTCATGACCGTTGCCAGTCGGCTCACCGGCTGGGGCTGGGGCTGGGTGGAGGCGATCGCCGACAGCCAACCGGTCGACGCCTACCTGAGCGTCACCCGGGTGTTCGGTGGCGGGCTGTCGCTGCTCACCGGTCTCGACGGCGATCTCGTCGTCGGTGGCGCCCGGCTGCTCGGACTCCTGGCTGCCCTCGCCGTGACCGCCGTGCTGTTGCTGCGTGATCGCCAGAGCTGGCCGACCGCACTCGCTTGGAGCCTGCTGTTGTGGGCGGTCCTCCATCCGACGACCCAGCCCTGGTACCTGACCTGGGGCCTCGTCCTGCTGGCGGCGTCGACCGCCGGGGCTCGCAACCGGGGCCTCGTCACCCTGTGCGCGGCCGCCATGTTCGTCGTGTTGCCAATCGGTCCGCAACTTGGTCTGGTGCTGCTCGACACCAGCAGCTCGTCTCGACTGGCGGCGGCTCTCGTGGCCCTGGCCATGCTCACCTTCAGCCCTCGCCAGGAGGTCGCCCCTCGCGTCCGTCGTGATCTCCGTTCCGACACCGTGACCGTCATCGTTCCGACCCGGCATGAGCAACCCAACATCGAGCCGTTCGTGCGGCAACTGGTCGCCGCAACCGATGCCGATCCGCTGCTGGCCGGACGGCGACTCGAGATCCTCTACGTCGACGACAGCGATGACGACACCCCGGCCACCATCAGCCGGGTGGCCCGAGCCGTCGAGCGGGGCGAGCTGCCGGTCGATCGCGAACGGGGCCCGGTGGACGTGGCGCTTTTCCATCGGCCCCGGTCCGAGCGGTGGGGAGGCCTGAGCGGTGCGGTGGTCGACGGTCTCGCCCGTGCTTCGGGAACGGTTGCGGTGGTGATGGACGGTGATCTGCAACATCCGGCCGCCGACGTCGGGCGCCTGGTCGGCTGCATCGACGGTCGGACATCGCTGGCGGTGGCCAGCCGGCGGATTCCCGGTGGCTCCGACGGCCAGGGGCTGACAGCGACCCGGTGGGTGCTGTCACGTGCCGGCGCCCGCCTGGCCCAGTTGATGTTTCCCCGGCGGGTGGGCAGGGTCGCCGACCCGCTGTCTGGTTTTTTCGCCGTCGAATTGGGATCGATCGACCTGAACCGGCTGTGTCCGGACGGTTTCAAGATCCTCATCGAACTGCTGGCCACGCATCCCGAGGCCCGGGTGGTCGAGGTGCCGTTCCGGTTCGCCGGTCGGGTGCAGGGCATGTCGAAGGCGACGGCCAACGAGGGCACCAGGTTTCTCGGTCACCTGTTCGACGTGCGTATGCGAACCACCCCGTTATGGGCAGGCGCATCGATCACGCCGCGGATGGCGGAGCGGTCCGGCCGAGCCATCGCCAGCAGCTGATCGGCACGACGAGCAGCAGACCGTTGCGAACGGCCAGCATCGTTGCGGCGACCGGGTCGGCGAGATCGGGAGGACTGAAGATCGTCAACACGAGGCCGGTCGTAACCGTGATCGAGGCAGTGAGCGCCACCGGACCTGGCGGGAGCAAGTTCGGCCGGTGGTGGTCATCTGCGGCCACGAGCGCCGCCCAGGGCGTCAACCACAGGACGAATTGGGGTGACAGCAGGGGAGAGGTGACGATCAGCGCAGCCACGCAGCCCAGCATCATCGCCCCGAACACTTGGAGATTCGGTCGGCCGACAGTCCGTCGAGCCCGCCAGGCCAGCGCAGCCATGGCCACCACCGCCACGACCCGCCCGACCGTCACCACCCAAGGCCTGAGCGTGCCGACACGAAAGGCGTTCAGCTCGAGGCGGACTCCTTCGGAGGGTCCGAGCGGTCGCAAACCGACGGCGTCGGCCAGGGCCGTGACAACGCCACCGAGCGATTCCAGCTGCCAGCCGGTTGCCCCCCGCAGGTCCACCACCTGTCGGACCGGGTCGAGCCCCGCGTCGGCCCACACCAGCCAGGCCACGGTGGCCGCCGCACAGCCGGCGATTCCGGCGGCGGCCGCCCGGTCCCGGCGTGTCGACCACAGAGCAGGGATCAGTAGGGCCGGCCACAGCTTGATCATCGCACCGATGGCCACCAGCCCACCGCTGGTCGCAGCGCGAGCCGCGCCGCTCCCCTGCTTGGCGGTGGCCCGTGGCGGAATTGCGAGCAAGACCGCGGCCACGGCGGGCAGGGTTGCGACGAGGTCGAGTCGAAGCAAGCCCATCGGCACGAGGGGCAGACCCAGGATCAGGTAGGTGAGCCCGACCCGCTCGTTGCGCCTGTGGAGGAGCCACGCCACCATCAGGTCGGCTGTGAGGCCGATGACGACCAGGAACCGATGAGCAGTGACCAGGTCGGCCGCTCCGCGGGGCGAGAATCGTTCGAGCAGCTCGAACACGACCACACTTCCCGGCGGATACTCCACCGCCGTGTCGCGCCAGGCCCGACCGCTCTCGCCGGCAATGGCCAGGAACCGCTCGATGTCCCAGCCGGCGAGCTCGGCCGCCTCGTCGACCCACGGTCCAATCAGGAGCACGATCGCAGCCGACACCCTGATCCCGACCGCCGCGATGGTCATGACCAAGGCGGTGCGCGACGGCTTCACCTGCTCGGCATCGGTATCGGCGTCATTGGCCGTTCGGTCGTCGCTCGACGTCACCTGTTCATGTTCGTTCGTGCCACTTGTTCTATCGTCGCTCGCTCGGAGTTGGTTGCTGTGCCCGATCTGACTGCTCACGGGGGTCGATGCCTACCGGGGAACGCCTATCCTGGAGACATGACCTTCGAACCAGGTGCCCTTGAGAGCTCCACAGCCGACGAGACACAACCGCTGACGTTGACGGCTGCCGCGCTCGAAGTCGTGCTCGATGTTCGAGCCGGTGAGGATGATCCGGCCAACACGGCACTTCGGGTGGCGATCACCGGGTCGAACATGACCGACTTCACCTACGCCCTCGATCTCACCTCGATCACCGACCAGGAACCGGATGATCTGGTCTACACCCAGGGCGAAAAGGGCGAGCTGACGGTGATCGTTCCCCGTGCCTCGGCGCCGAACATGACCGGTGCCGTGCTCGATGTGGCCACCGTCGGCGGCGGCGGGCTCGTGATCCGAAACCCGAATCCGCCCGATCCACTGGCCGGACTCGATCTGGAACTCACCGGGGAGCTGCCCCAAAGGGTTCAGGCCGTGCTCGATCAGGCCATCAACCCGGCACTGGCCTCCCACGGTGGCTACGCCGCACTGGTCGACATCGAAGGTTCGGTGGTCCATGTCACCATGGGCGGTGGTTGTCAGGGCTGCGCGGCAAGCGCCATGACCCTGCGCGAGGGCATCAAGAAGATGCTGCTGGCGGCACTGCCGGAGATCACCGATGTGGTCGATGCCACCGACCACGCCGCGGGCGAGAACCCGTTCTACACCGAAGCGCCGGTCTAGACGCAACCCATCTCACCTCGTCCGATCCCACCCCCACCGTGCGCGTGTAGTGGCTTCCAGTTCGCGGATGCGGCCGTCTTTCTCCAACCCGGACGGTGGTTTAGCATGGGAATGAATACTTCTCTCGAGGGGGCTTCATGCGAGGCATCATCGGCTACGGAACCTACGTTCCGTATTTTCGGCTTCAGCGGTCGGACATCACCGCCGCCCTCGGTAGCGGCGGCGGCCGCGGCGCCCGGGCCGTTGCGTCCTACGACGAGGACGCCACATCCATGGCCGTCGAGGCGGGCCGAAATCTCCTTCGTTCCGTGGACGGCCTCGTTCCCGACGCCGTCTACTTCTCGACCTCGACCCCGCCGTATCTCGACAAGACCAACGCCACCGTCGTCCACGCCGCATTGAACCTACCGTCGCGGGTGTTCGCCGGTGATGTCGGCGGG
>JBFHEP010000077.1:0-14353 GCA_041584095.1 Acidimicrobiales bacterium | reverse complement strand
GTCGAACGCGAGACCGGCATGTTCGGCATGGTCACCGCCATCGTCGTCAACGAGAACCCGGACTATGACCCCGACCTCTATCCGGTCCAGCCGACCAACTGGCGCAAGACTGCCGGTACCCCACTCGATGATGACGGCGCCCTTGGCGTCGAGGAGCGGGAGGCCGAGGCGGCCGACGCGGGCTAGGAGTTCGGCAGCGAGCCAGTCGGCTCGTAGCCCTCGGGTCGGCTCGACGTCGGCTGGAGAGCGACCGTCCAATGCACGGTTGTTCCCCGATCCACCGTCGAGTCGACCCGGAAGGTGCCGGCCAGTCGCTCGGCCCGGCTTTCGATGTTGTCGAGACCGTGGCCGCGTTCGACGAGATCCGGATCGAACCCACGGCCGTCGTCGCTGACGCTGACGTGGACCTCGTCGTCGCCGACCTGAACGGTGACCTCGACTCGGGAGGCCGCAGCGTGCCGCCACACGTTGGCCAGCATCTCGGTCAGCGCCGGTTCCAGCTCGAAGAGGATCTCGTCCGGGATGTGGGACGGGTCACCGGCGACGACGAGATCGGGACGAATGGGTAGATGTCGAGCCGCCTCATCGACCACCGTCTGGAGACGGTCGGCAACCATCAGGTCGACCGGGGTGCTCAACTGGAAGATGGTGTTACGCAGCTCGACGATGATGTCGTCGAGTTGGCTGATGGCCTCGGCGATCCGCCCGGCGGCCGCCGGGTCGTCGACGTGACCCTGAGCCGACTGAAGTTGCAGACCCGCAGCGAAGATGCGCTGGATGATCAGGTCGTGGAGGTCACGGCCAAGACGTTCCCGGTCCTCCAGAAGTCGCAGATGGACTTTGGCCCGCCGAGCGTCCATCAATGTGTAGGCGTGCGCCCCTTCCTCGGCCAGGCTCGAGGCCATGGCCACCTGGGCCTCGGTGAAGGGTTCCGGGTCCACGCGACCGGCCAGGAGCAGGCCGTGCACTGTTCCGCGCCGTTCGAGGGGAAGCAGTAGCACGTGTTGAAACGGCTCGACGATGGCCTGTCTCCAGATGGCCAACCGGCCGCTGCGCCCAGTCCGGGATGCGTTCACGGTGCCTCCACGAAGCACGTTGCCGACCACCTCGTCCACATCGAACCGACCTGTCATCAACGAATCGGCCAGTGACCGGTGTTCGATGGAGACCGAGTGGTAGCGGGGTGTCACATCAGCCGGGATCGACCGGTCGCGCTGGTCGCCGTCCGCCTCGATCGAAGGCTCGGCGATGATGACCACATCCGCTGCAGCCAGCGATCGGATCTGATCGGCGATCAGGGTCAGCGCACCCTCGAGCGACGGCTCCGACAGCAGTGTGGATCGGATTCGGGCCAGGGCCTCCAGCCATCGCATCCCATCGTCGCGTTCCCGCTCGATCCGGCGGCGGCGGCTGACATCACGAGCCAGCGCAACCAGGCGCCGATCTTGATCGCTGCGGGCGGGACGCGGGTAGTTGATGACGACGTCGACCGGAATGTCGCCGCCGCGGCGGTTTCGATGGGTGGTGTTCAGCCGAACCGAGTCCACCTCGTCGGTTACCAGCGGTCGGAGTTGGGCGATCAGCGCCGCCCGTGACACCTCGGGCATGAAGTGAAGCGGGGTCATCGTCAGCAGCTCGGAACGGTCGTAGCCCAGCTGGTTGACCAAACCCTGGTTGGCGTAGCGGAGGCGCAACGACTCCGGCTCGAACATGTAGAGCGCATCGTGAGCGGAGTCGATCACGTGGCGGATCGCATCGCTCTCCGCCTCTTCCTCGATTCGTTGTCCGACGTCACGGACCGCAGCGAAGAAGGCGAGGTCGCTACCGCCCCCGATGGGGCTGAGGGAGATCTCGACGGGGAACTCGGTCCCGTCGCGCCGCCGGCCTCGAAGCTCCAGGCCGCTTCCCATCGGGCGCGACTGCGGCTCGACCCGATACCGGGTGCGGTGGGCGGCGTGGGGGCCGCGCAGGTGCTCGGGCACGAGAAGCTCGATTGGGCGCCCAACGAGCTCCGAGCGGGAATAGCCGAACATCGATTCGATGCATCGGTTCACCAGCAAAATCGTTCCATCGGTATCGGTGACGACGATTCCATCGGGTGAGGAGTCGACGAGTTCGACCGGATCGACGCCAACCCGGTCAAGTCCGGCTTCGTCTCGCTGGTTGGTGTTCGAGTCTGAGCTGGTGACCACGGGCCAAGTATCGCACGTGACCCGGCGAGAGCCGGATACCCGCCGTCGACGCTGAAGCAACTATTCTGAGAGTGGCCTCTACGGAGAGAGATCATGACCGACGGTTCACCCATCCGCGTCTTTCTGCTGGACGATCACGACATCGTGCTGCGCGGCCTCGCCGACCTGCTGGACGCTCACACCGACCTCACCGTGGTCGGCCAGTCGACGTCGGCCGCTTCGGCGCTCAAAGCGCTCGAAGCCTGCGATCCCCACGTGGCGGTGCTCGACGTTCGGCTCGGCGACGGGAACGGTATCGAGGTCTGCCGCGACATTCGTTCCGCCCATCCGGAGGTAGCGTGCCTGATCCTCACGTCGTTCGCCGACGACCACGCCGTCATCGACGCAGCTATGGCCGGTGCGGCCGGCTACGTGCTCAAGCAGATCGGGGGTAACGAGATCGTCACCGCCATCCGGAAGGTGGCAACCGGCGCTCAGCTGCTCGACGCGGCGATTGTCAGGCTGACGCTTCGCCGGCTGCGGGCCAGCGAGGAGGGGCGAGTCGGTTCGCTTTCGGAACAGGAACATCGGATCTTCGAGCTGATCGGAGAGGGCTACTCCAATCGCCAGATTGCCGAGGAAATGCATCTGGCCGAGAAGACGGTCAAGAACTACATCTCCAACCTGTTCGTGAAGCTCGGTATCGATCGCCGCACCCAAGCGGCGGCGATGGCGGCCCGTATCGAGGAGCGGGAGCGGAACCGGCTCGGCTGAATCGCTCGGCGGAGCAAGTCGTTGTTCGGTCAGCCGAGGCTGGTCGACGCCTTGTCGTCCCCACCCGGGCCGAAGGCGATCAGGGAGATCGACTCGCCGGGCTGGCCGCAGAACGGGTGCACGCCGTTCGGCTTGCCGGCAACGTTTGCGCCGTTCGGTAGGAACAGCTCGACCGACTCGGTGTTCTCGGTGGCCCAGATCGCCTCGTAGGTCCGATCGTTTCGCCGGTTGCAGCGGAGGTTCAGGTTCGAAGCGCGGCTGGTGAAGCGTACGATGCGCGGGCGCGGCGGAGGTTCGGTCGTCTCGGTCGTCGCCGTCGTCTCGGTGGTGGAGGAGCTGGTCGTGTCCTGGCCGGTCGAGCCGCTTCCGTTCGTGTCGGTCGTTGCTGTGGTGGCCGTCGGGGCGGTGGTGCTCGACGAGGTTGATGTGCTCGGGGAGGTTGTTGCCGTTGTTCGTGTGGTGCTCGGCAACGTCGACAAGGTTGTCGAGGGTGCGGTCGTGGGGGCGGTGCTCGGCACCGTCGAGCCCGAGGTGGAGACGGTCGACGCCGGGTCCAGGAGATCGAGCGACGAATCGCCGGGTGCCCCCGGTGTGACGTCGGTTGCCGAGGTCGTCGATGTTTCGTCGACCGCCGGACCGGCGACGGTTTCGGATCCGATCGACGAGGTGTCACCGCCGAACGGCCACAGATCGGACAGGGCGAGGCCCGGAAGGAGACCGATGAGCAGAAGCCCGATCAGGACAACGCCCGCCGCACCGCCGAGCGACTTGAGCCAGGCGGAGCGAACCGTCGTCCACCCGAGGCCGTCGCCGAACCCCAGCCGGCTCGGGGCGTGGTCGGCCGGGTAGGAGGACGGGCCGGACAGGTCGGGCGGAGTGTTGGTGCCGAGAACGGCATGCTGCGGCGGCGGGGCCGGCTCGGGCGCCAGGGGGGCGGCACCGGTCGGCGACGGCGGCGGTCCCATCAGGGCGGTCGGCTCTCCGGTCGGAGGGCCCGGCGTCGATCCCGGTCCTGAACCTTGGCCTGACGGGCCCTGAGTCGGACTGGAAGAAGGGCCTGACGGTGGCCCTGAGGCCGTAATGGACGAGGGATCGATCGGAACGCCGGCTTCCGCCAGGGCTGCGGCCGCATCGATCTTGAACTGGAACGGCACGGCGAGGAACGGAACCGAGGCGAACAGCTTTGTCGGGCTGACGAGCCCCGCTCGCCGTTCGGCGCACTCGTCGCAGGTCTTCTGATGTTTGGCCACCGCCCTGGCCACGGAGCGGTCGAAGGCGACGTCGCCCGAGACGGCGGCGGCCAGACCCCGGCACAACGTCCGCCCGTTTCGCCACAGCAGGTAGGAGCCGATCGCGTCGCCCAGTTTGTTGCGCAGCCTGAACAGCTGCTGGTGGGCGGCATTGGCCTCCATCCCGAGCTCCTGGGCGATCTCGGCCGGCGTCAGACCGTGGCGGAGGTGGAGATCGAGGAGGCTGGCGTCGCGCTCACCGAGGGCGGCCGCTGCGGCCCACACCAGCTCTTGACGATCGTGCACCTCCATCGCGGTCTCGACCGAGGGCGGGGCTTGGGCGCCCAGGGGCTCGTCGTGGCTCTGGGAGATGTTGCGGTCCCGCATGGCGCTCACGATCTCATCCCCTGTGGCTCGGCTGCGCCCCTCCCGTTCCAGACGGGTGAGCGCTCGGTTGCGGGTGATACGAAGCAGCCAACCGCCGAAGGCCTCGGGATTGTGGAGCTGATCGAGGCGCTGCCATCCGGCCAACATGGCGTCCTGGGCCACCTCGGCCGCCAGATCGTCGGATCGGATGATGTTGCGGGCCACGTTCCAGCAGCGGTCATACCAGCGGTCGAACAGAACGCCGAAGGCGTCAGGGTCGGGATTGGCGGCGTCCGGTTGCTGCCCGCGGACGGCCAGCACCAACTCGGAGTCGGTCCGTTCATCTTGTCGAACGCCGCCTGTACCCATCGTTCCCCTCGGTGAGCCGTCCCCACGGGGCCTCGTACAGAACTGTAGCTTCCCCGTGGAGTCCGGCATCAACTTGTTCCTCTCGGCGTGGCATCGAGGCTGCACCTCAGACCACGTGGACCGGGGTGCCGAGCGGAAGAACCTCCGCCAGAAGGGTGACGACGTCATTGGGGAGTCTGATACACCCGTGGCTCACGGCCTGGCCCAGCGACGACTCGTCGTTGGTGCCGTGGATGCCGATCTGCCCGTTGCCGCCGCCGAACTCCGACAGCGTCTCGGAGTAGCCCGACAGACCCAATGCATAGGGACCGTAGGCACCACCCGGGTCGGGGGTCTCCAACTTGTCGGTGATGTAGAAGGTGCCCCGTGGGGTCGGGTATTCCTCGCTGCCGACGGCAACCGTCGCCTGGGCCAGGACAGTGCCGGCGGAGCGGACCGTCAAGGTCCGAGAGGCCAGGTCGACCTCGACGGTCGGCTCGACATTTTCCAGCTTCACCTGGTCGGCGGCCACCCAGGCGGTGGTGTGGTTCGGTCGCATCGGTAGTCGGACCCGCACCCAGCCGCCCTCGGACGCCTCGGCCAGCAGCACCCGGTTGGTGCCGTATTCGGTGGTCGAAGACATCGTCCCGACAAGGTTGCCGCCGGGTGCGTCGTAGATGCCAAGCTGCTCGACGAGCACGATGGCCCTGGTGTTGCTGGGGGAGTAGTCGGCGGCACCGTAGCTGGCAGCCGTGCCGCCCTCATCGGTGGCCGCGTCGGCCTCGGGCGTGGCGGCGACCGTGCCGAGATCCACGGCTTCGCTGCCGAGCGAATTGTTGCCGGAGCCCGGTAGGCAGGCGGTGGAAAGGATGGCCACCACGATGCCGAGGGCCAGCATCGTGAGGGATCGGCGGCCGGTCGGGTTGATCGGGCTGGTGGCGGTGTTCGTCGTGCTGTCCATTGGTCGTTCTCCTGGTGCGTTGGCGTATGTGGTCCGTTGTGTTCTTCGAAGTGGCCGAGACCTGTCAGCCCGTGAACTTGGGCGTGCCGGTCAGTGGGGCGTCGATGTCGATGTCGATATCGATATCGATGTCGATGTCAACGTCGACGTCGACGTCGGTGTCGGAGTCGTCGTCCGGATCCTCTTCGGGCTCCTCTTCGGTCGGGACGTCCTCGGGATCCTCTTCCTCGTCCGGTTCCTCGCCGGGCTCTTCGCCTCCGGGCTCCTCACCCGGGTCCTCGGGATCCTCGTCGTCGTCACCGGGAGGGGTGACCAAATCGTCGAGGTCGGGCGGGCAGAGCTTCTCCAGGTCGAAGCACCAGTCGAGCTCGGGAACGAACGTGGGCGGCTCGTCGTCCCCCGGTGGGAACGGCGGCTCCTCGGGAATGGTCGGTGTGACGATGACGAACGGACCGAGCGGAACGGCGGGCTTGGGATCGGGCTCGGGATCTGGTTCTGGGATCGTGACCGGCGGAATGATCACGAGCTGGTCCGGCACGGGCATCGGGCTCTGGGCCGAAACGGCGGGTGCCAGCCCGCCCAGGACCAGCGCGGCCAGTGAGGCCGAGCTCAGGACTTTGGCGGTGAAGAGTTTGTTGCGCATTGGTCTTTCCTTTGGTCGTTCCGCCTTCCGGGTGAAGTGCGGTTCGACGTTCCTGACCAATGGCGCAGCGAGCCCTTACGCGTTTTTCGAAGATTTCTCGATTTTCCTCGACCCCGACGCGTTCGCGGGTGAACGCCGAGCTGACGCAGGCGCTCAACGAAGGACGCGACGTCGTCGGGCGCTGGCTCGACTCAGACGCCGTGGCTGGTCGCCGTGGCCAAACGCCGTGGCTAATCGCCGTGGCTAATCGCCGTGGCTAATCGCCGTGGCTAATCGCCGTGGCTAATCGCCCAGACCGATGCCGAGGTTGCGAGCGGTGTTGATCCAGGGATGGTCGATCGGTACCACGGCCCGCTTGCCGGCCACATCCTCGAGCGGGACCGGTACGGCTTCGCCGTTTACCGTCGCCACCATGATCCCGGTCGTGCCATTGGCGGCGAAGTCGGCGGCCGCAGCGCCGAGGCGAGTCGCCAGGAGGCGGTCCTGGGCCGACGGGGTCCCGCCGCGCTGCACGTGACCGAGAATCGTGACCCTGGCTTCGAGGCCGGTCATGTCCTCCAAGCGGCGGGAGAGCGTGGCCGTCGTGTCCTTGCGGTGCGCCTCGAGCACCGCTCTTTCGGCCTTGGCGGCGCTGCGCTCGTCGGCTTTGGTCTCGTCACCCTTCGTCTCGGCCAGGCGGGCTTTGATGTCAGTCATCATCTTGTGTTCCTCGGCCGAGAATGCCCCCTCGCTGACCGCGATGATGCTGAACGTACTCCCCGCGGCCCGCCGCTGGAGGACGGTGTCCGCGATGGCCTCGATGGCGTAGGGGATCTCCGGGATCAGGATCACGTCGGCGCCACCGGCAAGCCCGGCACCGAGGGCCAGCCAGCCGGCATTGTGTCCCATCAGCTCGACGACGACGATGCGATGATGGCTGTGGGCCGTCGAATGCAGCCGGTCGATGGCGTCGGTGGCGATGCCGAGCGCAGTGTCGAAACCAAAGGTGGTGTCGGTGCCCCAGACGTCCTTGTCGATCGTTTTCGGCAGCGTGATGATCGGCGCCCCCGCCTTGTGAAGCCGCAGTGCGTTCTTCTGGGTGCCGCCTCCGCCCAGGCAGATGAGGGCGTCGAGATGATGGGCCTCGATGTTCTCGAGGATCGCATCGGTCATGTCCATTTTCTGACCGCCGACCTCCATCCTGTGGGGTTTCTCGCGGCTGGTGCCGAGGATCGTTCCCCCGAGGGTGAGGATGCCGGACAGGGCTTGACGGTCGAGGCGAATCGAACGGTTCTGCATGAGACCTTTGAACCCGTCGCGGAAGCCGATCACGCTCATCTCGTGTGTGTTGATGGCCGCTTTGCCGATGCCGCGGATGGCGGCGTTCAGGCCGGGTGTGTCGCCACCCGAGGTGAGGATGCCGATGTGCATGAGACCGATCTGTCCTTTTCGTGGGTTGAACCGAATGGTAGTGGCTTCTTCCCGTCGGTTTCGAAAGCATCGGATTAACGATCGGCGTTCGACCCGATCACTACGATCGGGTGATGCCCGGCTCTCGAGACTCGCCAACGCCTTCGGAGCCGGCCTCGGCGTCGATCCGTCTGGGCCTGACGGAGAACGTCGGTCAGTTCACGCTGCTGGTCGTGGTCAACGCGCTCGTCGGCGGGATGATCGGGCAGGAACGCACCGTCCTGCCGTTGCTGGCGACCGAGGAGTTCGGCCTCACCGCCTACACGGCGACCTTGACGTTCATCGCCGTTTTCGGCGTGGTCAAGGCCATCACCAACTTCGCGGCGGGTTCCCTCTCGGACCGGTTCGGAAGACGGCCGGTGCTCGTCGCCGGCTGGTTGATCGGGTTGCCGGTTCCGGTGCTGTTGATCTGGGCCCCCACCTGGGGGTGGGTCATTGCCGCCAACGCCTTGCTCGGCGTCAACCAGGGGCTGACCTGGTCGACGACCGTCATCATGAAGATCGATCTGGTCGGGCCGTCGCGACGGGGATTCGCCATGGGTCTGAATGAGGCGGCCGGGTACGGTGCGGTGGCGGTGACGGCGCTGCTGACCGGCTGGATCGCCGAACGCTGGGGCCTCCGCCCGGCGCCGTTCCTGCTCGGTCTGGGCTATGCGGTCATGGGCCTCGGGCTCTCCACCGCCCTGGTGAGGGAGACGAGGGGGCACGCCGAACTCGAAGCGACGGGCCGGACCCTGAACGGCGCAGGCGCAACGGGTCGTGGTGCCGAGGCCGAGCCGGGCGAGGTCGCCGACCCGCCGTCGGAGAGGCAGATACTCCTCCTGACCAGTTTTCGGGAGCGGGCGCTGTCGAGTTGCTCGCAGGCCGGTCTGGTCAACAACCTCAACGACGGCCTGGCCTGGGGTTTGTTCCCGATCTACTTCGCCCGGTCCGGGTTGTCCGTGGGTCGGATCGGTGTGCTGGCTGCGTTGTACCCGGCGGTGTGGGGCTTCGGTCAGTTGTATACCGGCGGCCTGTCCGATCGGGTCGGACGGAAGCCGCTGATAGCAGGTGGAATGCTGGTTCAAGCCGTGGCCATCGCCGCCATGGCTCTGTTCACCGGGTTCGGGCCGTGGCTCGCAGGTGCGGTCGCCCTCGGTGCCGGTACCGCCATGGTCTACCCCACACTGCTGGCTGCGATCGGCGATGTCGCCCATCCGACGTGGCGGGCCCGATCGGTCGGCGTCTACCGCCTGTGGCGTGACGCCGGCTTCGCAGTCGGGGCGATCGTGGCCGGGTTGATCGCCGATGCCACCTCGATCCGGAGCGCCATTCTCGTGGTCGCCGCCTTGACATTCGCATCGGGCCTCGTCGTCATTGCCCGCATGTACGAAACCCTGTCGCCGGTGGCTTACGCCGCCCACGATCTGTAGCGAAGCGAGCCTTGGGCATGTCTGGCGCACCGGTTGTCGAGAGGGGTACGGTGCCGGCCATGGACTTCTTCGCCGACGTGCCCAGCCGGGTGGCCTACGCCGGGACCGAATCCCAGCCGGGGGGGCTGCGCTATCAGGTCTACGATCCCGACCGGACCGTGGCCGGTCGACGAATGGAGGATCACCTCCGTATCGCCGTCTGCTACTGGCACAGTTTCAACTGGCCGGGCTCCGACATCTTTGGGCACGGCACGTTCGACCGTCCCTGGCTCGACGGTTCCGATGATCCGTTGGAGGCGGCTCGGGCCAAGCAGGATGCGGCCTTCGAGTTCGTGTCGAAACTGGGCGTTCCCTACTTCTGTTTCCACGACGTCGACATGGCGCCGGAGGGGGTCACGCTGCGGGAGTCGAAGACGAACCTCGATGAGATGGTCGACCGGGCGGCGGAAAAGATGTCGACGACGGGCGTCAAGCTGCTGTGGGGGACCGCCAATCTGTTCTCCCATCCCCGCTACGCCGCAGGTGCCGCCACCAACCCCGATCCGGAGGTGTTCGCCCACGCCGCGGCCCAGGTTCGTCACGCACTGGAGGCCACGCACGAACTCGGTGGGGCCAACTACGTGCTCTGGGGTGGACGGGAAGGCTATGAGACGCTCCTCAACACCCGGATGAAACAGGAGGCCGACCAGCTGGCCCGCTTCCTGGAGATGGTGGCCAACCACAAGCGTGACATCGGTTTCAGCGGCACCCTGCTCATCGAGCCGAAACCACAGGAACCGACGAAACACCAGTACGACTACGACTGCGCCGCCGTTCACGGCTTCCTGGATCGCTATGGCCTGTTGGGCGACTACTTCGTCAACATCGAGGTCAACCACGCGACGCTGGCCGGGCACTCCTTCCACCACGAGGTGGCCTACGCCGTCGAAAACGGCATCTTCGGGTCGGTCGACGCCAACCGAGGTGATTACCAGAACGGCTGGGACACCGACCAGTTCCCCAACTCGGTCGACGAACTGTCGCTTGCCGTCTACGAGATCATACGCTCCGGGGGTTTCACGACCGGGGGGTTCAACTTCGACACCAAGCTCCGTCGCCAGAGCATTGATCGCAAGGATCTGTTCCACGGCCACATCGGCGGGATCGACACCCTCGCTCAGGCACTGCTGGTGGCGGAGGCGTTGCTCGACGACGGCACGGTCGAGGCGGCACGCGACGAGCGCTACGCCGGCTGGAACGGTGATCTGGGTCGACAGATCCTCGAGGGTCGGGCGTCACTGGCCGCCGTCGCCGACACCGCTGTCGCCTCCGATCTGGATCCGGCGCCGGTGTCGGGCCGTCAGGAATGGTTGGAGAACAAGGTCAACCACATCATCTGGTCCACCACCTGACACCACCGGGCCGCCACCCCTCCCGACCTGTGCGTGGTGCGCACCGCCCACCGGGCCGCCACCCCTGCCGACCTGTGCGTGGTGCACACCGCTTACGGGGCGTGGGGCGCACAGAATGCAGAGAATGCAGAGAATGCAGAGAATGCAGAGAGCGGGGGTCAGTTGTCGTCTGGTGCAGGGCTTTGACGGAGCTGCTTGGTGCGGCCGCGCCGACGTTTGGCGTCGAGGCGACGCTGCTTGGCCCGCCGAGACGGCTTCGTCGGCTTGCGCCGCTTCGGCGGCGCCTTCAGCGCTTCACGGCACAGATCGCCCAGGCGGTCCATGGCGATCGTGCGGTTCCGGTGCTGTGACCGGGTGTCGTCGACGACCACCCGTGCCGTGTCGCCGAGGCGTCGTCGGAGGCGGTTGCGCTGGCGTTCGGTCAGCGACGGCGACCCGTTGACGTCCCACAGCAGCTCGACCCTGGTGTTGGCCCGATTGGCGTGCTGACCGCCCGGCCCACCCGAGGAGGTGAACCGCCACTCCAGCTCATCGTCGCCGATGACCAGGCTCTGGTTGACGTAGACCGGCACCCCTCCATGGTGCCAGCCGTTGCCCGTCCTGGTGTACTCAGTGATCGATAGCGAGCGCTGGTTACACCAGAACGCCGATGTGAGGCGCCCCGGACCCGCTCGGTGAGCGTTAGCATCGAACCCATGATCAAAGATCAGCTCCTCGATGCGGTGATCGACGCCCTCGAAGCCATGGGAATCGATCCGGTTCCCGACGGGGTGGTCGTCGAGCGCCCGGCGCGTCGGGAGCACGGCGACTGGTCGACCAACGCCGCTCTGGTGTCCGCCAAGGCCGCCGGACGGAACCCCCGGGAGCTGGGTCAGGCCCTGGCCGACCACCTCACCGCCAACCGGCCGCCTCACGTCGAGGCGTTGGAGATCGCCGGGCCCGGCTTCGTGAACTTTCACCTGGCGCCGACGTGGTTGCACGAGGTGCTGACCGAGGTGGTCGACGAAGGCGAGGAGAACTACGCCCGGCTCGACTTCGGGGCCGGACAGTCGGTCAACATCGAGTTCGTCTCGGCCAACCCGACCGGGCCGATCCACGCCGGCGGCGGGCGCTGGGGCGCCTATGGTGATTCGCTGGCCCGGATCATGGCCCGCTGCGGCTACGAGCCGCACAAGGAGTACTACGTCAACGACCGGGGCAACCAGACCGAGTTGTTCGGGCAGTCGCTGGCCGCCCGCAGGGAAGGCCGCACCGTCCCGGAGAACGGCTACGAAGGCGCCTACATCGACGACTGGGCCTCGGAGATGCCGGCCGATGCCGATCCCGTCGCCTGGGGTGTCGAGCGCTCATTGCGAGACGCCCGGGAGACGCTGGCCTCGATGAACGTCGAGTTCGACACCTGGTCGAGCGAGAAGGCCCTGGTCGAGCGGGGTGCCGAAGCCGAGGTGCTCGACCGGCTCAAGCAGTCCGGCCTTGTCTACGAGGCCGACGGGGCGGTCTGGCTGAAGACCAGCGAGTACGGCGACAACGACGACCGGGTGCTGGTCAAGAGCGACGGCAACTACACGTACTTCATGCCCGACATCGCGTACCACCTCGACAAGTACAACCGAGGCGACCACCTGATCCACATCCTCGGTGCCGACCATCACGGCTACTTCCCCCGGATGCGGGCGGCGTTGATAGCGCTGGGCAAAGCCGAGGATTCCTACGAGGTCATCATCGGTCAGTTCGTCAAGCTGCTGCGCAACGGCAAGCCGGTGAAGATCAGCAAGCGGGCCGGCAACCTCATCGAGATTCGGGACCTGGTCGACGAGGTAGGCCCCGACGTGGCCCGGTTCGCCTACCTCCTGCAGTCGATTGATTCACCGCAGACGCTCGACATCGACGTGCTCAAAGCCGAGGCGGCGGAGAATCCGGTCTACTACGTGCAATACGCCAACGCCCGGATCCACTCGCTGGGCCGGGAGGCGACCGAGCGTGGCATCGAGCGGGTTCCGCTGCCCGATGTCGACCTCTCGGCGCTGACCCACGAGCGGGAGCTGGAGGTGCTGCGGCAACTGTCGGCTCTCGGCGAGATCCTCGAGATCGCCTGCAACGAGCGGGCGCCGCACAAGATCACCACCTGGGTCCGGGAGCTGGCGTCGGCTTTCCACGGCTTCTACCGCGACTGCCCGGTGCTGCGCTCCGACGTCGATCCGAACCTTCAGCAGGCCCGGTTGTGGCTGGCGGAGGCCACCCGGATCGGTCTGGCCATCGGACTGGACCTCCTGGGTGTGGGTGCCCCGGAGCAGATGTAGGAGCCGATCGCGTGACCGACGAACAGCTTGAACTCGACTTCGTGCCGACGGGCAAGCCGCTGCCATGGCATCTGCTGCCCGACACCGCGGCGGTCGGGGAGAGCGACAACCTCACGATCGGTGGCTGCGACACACTGGAGTTGGCCCGGGAGTACGGCACACCGCTGTTCGTCTACGACGAGGAGCATCTTCGGGCCCGGTGCCGGGAGGCGGTGGCCGCCTTCGGCGACTACGCCATCTACGCCACCAAGGCCTTCCTGTGCAAGGCGATGGCCCGCCTCGCCCACGAGGAGGGAATGGGTCTCGACGTCGCCACCGGCGGTGAGCTGCACGTGGCCCTGGCGGCCGGCGTGCCGGCCGACCGCCTTGTCATGCACGGCAACAACAAGTCGGCGAGTGAGTTGTCGCTGGCCCGGGAGGTCGGCGTCGGTCGTCTCGTGGTCGACAGCTTCGACGAACTCGATCGTCTCGAAACCCTCCACACGATCGACGGACACGTCCCGAAGATCCTGCTCCGCATCACACCCGGCATCAAGGCCGAGACCCACGAGTACATCGCGACCGGTCACAACGACTCCAAGTTCGGGTTCACCGTGTCGTCGGGCGCAGCGGCTCATGCGGTGGCCCGGGCTCAGACTTCGCATGCCGTCGACCTGGTCGGCATCCACGCCCACATCGGTTCGCAGGTGTTCCGGGTCGATTCGTTCGCCGCCGCCTGCGGGGTGCTCGGCGAGTTCGCCAACCCGCTCGGGCTGCCCGAGCTGGTGATCGGCGGCGGGCTCGGCGTCCCGTATGTCGAGGGCGAGGAGGGAGCCACCATCACCCAGTGGGCGTCGGTCATTCAGAAGGCCATGGCCGAGGCCGGCGTCACCGCCCGGATCGGGGTCGAGCCGGGCCGGGCGATCACCGCCGCGGCCGCCGTCACCCTCTACACGGTGGGTACCGTCAAGGACCTGCCCGGCATCCGCACCTATGTCGCCGTCGACGGCGGCATGAGCGACAACCCACGCCCGGTGCTCTACGGCTCCGGCTACGAGGCCTTCCTGCCCCGGGCCACCACGGCCGCCCGCCCGCGTCGGGTGCGGATCGTCGGCAAACACTGCGAGTCGGGTGACCTGCTGGTCAGCCAGGCCTCGGTACCGGTCGACCTGGGGGACATCGCCGGGATAGAGGAAGCCTACAAGGAGCAGCGCGACTGGGCCAGGTCACGCGGCATCCCCATGCCCTTCTTCAATTTCCAGCTCCAGCGGGGAGCCAACCTGCTCGAAACGATGCAGCTGCTCGAGGACGAGATCGCCGCGATGAACGC
>JBFHEP010000076.1:0-14543 GCA_041584095.1 Acidimicrobiales bacterium | reverse complement strand
TGTTGCCGTCGACAAGAGCGTGGTTGTTCACAACCGAGTGCAGCAGGGCGGCCGCCTTCGACCAGACGTCCGGATAGGCGTCGTCTCCGAACGCCGAGGCCTGCGGTCGAGCTGCTGCGGCCGCGAGGAGACCCACGTCACGGATCGGAGGCGGATTGCCGAGCAGCCCCGTGGCCAGCATCACGAGATCGTCGAGCTCGAGGTACTCGAAGCCGTCGCTCAACGGCCGAGCTTCTCGATGGCCTCGGCGTGGGCCGCCATGATCCGCTCGGCCGAAGCGGTGATGCGGTCACGGTGGTCGGCGAGACCGACGTATTCGCGGATTGCGCTTCTGGCGATCTCCTGCATCGATACGCCTTCGTCGTCGGCTCGCTTCCGGAGTGCTGCGTGTTCGTCCTCGGTGAGACGCAAGGTCATGGCCATGGTGCGATGGTATCAGTCTGATACCGGTGCGGTCACAGCGATTGCGGGTTGCCGGCTGTCACGGGGCCGATTCACGGGCTGAAGCGCTCAGCCCGACGACGCGGTGAACGAAGATCAGCTTGTTCACCACCGGCTCCGACAGCACGAATGGATAGAGGTCACCCTGCCCGATCGATCGGGCCATGGCGTTCAGGGCGAAGGTGTAGCCGAGCCAGTGGTCGATCATGTCCCGGATCTCGCCTTGCCCGCTCTGCGACTCCACGCTCGCTGAAGTCGCCCGCTGCCCGGCCGAGCGTGACGGATCGCCGACCTCCAGACCGAACGCCTCGGCCGTTTCCAGGCCGTCTCGGATCAGCAGGTACTGGGCGAACGTCTCGGCCCAATCCTCCCACGGGTGGGCGGTGGCATAGACGCTGACGTGGTGATCGCTCCATGGACCGGGCGAGCCGAGGGCGATCGGCCGCCCAGCGGTCTGCGAGTAGTGCTGGTCGAGTGCGGTCTGGTAGTCGACCTGCTCGTCACCGAACAGCTCCCGAAACGGTGCCAGATGATCCGACGGAGCGATCAGCAGCCACCAGTAGAAGTGACCGATCTCGTGGCGTAGATGGCCGAGGACCGTCCGGTAGAGTTCCCCGAGCTGTTGACGGACCCGCTCCCGGTGGGTGTCGTCGGACTCCGACAGGTCGAGGGTGATCGTGTCCTCCTGGTACCCGGTGACGACTCGTTCGTAGCTCGACGCCATCAGCCGGAACCGGAGCTGCGGTGGACCCCCATCGGCGGCACCGATCGGCAGTCCGAGCCCGGCGAGCTGATCGAGGACCTGACGTTTGGCCGCCTCGGCGTCGGAGAACGCCGCCAGGTGTGCAGCCTCGGCATCGTTGGGACGAACCGTCGTCAGCCGGCAGCTCCGGCACAGGGGGTTGGGGTCCGAAGCCGGGACGAGCCAGTTGCAGTCGGCCACCACCCGGTTGTCGCATGACCGCCACGGCTCAGCGTTCCCGCTGCTGAACGCCACGATCGAGCGGGCCACAGGATCGTAGCCGAGCCCGGCCCCGCAACTGAGGCAGTGAAAGTTGTGGAAGAAGACCAACCGCCCGCAGGTCGGGCATCCGAAGGCTTGCACGTCAAAACCCTACCCCCGCCCCCGTTTCATCCTGTTCTGGGGTTCGGGTGCCCCGGAAGTGGGGGTGGGGAACCCCAGAACTCTGGGAGGCGGGAAGGCCGCTCGGGGACGACCTCAAATGCGGTGGACGTCGACCGAGACCTTCAGCTTGGTCTTCTCGGCATCGGTGAAGATCACACCCTTCATCGGGGGCACGTCGCCGTAATCCCGGCCGCGGGCGGTGGTGATATAGCGTTCGCCGGCCGGCTGATCGTTGGTCGGGTCGATCCCGGTCCAGCGGCCCTCACCCAGATACAGCCCGACCCAGGCGTGGGTCCGGTCGACCCCGACGAGCCGCTCTTTGCCCGGCGGCGGGTCGGTTTCGAGATAGCCGCTGACATAGCAGGCCGGCAAGCCCAGCGAGCGGAGCCCGCCGACCATCACATGCGCGAAGTCCTGGCAGACCCCCTTGCGAATGCGCAGCACCTTCTCCAGCGGTGTGTCGACCTCGGTGGCCTTGGTGTCGAAGGTGAAATCGCGGTTGATGCGGGTCGACAGGTCGCGCACCGCCTCGATCAGTGGTCGATCCGGGTCGAAGCTCGGCTCGGCGTAGCTCGCCAGCGTTCTCGACCGGGTGATCAACGGTGAATCGAGGGTGAACTCGGTGGCCACCAGGTCGTCGCTCAACAGCCGGTGCCGGAACTCGTTCCAGGGCAGTTCGGCCGCTTCCCGGGACCCGTCGGCTTCCCGCACCGGGTCGGCCCGACCCCCGGTGTCGACCTCGCTCTCGCTGTTGACGACGAGCTTGGTGTGGGTCTGCCGAATGACACAGATCGCCACCCGGTTGCCGAAGTAGTCGACCCGCTCCGACAGGACCTCCGGGCGGGGTTCGATGGTGAGTTCACGACTGAGGCACTGCTGGCCGTCCAGGCTCTCGGGCATCTGGTGGATCTTCCCGAAGCTGGCGGTGACCGGTGCATCGTAGGTGTAGGTCGTCAAGTGGACGATCTTGAACTTCACCGGTCGGCCTCCGTGTCGGGCGGGCCCAGAGTCTGCGACTGGCCGCCCGCGCCGTCCTGCGACTGCGTCATTCGTGTCACGTCAACCGGGGTGACGACCGACCGCACGGGCTGCTGGCGGGTGAAGTAGGTGGCCGAGATGAGGATGGACACGAAGTTCAGGCGCTGGATCACATCCTCGAGGAACTCGGTCAGTGCGAGCCGTCGTCCCTGCTCGTCGGGCGTCAAGCCGGTGGTCGACAGTTGTGCCTCGAAGTGTGTGAGCCGCACGGCGATCTCCCGGACCGCGGCGATGGTCTCGGTCACCATCGGCGTCTCGCCGGGACGGTCCCCGGTTCCCGATGCGGTGACGGCATCGGTCACCGATGGATGATTGAGCGGGATGCCGGTCCGCCACACCGGTATCTCCTCGCCCTGATGGAGCCGGCGGAGGTCGACCTCGATGTGGTCGAGCTGGTAGCGAAGCGATCGCGGGTTGGTGTCGTCGCTCAACAGCAGGTCGAGCACGCTGGATACCGATGCGTGTGACCGGTAGCGTCGCCGGTAGGTGATGATGCTCTCCACCGTGCTCAACACCGACTCGATCACCAGGCTCTCGGCCGCAGCGGTGCGCTCCCTGGTCAACGTGGCGGCCAGGAGTCCGCTCAGATGAACGGCCCGTTCGATCCGCCGGCCGGCGTCGATGAAGTGCCAGACCTCGTCGCGTATCAACGACTCCGAAACCAGCCCGGCCAGCGAGAGCAGCCCCTGAATGATGTCGGTCAACAACTCGTCGACGGTCTCGTCGGGCACGGCCGCGCCGGGGTCGAGGTCGAGGACCCGCTGGTCGAGGTCGGCCATCACCAGCTTGGTGTCGACCGACAGCTGGTCGCGGAGCTCGTCGATGTCGTCGATGAGACGGTGGAGGGAATGGGCGAGGGAACCGGGGTCGTGATCGTCGGCCACGATCCTGGCCAGGCGAGCCGACAGCTCGGGTGAGGTGAGATCGATGGATCCGGCCTCGGTCTCGTCGATTCGGGGGAACGTGCCGGTGATCCGGCTCAGCCCGGCCAGGAGAGCACCCACGGCCACCGGCCCCGGACCGGTGCTGTTGGCGATGAACTCCCGCCGGCGATCCCGGATCACCCTGAGCAGGCGGGCCGTCGACTCGGCCCGTTCGGCGTAGCGGCCCAGCCAGAACAGATCCTCGGCCGCCCGGGCCGACGGCGCATCCCGTCGAGCCTCAACCGGCCGCTGGTCGGCCGACAACCAGTAGCCCCGCTCCAGCTCGCGTGACCCGCCGCAGACCCAGATGTCCTTGCTCAACGCCCCGGTCAGGTTCGAGATCGGCTCGCCGTCGCCGTCCGATGGCGCCGACCGGGCCAGCCCGCCGGGCATCACGAAATAGCCGTCGTCGTCGGCCACGGCGAACGTTCGCAGCACGGTGGCCCGGGGTCGAAGGCCGTCGGAGGTCAGGCAGGGAGCGGTGCCCGGCTCCAACCGCTCCTGGCCGACGAACCGGTCGGGCTCTGCTTCGATCCGGGCCCGCAGGTCGGTTCGCTGGGCCGCCGTGAGCTCGCTGGTCTCGATCGACGATTCCATCGAAGCCCGCGTGACCGGACGCACGACGAGGTCATCGAGGTTGGCCAGCACATGGGATCGGCCGGCCGGATCGCCGCACCACCATGCGTCGGCCGACCGGAGGATCAGATCCTCGCCGAGCAGGGTGCGGCAGAGGTGTGGGAGCAGGGCGGTGAGTCCGGCGTTCTCCAGGATGGGTGCGCCGAGTCCGTTGACGACGGTGACCTGCCCGGCACGGACCGCCTCGACGAGACCCGGTACGCCGAGCGTCGAGGTGGGGTCGAGTTCCAGCGGGTCACAATAGGCCGCGTCGAGCCGGCGCAGGATGACATGCACCGGTGTGGGGCCGTGCACCGTCTGGAGGTGGACGCCGTCGTCGTGAACCTGGAGGTCGGGGCCGCGCACCAGGGCGGTGCCGAGTTGGGCAGCCAGCGCCGTGTGCTCGAACGCCGTCTCCGACCGGGTTCCCGACGAAAGGACGACCGTGACCGGATCCTCGACGCCTGCCGGCGCCGCCGCTCGGAGCGCCTTGCGGTAGAGGCGCAGGAACGGGGCGAGGCGCTGGACGTCGGCCCCCTCGACCTCGCTCGGCATGACTCGCGACAGGATCCGCCGGTCCTCCAAGGCATACGCCGCGCCGGACGGGACCTGGGTGCGATGGCCGAAGACCCGCCACGATCCGTCGCCGGCCCGGATGAAGTCGACCCCGGCCAGCACCAGCTGCTTCGAACCTGGATTCACCACGCCGTGCAACGAGCGCATGAACTGCGGGTCACTGAGCACGAGCTGCGGGGCAACGTCGCCGGCCCGCAGCAGGTTCTGTGGTCCGTAGAGGTCGGTGAGGATGAGGTTGAGTAGCTCGGCCCGCTGCACGACGCCACGGCGCACGGGGTCCCACTCGTCGTCGGGAATGACGATCGGGACGGGATCGAGCGGCCACGCAATGTGGTGGTGGTGGTCGGGCTCGTCGGGGCCGATGGGGACGTTGTAGGTGACGCCGTCCTGGGCCAGCTGTCGCTTCGTCCTGGCCGCCCGATCCAGCAGCCGCCCGACCCCGAGGTTCTCGAACGACTCGACCAGTGGTATCCAATGGGGCCGGACCGTGCCGTTCGAGTCGAGCAGCTCGTCGTAGCGGCGTGCGTGCCTCGAGTAGCCGTCGAGCGGATCGAGTGAGAACGCGGCGGTCATCGGTGGCGGGTCTCCGCCGTCGGGAACCGCCGGAGGTCGAGGCTGTAGCGTTGGAACTGGTCGACTCGGCCCCGGGCCGACTCGAGCGCCGCCATGTCGATCGATCCGGCGCTGTGACCGTGGGTGAAGAACCGCCCCGCCCGGCGCGACTCGGCCTCAACCGCATTGACCGGGAACGTGTCGTACGAGCGGCCGCCGGGATGGGCCACGTAGTAGGAGCAGCCGCCAAGCGAGCGCCCGGACCAGCGGTCGAGCACGTCGAACACCAGCGGATTGTGGACCTCGATCGTCGGGTGGAGCGCCGACCATGGTGCCCACGCCTTGTAGCGGACCCCTCCGACCAGCACCCGATCCTGGTCGGTCGGTCGAAGCGGCACCGGCACACCGTTGCAGGTGATGACGTGCCGCTGCGGATCGCTTCCCTCGACCAGCACCTGCACCCGTTCGAGTGACGAGTCGACGTACCGGGCGGTCCCGGTCCCGGTCGTCTCCTCACCCAGCACGTTCCACACCTCGATCGCATTGCGCAGTTCGACGCGCACCCCGCCCCGGTTGACCTCCCCGATGCGGGGAAACCGGAACTCGAAGAACGGGTCGAGCCAGGCCCGGTCGAACGCGATGTCGTGGCGGTTCAGGTCGTCGACCACCTGATCGATATCGGTACGGACATACCACGGCAAAAGAAACCGGTCGTGGAGTTCCGCTCCCCACCGGGCGAGTCGGTGGCGATAGGGCGACTCCCAGAACCGGGCCACCAGGGAGCGGATCAGCAGCGCCTGCACCAGCGCCATCCGGGCGTGAGGCGGCATCTCGAAGGCCCGCAGTTCCAGGAGACCGAGCCGGCCCCGTTCGGAGTCGGGGCTGAACAGTTTGTCGATGCAGAACTCGGCCCGGTGGGTGTTGCCGGTCAGGTCGACGAGCAGGTGACGCAACAGCCGATCGGGCACCCACGGCAGGGTGTCCGCGCCCTCCTGGGCCGCCAGCCGATCGAGCTGTTCGAAGGCGATCTCCAGATCGTCGATGGTCCCGACCCGGCCCTCGTCGACCCGGGGCGACTGACTGGTCGGACCGATGAATCGGCCGGAGAACAGGTAGGAGAGCGACGGGTGGTGCTGCCAGTAGGTGACCATCGAGCGAAGCAGGTCCGGTCGGCGCAGCAGCGGGCTGTCGGCCGGTGTCGCCGCGCCGATGGTGATGTGATTGCCGCCACCGGTGCCGGTGTGGCTGCCGTCGACGTCGAACTTCTCGGTGCCGAGCCGGGTCTGCCGGGCCGTTTCGTAGAGTTCGATGGTCGATTCGGCCAGCTCGGGCCACGATGTGGACGGTGCCACGTTCACCTCGATGACGCCGGGGTCGGGTGTGACGACGACGGTCCGGAGTCGGGCGTCGCCCGGCGGCGGGTAGCCCTCGACGAGGATCGGCTGCGCACATTCGACCGCCGCCGCCTCCAGAACGGAGATCAACTCGACGGCGTGCTCGGCGTTTGGAACCGGGGGGACGAACACCCGAACCGACCCCGCTTTGTGTTCGACGACGATCGCGGTCGGCGGGGTCTCGTGCCGCTCGACGACTTTTGCCGGTGCGGTCCATTGTCCGGGGCCGGGCAGCTCGCCTCGGGGCTCGAAGTTCGACCGGTCGAACGTGGGCGGGAATTCGGACCAGGTGAGCGATTCGAGCGGAAGCCGGAGCCCGGCGGGCGAATCGCCGGGCATGAGGTAGAGGTGCTCACGGCGCAACCGCCATCGCGTTGTCTGCCATCCATGCCCGACCTCGGTGGGATGGATGGGCAACACGAACGCCACGGGCTGACCACTGGCCGAATCGACCCGATCGACGAGCCGCCGCCCGTCCTCACTCTCACCGGAACCGTGACCCGGCTCCAGATCGGCATCCGGAGGATCCCCGTCCGGTCGACGCACGTCCGCCAGCAACTCGTTCATCGGGTCCTCGAACGCGGGCAGCAGAAACGAATCCGCATCAACGCCCAAGAGCTCACAAACCTTCTCGGCGAACGCCCGAGTGTCGGAAACGGTCGAGGATGTTGAACCCGGTCCCGAGGGGATGCGTGTTGCAGCCCCGAGGGAAGCGCCGGGTTCCACATCCGACAGCGGGACCTCGGACTCGCCCTCAACCGCATTCGGAGCGTCGGTCAAGTCGGCGAATCCGAGGAGAAGATCCGGCCGAGACCACAACGGCTTCCCGTCGTCCCTCCACACCATGCCGATCTGCCAGCGGGGGAGGGGTTCGCCCGGATACCACTTGCCCTGCCCGTACTGGCGTAGCGCACACCGGCCTCCACCGCCCTCATGGGCCTCGGTGAGCCGCCGGGCCAGGTTGTCGGCGAGGGCGCGTTTCGTTGGACTGTCGGCGGTGGTGCTCCACTCATCGCCCTCCCGGTCGTCGATCGACACGAATGTCGGTTCGCCACCCATCGTGAGACGAACGTCGCCGTCGTCGAGCCGTTGATCGACCTGGCGACCAAGTTGGTCGATGGCTTCCCACTGGGCGTCGGTGTAGGGGAGTGTGACCCGTGGGTCCTCACGAATCCTGGTGACCTTGTTGAAGAAGCTGAACTCGGTGTCGACCAGTCCGGTGGACCCCGAGATCGGTGCGGTGTTGGCCGGGCTGGGTGCGCTGGCGAGCGGGATGTGTCCCTCGCCGGCGAGGAGGCCGGAGGTGGGGTCGAGTCCGATCCAACCGGCCCCGGGGATGTACACCTCGGCCCAGGCGTGCAGGTCGGTGAAGTCCTCGACCGGCCCGTCGGGCCCGTCGAGAGATTCCTGGTCGGCCCGCAGCTGCACCAGGTAGCCGGACGTGAACCGGGCGGCGAGTCCGAGGCGGCGCATCGCCTCGACCAGCACCCAGCTCGAATCCCGGCACGAGCCGATGGCCCGAGACAGGGTCACATCCGGTGTCTGGACACCGGGTTCCATCCGCACCGAATACTCGATGTTCTCGTAAAGCCGCTGGTTGGCGGCGACGAGGAAGTCGACGATCGCCGTACCCGGACCGGGGAGGCCGGCCTCGACGATCCAGCGGTCGAGCAGCGTCTGGGATTCGGTGGCGGTGCGGAGGTAGGGTTCGAGGTCGGCCCGCACGGCCGGGTCGTAGGCGAACGGGTAGGTCCGGGCCGACTCCTCCACGAAGAAGTCGAACGGGTTGATGGCGGTCATGTCGGCCACCACGTCGACCGTGATCGACAGCTCGGTCGCCGGCTCAGGGAACACCAGGCGGGCCATGAAGTTGCCGAACGGATCCTGCTGCCAGTTGATGAAGTGGTCGTGGGGTTTGACCTGCAGGCTGTAGGCCAGGATGGGGGTTCGGCAGTGGGGGGCCGGGCGGAGCCGGACGACATGGGGATGCACCGTCGTCGGTCGCGCGAAGCGGTAGGACGTTCGGTGCTCGATCCCGACGTGGATGGTCATATCAAAGGATGACCGACGAACCCCGCTCGTCCAAAACCGGGCCGCCCGGTTTCACAGCACATTCACACACCGACCTTGGGGGCGTTCACCCGCTGATCCGGGCGATGAGTGCGGCTGCGTCGAGGGAGGCCGTCGATCCAGCGATGTGGCCCCGCTCACCTGCCACCCGGGTGGCGACGTAGCCGTCGGCCACCGGAGCCGGCGCAAAGCGCACCAGGATCGAGGCCGTCAACAGGTTGGCCAGACTCTCGCAGAACCAGCGGGCCTCCTCTTCGGACGGCAGGCCGGGCCAGCGGGTTTCGTGGGCGGCCAGTGCCTCGTCGAAGCGGCGATCGGAGCCGCCCGCCGAGCGCAGTTCGTCCCGCAACATCTCGCCGGCCAGCGGCTCCTTCACCAGCGTGCGTAGAACGTCGAGGCAGATGATGTTTCCCGAACCCTCCCAGATCGAGTTCAGCGGCGCCTCCCGATACAGCATCGGCATCGGCGTCTCCTCGACATAGCCCATGCCTCCCAGGCATTCCATGGCCTCGTAGGTCACTCGGACGCACCGCTTGTTGTTGAGGAATTTGGCCAGGGCGACGATGAGACGGGCGAAGATCCGATCCTCGGCGCCGTCCTGGTCGAATGCGTGAGCCGCTCGGAAGGCCAGACCGACGGCTCCTTCCCAGTCGAGTACGAGGTCGGCCAGCACCGCCCGCATCAAGGGTTGATCGACGAGGGGACGGTTGAAAGCCCGTCGGTGTTGGGCCCACCAGTGGGCCTCATCGATGGCGGCCCGCATCAGGGCGGCCGGCGCAACGGCACAGTCCAACCTCGTGTGGTGGACCATTTCGATGATCGTGGCCACGCCCCGCCCCTCGTCGCCGAGGCGCCATCCGAGCGCATCGACGTATTCGATCTCGGCCGAGGCGTTGGCCTGGTTTCCCAGCTTGTCCTTCAACCGCATCACATTGATCCCGTTCCGTTCACCTTCGAGCCAGCGGGGAACGAGGAAGCAGGTCAGGCCGCCGGCCGTCTGGGCCAGGGTCAGAAACCCGTCCGACATGGGCGCCGAGCAGAACCACTTGTGGCCGTTGAGGCGGTAGAGGTCGCCGTCGCGCTGGGCGGTCGTCGTGTTCGACCGAACATCGGATCCGCCCTGCTTCTCGGTCATGGCCATGCCCAGCGTGGCCGATTCCTTGTCGTCGATCGGGGCGGCTGTCGGATCGTAACGGCGGCTGGTGAGCCGCGGCCGCCAGACCGCTTCGAGGTCGGCGTCCGCGGAGAGGGCCGGAACTCCGGCATAGGTCATGGTCAGGGGGCAACACACGCCGGGCTCGGTCTGGGTCAGGCAGTACAGGATGGCGGCGTGGGTGACGTGCCCGCCGCTCGCCCCGTCGCCCTCCCACGGCACCGCCGTGTACCCGAGCTCGATCGCGGTCGACAGGAGCCGATGGTACGCGGGGTGGTAGCGAACCTCGTCGACCCGCCGGCCGGTCCGATCGAAGGCCACCAGCTCGGGTTTCACTCGTCGGGCTTCCCGGCCGGCGTCTCGCAGGTCGGCGCTCCCGAGGGTCGCCCCGGCCCTGGCCACCACCTCGGTATCGCCGGCTGCCGAGGTGACGACGGCTCGCAGCACCGGATCGGCGGCCCACAGATCGATGCCGTCCCGGGGCGTCGGCTGGTTGTCCACGATGTGGGTGCCGAGATGTTCTCGAGCCGGCGGGGTGTTCACTGGACTACCTTCCGATTTGGGGCGGGCTGGCACGTCGGGCACCACCAGATGTTGCGGTCGTCGATCTCGGTCGAGGCGATCGGCGATCCGCAGTGACGGCACGGTTTGCCGTGGCGTTTGTAGGCGTAGAGCCGTTCGCTTCGTCTCAGGTCGGAGCGGCGACGGCGGTCGACCTCGGCCGGCTCCACGGTCACGATCCGCCCCGACCGTTCACCGGAACGCAACTCGTCGACCGACAGCTTCCACAACTGGTCGACGAGATCCCGGTCGATCTCCCGGGCCGGAACGAACGGATTCAATCCGATCATGAACAACAGCTCGGACCGGTACACGTTGCCGAGTCCGGCGATCGCCTTCTGGTCGAGCAGCGCCCGCCCGATCGGCACTGAGCGCCGGCTCAGCGCGGCAGCGAATCGGTCGGCGCCGTCGGCCGGGTCGACGATAGGATCAGGACCGAGCCCGTCGAGCACCATCTCGACCTCGACGGGGGTCAACAGTTCACAGGTCGTCGGACCGGCCAGGTGTACGCGGTCGTGGTCGGTGCTGAGCAGGAGGCGGGCGTTGGGTGACGGTTGCGGGAACGGCGGCGTCTGCAGGCGGAACTTGCCGAACAGCCCGAGGTGGACGTGCACGGCCAGCTCGTTGTCGAACCGGTAGAAGAGGTGTTTGCCCCGGGCCTCGACGGATTCAACGACCCGCCCGTCGACAGCTGTCGCCCCGCCGACAAAACGGCCCTGCGGCGACTCGGCGGCCACCGCCCGACCGGCGAGCCTCTTGCCCTGGTGTCGGGCGGCTCGATGCAGAACGTGGCCTTCGGGCATGATGCGATTCTGGCAGCATGCCCGAAGGTTCCCAAAAAGCCGGAAGGGATTCCGGCGCTCAGGACTCGGCGAGGATGGCGTCGATCTGGCCGGCTGCGGCCTCGATACCCTCGACCATCCCCATCTCGATCATCTGCTCCATCGCTTCGAGCGACGGGAAGTGCGAGATGGTCTGCATTCGGGTCCGACCGCCGTCGAGTTCGGTGATCCTCACCTCGAACTTGGTCGACGGTAGGTCATGGTTGGGGGTGCCGTCCTCGTTGGCGAAGACGTCCTGGATCTCGATGAGGTTCGGAGCTTCGAGGGCGAGGATCCGCCACCGGCCGTAGTGCTCATCGCCCTGCTCGTCGCCCACCATCTTGTAGAGCATCTCGCCCCCGACGCTCAGGTCGTGTTCGATGAAGGTGCACGGGTAGGTCGGCGGACCCCACCAGCGCTCGAGCTTTCGGGGGTTGGCCCACAGCTCCCACACCTGTTTCGTGTCGGCGTCGTACTCGGCGGTCAGGGTGAGGGTCAGAGCATCGAGGTCTTTGTCAATACTGGTAACGGGCATCGTCTTGTCCCTTCGGTTCTGTTGGTGTTCGGTCAGTCGTCGTCTTCGAGGACGGCCTCGAAGCGCTCCAGGCGTTCGACCCAGAGCTGTTCGAAATGGTCGAGCAGCGTTCGGGCTCGTTCGATGGCGTTCATGTTGGTCACCACCCGTTGTTCGCGCCCGTGCTTACGTTTGGTCACGAGGCCGGCCTTCTCCAGGACCGCCACATGCTTCTGCACGGCGGCGAAGCTGAACGGGTAGCGGCGGGCCAGCGCCGAAACCGAGTGGTCGCCGGTCATGGCCTGAGCGAGAATGTCGCGACGTGTGCGGTCGGCCAGGGCGTGAAACAGCCGGTCGACCTCTTCGTCGTCAAGGTCAAAGGCATGGGTCTTATCTACAACCATTTGGTTGTAGGTTAGCGAGAGGGCCTCGAGGTGTCAAGGAGAACCTACGACCGCTCGAGCAGGTCCTTCATCTGCTTCTGGACGAGACGCGACGCCCGTCGGGGCGCCACTCGGGCGGCCACGTTCATGAGTTTCGAGTCGACACCGATGTAGAGGTGCGACTGGTTGTGTTCGATCGCGTCGAGGATGGCGGAGGCGGCATCCGAAGGAGCGGTGGTGGGAAGGCGGCTGTTCTCGGCCTCCTCCGGATCGATCGGGCTCTCCACGCCGGAGTTGGTGGTGATCTCGGTGCTGACCCCGCCCGGCATGATCACCGTGACCCCGACGTTGGTCTCGGCCAATTCCGCCTGCAGCCCCTCGCTCAGCAGCTTCACCGCGGCCTTTGTCGCCCCGTACACGGTCTGCCCGGGCACGGGCAGGAACCCTCCCATGCTCGACACGTTGGCGATGTGGGCCTCGGGCCGCTCGAGCAGACCGGGGAGGAACGCCTTGATCATGTTGATCGGGCCGTGAAGGTTGACGTTGATGACCCGGTCGATGTCGTCGAAGGCGAGCTCGTCGAGCTTCACGAAGGGCTGGATGATGCCGGCGTTGTTGATCAGGCAATCGGCTGGACCGAGAGCGTTCGCCACCCGCTCGGGAAGGCTTTCGCAGGTGGATCGATCGGTCACGTCGGCCACGATCAGGCCAAGTCGGTCCTCCACGCCGGGCGCCACGGGCCCGACAGCGCCCGACTCGACCAGCGCCGCCGTCTCGCTCAGGCTCTCCTGCCGAAGATCGACGGCGGCCACCGTGGAACCCCGCCGCAGCAGATCGAACACCAGGTGGCGGCCGATCCCGTTGCCGCCGCCGGTGACCACCACGACCTTGCCGTTCAGGTCCATTCCTTCGTCCCTTTCGTCAACCTCAACCGGGTGACCGCCCACCGCTATCGACTGTAGTCCGGGCCCCTACGGCGGCGCCCCTCAGAGCCCCCTCGGCCGCGCCCGGGTCACATGACCGCAGAGCTACGCGCGAAACCGCACAAGACTGCGCGTCTTCGCGCGCAACTACCATGACGAGGATCAGCGGCCGATACGGTCACAAGATGCGATTCGACCCGGCCTTCGGGGCGTTGGTCGAGTTCGCGGCCTCTCGACACAACGCCTTCCACAGCACCGAGGCCGCCGATCACTCCATACTGGCGCACCGCGTGCGGCGTGCGGCCGACGCCGGCATCCTGGTTCGGCTTCATCCGCGAGTCTGGGCGTTTAAGGCACTCGGCCGACCACCCGGTCAAGCGCTTCGTGCGGCATCGCTCACCGGTCGCTCGGCTGCGGCCTGCCACCTTGATGCGACATGGGTACATGGCTGGACAGACGAGCCGCGGTCTCGACCGTCGATCTGGGTTCCCGGATCCGCCCGACCGTCGGCGGGGGTGACCCTCGTTCGAGCCCAGCATGTGGATCCGACCCGTGACGTCTGCACCGTCGATGGCATCCGCACCCTGAATCGGGCCGCCACGTTGTGCCTGCTCGGGAGAGCCGTCGGCGAGCAGGATCTCGGCTGGCATCTCGATCAGTTCGCACGTTCCGACTCGATCGAATGGCTGTACCGGACACTCGATCGGCTCTGGTCACCGACCGACCCCGGCCCCATTGCGTTGACCAGGCTTCTCGCCGATCGGGATCGTCTGTCGGCTACCACCGAGTCGTGGCTGGAGCGGGTGGTCGCTGATCTGCTCAACGTTGCCGACCTGCCTCCTCTCGAGACGCAGTTTCCGCTCGAGGTCGACGGCCGGCGCTTCCGCCTCGATCTTGCCTTGCCGTCGATCAAGCTCGGCGTCGAGGCCCACGGGCGGACGTTTCACTGGGGTCCGGATCGGGCCGATGCCGACAACGTTCGAGACCTGCTCGTCGGCTCGAAGGGGTGGCAGCTGTTGTACGTGACCCGGTCGCAACTCGCCGATCCAGCCGGATTCGTGGACCTCGTCGTGCGAGTGGCGAGGGTCCGCCGGGCCCAGCTCGGGCCGTCGGCGGCGTAACAGCTCGATCCCGGCGGAGTTACGCGCGAAGACGCGCGGTCTTGTGCGGTTTCGCGCGTAACTCTCCCGGTGACGGCGAGAGATATTGGGGCTAGCGGCCGGTAACGACGCCGCCCAGGCGTTCCACCATCGCGATGAGCCGGGCCGGTAGATCCTCGGTTGCCGGGTGGTCGGGGTGGAGCCGGTTGCTGGGTGCGTACAGGCCGACGGCGGCCACGACCCGGTCCCGAGCGTCGACGAGCGGCACAGCCAGCCCGGCGGCGTCGGCCACCAACTCCTCGACGCTCCAGGCGAAGCCGTTGCGCCGTGCGGTGTCGATCCGTCGCCTCAGC
>JBFHEP010000075.1:0-14663 GCA_041584095.1 Acidimicrobiales bacterium | reverse complement strand
GCCCGATCGCCGTCGGCGGTGGTGACGTCGATCTTGTCCGACGGGACCGGCGACTCGATGACATCGCCCGCTGCTCCGTCAGCGGCGTTGATCTCGGATCCCGCCCGGGTGACCGAGGCGACAAACGCAAGCGCCAGCATGACGACCGATGCGATGATGACCGCCTTGGCGAGCCTTTGTGGGCCCGACGGCTTGCCGCCCGACGGTCGTGCGACACCGGGCCTCGCCCCGCCGGATCGCGTCGGGGGAGCCTCGAAATCGTCCCGTTGTTGAATCGCAATCAAACCGACATCATAGACCCACGAGAGGTCAACCGATCGTAAAGATTCGCCCAGTCTTGATGCGACCCACGACTGACTGATGTTGCCGTGAGGACTACGGGGGCGAGCCGGATCCTGAACGGTACGGCCCCTCGTGCGAATCGTCGTAAGGGCTCCCCGTCGAAGCGCGGGCCACCGCTTCCCGGTCGAACGGGAACAGCATCTGCCCGACGAAGCACGAAGCGAAGTCCGAAACCCGGAATCGGTTCGGTTCAGGGAAGTAGGGATCGTTGATACCAGTCGGGGGGTACGACGTGTCGTCGGGGTGCTGGGTGCCGAACAAACGGTCCCAGGCGAAAATGTTCGCGTAGTTCGAGTTCCAGTGCTCGGGCTCGGTGGAGTGATGAACCCGGTGCGACTGCGGGGTGACGAACAGCCACCGCACTGGGCCCATGTTGGTGCGGATGTTGGCGTGCTGGAAGCGCACGTACCAGCCGGGGAGCAGGCCCAGTAGGAACACGGCGCCGGCCTTCTCGGTGATCGACGGGAACAGGAAGAAGAACGGCAGCAACAGGATGAAGTTCTCGATCAGGGCGTCGACCGGGTGGGTCCGGTTGGCGGTGAACATACTCATCCGGGGCTGGGAGTGGTGGATCATATGGAACCGCCAGAACCACGCGACCTTGTGCTTGAGAAAGTGGGCGACAAAGGCACCGAAGTCGGCGATCATCAACCCGACAAGGGCGGCCAGCCAAAGCGGCCAGGTGCGGGTCGTGTCGACCACGGCCCAGGAGGCGTTGGCGGCCAGGAAGTCATTGATCGGACCGGAGACGAACACCATGAACGCCGAGATTGCCGGCAGGTGGACGAGCATGTACAGCGCGTCGCCGATGACGCTGGGCGACACGCCTCGCTGCTCCGGGCGGGCCGGCATGATGTATTCCAGGATGAAGATGGTCGGAACCGCCAGCAGGAACTGCACCGAGACGAAGAAGGAGAACGACCCCCGCATGTTCTCCTGGAAGAGTGCGCCGAGCTGGCCCGGTCGCCCGGTCAGGAACATGAAGGTCAGGAACGCGACGAGCCCGCCGACGACTCCGACATCCAGTGCGGCGCTCCGCACGTTTTTCAGAAACTGTTTCTCGGTCGTTGCGACCATGATTCGACACGTCCTCGCCCGTGGCTTGCTGATGCTGCTCGGATCCGATCTGGGCGCCGCCAAACAACCAATCCAACGGCAAAGAGCCTAGCAGCAGACGAACGGATGACACAGGAACAGTCATCGGAACACACCAAACATGGCGTCACGGTCGCCACCGGGTGCGCCTCACGAGGACGTTGCGGCCAGGGTGGCGAACGTGAACAGCGCCTCGGCGTGACTCTGGTGCACCGTGAACTCGTTGAACACCGCAACGTTCGACACGTCGAACCACTGCCACATGTAGGGCAGCGACCGGGGATCGGGGTCGGCTCCGGCGGGCGTGAGAACCACGTCGGTGACCCAGTCGAGATCGGGCGACCAGTCGAGATCGTGACGCCCGTACACCGGCGTGCCCGCCCACAGCGGGAGACCGCCGTGTTTGACGTCGTTGATCTGGGCGTGTCGAACCGGGTCGTGACCGACACCGGTGATCAGCGATCGGTTCTGCGGGTTGGCGCCGAGCGCAACCAGCGCGGAACGCAGCGCCGCCTCCCGATAGCGGGGCTCGCCGGTCAGCTGGTAGGCCCGGAGCAGCCCGCCGGTGTGCGGTGCCCCGCCGCTGCCGAGACCCCAGATCAGCGGCACGTCGGGGTTCTCGGTGGTCCAGCCGTAGCCGTTGGTCTCGGCGAACGCGATGATGTTGTCGGCCGATCGGCGGAACCGGTCGGTCAACGTCTCCCGGACCTCGGCATCGGTGAGCGACGGGTCGGCTTGCAGGTAGAGCCACGCCGCATCGCAGCGGGTGTGCCGATGGCACGACAGATCAGGGCCGCTCTCGGCCAGGTAGCCGGCGGTCTCCAGGAACAGGTCGTGCCACCGCTCGTCGCCCGTGGCCATCAGCAGCGCAGCCGCCGCCACGTGACGCTGGTCGGCCACCAGCTCGCCGACCTCCTCCCTACTCCCCGAATCGACGAAGGTGAGAGCCGCGAGCTCATCCCGGCCGGTCGACTCGGCCCACGTCATGGCTGCAAGCGCGGAGGTCAGGTAGCCGTCGGCTCGGGCCGCGTCGTAGGGGCGCAACGCCACCGACATCTCGGCTGCGACCCCGGCGTAGATGTACGTGGAGTACACGTCGGGCCGATAGGCGTACACCGCGAGATCGTCGACCCACGACGTCGCGTTCCGGGGCGGATGCTCCGAGGCCTCGACTCCACCGCTGACCGCGCCGTCGGGCCGCTGCAACCGACGATAGAAGTCGAGCGACCACAACGCCTCGTCCAGGAGGTCCGGTACGGCATCACCACTCTCCGGGATGTGCACATCGTGTGAACCGTAGAGCTCGGGAAACTCGCTGACCAGCAGCGCGGCGTTGCGGGCGTACCACAGGTGGTAGATCCGGCGGTCCCAGTCGCCGGCATCGAAGTGGCCACCCCAGGCCTGGTCGAATCGTTCATCGGTGGCATTGGCCGGTAGTGCAGCAAAGGCTTCGTCCATCGGGTCGACCCGGGCCTGCAGCAGGGTGTAGTCGGTGCCATTGACCACCACGCCGTCGGCGGGATGATACGGGCGGGGCCGGACGATCGGCGTGGAGGGCGGGCCGAGTTCCGTGCCGCTGCGCTGCAGGTAGGTGGCCCGGGCCACGGTGTCGGCCAGGTCGATCCAGACGTCGGCGTCGATGACGAACGAGGACGAGCATCCGACCGCGGCCACGCAGACCCGGTACCGGCCGGGGTCGCTCAGTGTCGAGAAGTCGAGCTCGACGACCGGGCTGCCCGAAAGTTCCGCCGCCCCCGTGTTCTTGGGCGCGCCGGAGCCGGTGAATGCGACGATCCCGGACTCCTCGTCGACCACCGTGAACGATGCGGTTCCGTCCCCCGTCCCGGACGCTGCGGCGGCGGCGTCGAGTGCGGAGTCGCCGATCCCGTCGAACCACCCCGAAAGATACGCCAACTTGGGCCGGTCGCCGGGAGCGAAACCGATCTGGGTGACCCGCACCGCCGGCGACTGCACGACCGCCGGGTCGTAGACGAATTCGATCGGGTCGACGGTTCCGGCCGGTTCGATCCGATAGCGGGTCCCTGCCGTCAGCGGGGCGGGCAGCGAGAGCACCACGTCGTGGGTCAACTCCCAGACCGGTTCGTTGTCGCCATCGATGCCGCCGCCGGCGGGCCGGCTCAACGCACGAAGATTGGCCGGATCGATGAGAAGCGCGAAGCCGGGATCGTCGGGCGACGTGATGGTCCAGCCCTCGGACGTTGCCGCCTCGAGATCGAGCGGCCGCCCGATCAGGCGGTCCGCCTGCCGGATCACGTCGGTCCGCTCCGACACCTGGAGCCCGTAGCCGTCACCACCACGATTGATGAGCAGCAGATCTCGACCTCGCCGGATGCGATCGCCGTCGATCGGATCGTCGAGATCGTAGGCCTCGAGCGCTCCTCGTTCCAGCCGCCCGGCCTCGATACGGACGACGAGTTCCGTCGGCGAGAACGGGCGAACCCACGACGGCCGGTGCCGCCCGCCCTCCCCGGCCGAGGACGTGGCGGCCGCCCAGGTCGGATCGATCTCACCGCCGGCGGTCCAGGTCTGCGACAACGATCCGTCGGCCAGCTCGAACCGGGCGAACACGGTTTGATAGCCGGCCGAAACAACTGGCACGTCAACCTCGGCGGTGAGATCCTGCCAGGAGGCACCGGCAAACGAAGCGGCGGTCGACACCTGCATCCTCGTGGCCCCCTCGGGGGGTGACACGCCGATCGTCAGCACGAACTCGGTGGCCGGCTGCGACCCGACGACCGTGAGAGGCGAGACAACGTCAGGGGCGGTTGCGACCATGGTCGCATACGACGGCGGATCGGCCTGACGGACCGCTTCTGGCCCGGTGCCTCGAACCTGGTCACGCAGAATGCCGGTGATGAACCCGTAGCGGCCCGCTCGATACTGCAATCCCCCGATCACCGTCGCCACCACGACCAACCCGAGCACGGCAAGTCCGAGGATCCGCCTACCTCCCCCTGGCGACGTCATCAGGAGTGGCGCTCGATGCCTTCTCGCCGCCCGGTCCGTTGAAGGTTCGCGGTCAAGCCCACGTTGTCAGGTCCACTTTGTGATGCCATCACGCCAACTCGGCTGGAGCAACGACGAGTCGCGTCGCATCAAGAGCACCTTCAACGCACAGAACAGCGCGATCCAGCCGCCGAACATGACGTCCTCCGAGAGCGCGATCACGAAGTTCGACGCCATGATGGTCAGTATCCAGATCGCCAGCTCGGGCGAGCTGTCCAGCTTGCTCCACGCCGACTTGACGATCGACAGCCACAGAACAGTGAACACGAGAAGGCCGACGAGGCCGATCTGCAGCGCCAGGTCGAGCGCGCCGTTGTGGGCATGCGCAGCCTCGAATCCGACGTGACGCCAGATCTCGGCCGTTTCCGGCTCGAGATCGACCCGCCAGAACAGGGCGCCCAACCCGTGTCCGAGCCACGGCCGGCGGGACAGGGCTTCGATCGACGCCTCCCAGATTTCCGTCCGGCCCGACAGGCTGGTGTCTTTGCCGTAGGCGGAGGTGATGGTGGCGAAGGACGCGACGGCGCCGCCGATCAAGGCGACCGACCCGACCAGGGAGACCGTGAACAGCAACGTCGAGTCGCGGTCGTCGTCCTGCTGCTGGTACGTCTTCAGCCAGTACCAGGTGATGACGGCCATGAAGGCTCCGGAAACGCCGGTGGCCGATGTGGATCCGGCCAGCAACCCGGCAATGAGGGCGAGCGTCCCCCACTTGAACAACGGGTTCCTCTCGAAGATCAGCACGGTCGGAATGCCCAGAGCCAGGAACGGGGCCATGTTGTTCTTGTGGTTGAAGAACCCGTGCCAGCCCGGGTACGGATCGTCGTTGACGCCGCCGATCAGGTGGTAGCGGGTCGAGGGCACCAGAATGAGCGCGATAACGGTGACGACGACCGCGATGCGGACGGCCCAGATCATGGCGAGAGTGAAATCGCGCAGGGTCAGCAACCCGGCCGCCAGGATGATGGCCACGATCGCCGGGACCACGGTGCGAATGTTGAAGAAGGTGGCGACGGGGTCGATCGACCAGGCCAGCGACGCTACAGGCAGGCCGACGATCCCGAGGATCGAGAACGAGACCGGCAACTGCATGAGCACGGTTCTGGGCGCCAGCAGCAGCGCCCCGATGATCGGGAACACGGGCAGCAGACCGACCGACGGTGGGAGCGGCAGTTCGCTGAACGCTCCGAACACCCAGAGCGTACCGAGCACGACGGTCCCCTGGGCGGCAAGCGTTCCCAGGGGGCCCATGCGATGACCTTGCGGGTCGAAGTGCTTCCGGGGCGCAAGCTGATCCGTTGCGACCATCCGCACCACGATAGCGGCCCTAGACGGGGACCTTCTCTGCGAGCGGCTCGGTGGCGGGACGGGGCAGGTGGTATTGCCCAGCGTCGCCCGGATCAGCCACCGGCTCGGCCGGAAGCCCCGTTTCGGACCGGGGACGCCGGCCTTCGAAGTGCAGTTGAGGCAGCAGCCGATCGAGCCAGGCCGGAATCCACCAGTTGCGGGCACCGAGCAGTTCCATCGTGGCCGGAACCAAAAGCATGCGAACGAGGGTGGCGTCGAGCAGCACGGCCAGGGCCAGGCCCATACCCATGAGCTTGACCTCTCGCAGGTCCTCGAACATGAACGAACCGAAGACCACGACCATGATGGCGGCCGCAGCGGTGATGACCCGGGCGGTGTTGGCCAGCCCGTCGGCCACGGACGTCACGGCATCGCCGGTCCGGTCGTACTCCTCCCGGATGCGGGACAGCATGAAGACCTCGTAGTCCATCGACAACCCGAACACGATGGCGAACATCATCATCGGGATGAACGGGTTGATCGGACCGCCCTCGATGCCGAGCACCGTTCCGCCCACGCCCCATTGGAACACGGCGACCACTGCGCCGTACGCTGCCGCGATCGACAGCACGTTCATGATCACGGCCTTGACCGGCACCAGGATCGAGCGGAACACCAGCATCAACAGCAGGAATGACAGGGCCAACACCCCGCCGAAGAACACCGGTGTCCGCTGGGCCAGGTAGTTGGTGATATCGATGTTGGTGGCCACGAGGCCCGTGATGTCCACGTCGATGTCGGCGACCCCGCGGGAGGTGCCGACAGCCGCCGGGATCACCGTCTCCCGCAGGTGATGGACCAGTTCGACGGTGGCGTCGTCCTGGGGTGAGGTGGTGGGGATGACGGTGAGGACCCAGGCTTGCGGGTCGGAGGGATCATCGGCCATCGCCGGGGCCACGGCGGCGACGCCGTCGGTCGATGCCAACGCCTCCTGCAGGCCGGCCAATGAGTCGGCCGCCGCGGTTGGTGAGGCACCGGCCCCGGGCACGGCGGTGACGACGAGCGGCCCGTTGAAGCCGGCGCCGAATCCCTCGGACATCAGCTCGTAGGCCTGGCGGGTGTGGCTTTCGGCCGGGAAGTTGCTCTCGTCGGTCCAGCCGAGTTGCATGTCGAGAACCGGAGCGGCGAGCGTCAGCAGCACCGCGGTCGCACCGAGGGCGGCCACGACAGGTCGCCGTTGAATGGCCCGGCTCCACCGGTAGGCCCATGTTCGGCGGATGGGCTTGGCCTGACGTGGCGGCACCAGCCGGCGCAGACCCCGAACGGCGAAGCTCAGCAGGAGCGTCGAGACGACACCGACCGCTCCGGCCAGGGCTGCCGCCGAGACGCCGATGCCAAGACCGAGCAGGGCGACGGCGGCGAACCCGGCGGCGATCAGGCCCCGCCAGCGGGTGATCTCCACCCGTTCTCCGGCCCAACCGAGCAGCGCCGGCAGCAGCGTGACCGAGCTGATCATGGTGGTGAGGACGGTGAGCGAGATGGCGATACCCATGCCGCCGACCCAGCCGATGCCGATCAACAGCAGGCCGAGCATCGAGATGACCACCGTGAACCCGGCGAAGATCACGGCTCGTCCGGCCGAGCCCATCGCCTCGTTCAACGCCTCCCCGGGGGCGAGCCCCCGGTGCAGCGCCCCCCGGTAGCGGGTGACGATGAACAGGGCGTAGTCGATGCCGACGCCGAGGCCGATCATCATGCCCAACACGGTCGAGAAGTCGGGAACGTCGAGCACGTGGCCGACCACCGTGGCCAGCCCGATGCCGGCCCCGACCCCGCCCACGGCCACGGCGATCGGCAGCCCCATGGCCAGCACCGAACCGAAGGCGAGAATGAGCACGACGATGGCGAACGCCACGCCGATCAACTCCGTCTGCGGCGGTTCGACGACGGCCAGATACTGACCACCGGCCAGGACCTGGAGGCCGTCGATCTCCGGTGCGTTCTCGATGATCGCCTCACCTATGAGCCCGGACTCGGTGTCATCGACGTCGGCCGACAGGTTCACCGGCGCGAACGCCAGTCGACCCGCCAGGTCGCCCTGGTGGGCTATCTGGCCCTGACCCTGCTCGCTGTAGGGCGACACCACCGTCGCTCCCGGATGCTCCGGTCCACCCGATTCGTCGGGGAACCCGGCATTGACCCGGGCGAACAGGGCTTCCATGGCCGCCACCACTTCGGGATCGTCGACTCCCTGGTCGGCCGTGAACACGATCGTGCCCGATGTGCCGCCGGCGCCGAGCTCGGGAAAATACTGGTCGAGCACGGCGATGCCGTCGGCCGAGTCGGAGTCGGGAACTCCGGACGTGGCGCTGAAGGCAGGACCGAGCGCGCCGGCCGCTCCGAAAATGACGCCGAGTGCGACGAACCACCCGAGAACCGTTCTACCACGGTGGTCGAAACACCACCTGCCGATTGCGGTAACCATTGTTCCTCCTTCACGCCGAGCCCAGCCCGGGGATGATGGGCCGTTGCAGGCCCTTTGCTTGCGCTCTTCGAGGCTCATCATCCGCCGGGGAGGCGTGCCGCCACATCGGGAGTCCGGCCATCCCGCCCGGTTCTTCCGGCCATTTTCCACCTGGCCGATCGGGTGATCCCCCGCTCGTACTTTCGGCCGATTCCCCGCTGTCGAGGGGTTCTTTACAATGAAGGTGTGTCGTACAGCGACTTCATGATGATGTCCACTGAACCCAGGGTCCCGGATGCGCCGAGACGGGTGTGGCGTGACTGGGCGCTGCTCGCGGTGGCGATGCCGGCGGCCATCGTCGAGGCCATTTTCAACCCGGAGGTCGTTCAGCCGGTTGCTTCGCTGCTCATGGCGCTGGCGGTCCTGCCCCTCCTGCTGTGGCGGCGAACCCATCCGCTGACCGTCGTGGTCATTGCGTTCGGCCTCATGTCGCTGCAGAATCTGTACACGGTCGTCACCGGTACCGGGTCGATCGGCTTGAACGTCATGGCGGTCATGCTCCTCCTGCCCTACTCGCTGTGGCGCTGGGGCTCGGGTCGGGAGGCCCTCATAGGACTCGCTTTCCTCCTGGTCACCTGGGCCACGAGTCTGATCGCCGACTGGAATGGTGTCGGGGAGGCGGTCGGCGGGCTGATCGTCCTGTTTGTCGCGGTCGAGCTGGGTGCCCTCGTCCGCTACCAGGCCAACAACCGCCGGCAGGCCATCGAGCGGGCCAGGTTGTTGACCAGGGAACAGCTCGCCCGGGAGCTGCACGATTCGGTGGCCCACCACGTTTCGGCCATCGCCATCCAGGCCCAAGGCGGGCGGGCGATGGCCGCCAAGGACCCCGATCGGGCGACCGAGGTTCTGGCCGTGATCGAGGAGGAGGCGGCGAGGGCGCTGGCCGAGATGCGTAACATGGTCGGCGCTTTGCGAGAGGGTGACCAAACCGCCGGCGTCGAACTCGCCCCGCAGCCTGGCCTGGCCGACATCGAACGGTTGACCGAGATCGGCGGGAACGGTTCCGGCGTTGATCCGGGAGCTGCCGGCCGGGGCGCCGGTGGTCCGGGTCCACGGATCGATCTCGAGCTGGCCGGCAACCTCGACGGGTTACAGCCCGCCGTCGACACGGCGCTGTACCGACTTGCACAGGAGTCGATCACCAACGCCGTGCGTCACGCCCGGAACGCCTCACGGGTTCTCGTTCGGGTGGTCGGCGACGGCGAGCGGGTCGAGCTGACCGTGACCGACGACGGCATGCACAACCCGCCCCCTTCGGCCACCACCGGCTATGGTTTGGTCGGGATGGCCGAGCGGGCCAAGCTGTTGGGTGGCACGCTGAGTGCCGGCCCCGACGGCGAGCGGGGATGGAAGGTCCGTGCGGTTCTACCCCGCAGCGGTGAGGTCGGACTCACCGCCGTCGACGGGGCGGGGGTGGCGTGACCATCAGGGTGCTGGTGGCCGACGACCAGGATCTGATCCGCACGGGTCTTCGTATGATCCTCGACGCCCAGGACGGCATCGAAGTTGTCGGGGAGGCGGCCAACGGACGGGAAGCCGTCGAGCTCGCCCGACGGCTCCGCCCCGACGTGTGCCTCTTCGACATCCGCATGCCGGAGCTCGACGGCATCGAGGCCACCCGGCAGCTGGCCGGAGCCGACGTCGACGATCCGCTGGCCGTCGTCGTCATCACCACCTTCGACCTCGACGAGTACGTCCACCGGGCTCTCAAGGCCGGGGCCCGGGGGTTCCTGCTCAAGGACGCCGGTCCGGATCTGCTTGTGCAGGCCATCGGCGCCGCCGCCAGCGGCGATGCGCTGATCGCACCGTCGATCACCGCCCGCCTACTGGCCGAATTCGTCCGACGGGGAGGCGGCGGCACGAACGGTGCCCGGTCGGAACCCCCCATTCAGCCGGTCGAGGCGCTGACCGAGCGGGAGGAGGAGGTCCTTGTCACGGTGGCCCGGGGCCGGACGAACGCCGAGATCGCCACCGACCTCCACATCAGCCTCAGTACCGTGAAGTCCCACCTCGCCAGCTTGATGAACAAACTCGGTGCCCGCAACCGGGTCGAGATCGCCATGTGGGCCTACGAAACCGGGCGCCTGGGCTGATCGGGCGACTCGTCACGGGGAACGGGTCAGGTCCCGATCGAGGTCGAGCCACAGGTCGTCGAGCCACCGGGTTTGGGCGGCCGGGTCGGACGGGATCTCCGGGCGCGGGATACGCCGGACGGTGACCGTGATCGGCCGGTCGACCGGTGCCGATCTGGCGAGATCGGCGAGGCGCTGGTATCGGTCGAGTCCTCGATGATCGAGGACGACGACGTCGGCGTCGGGAAGCGCGTCCAGCAGAGTGAGCAGACCGCCGGGTCGAGGAGGGAGCACCGACGACAGGCCACGTAGTCTCTTCGCCCGCTCCGGGTCGGCGGCGCCGAGTCGTTCGATGGACCGCTCCAGCGCATCGGGCCGGAACAATCGACCCTCGGGAAACAGGATGTAGGCGGTGTTCTCGTCGGCCCAGTCGACCATCCGAGTGATCGCTCGTTTCGCCGTCTTCCCCCCATCACGGGGGATGAACACCGACCCGAGGCGACCATAGATCAGGTCGAAACCCGGATCGCGGAGCAACTCGGCCATGATGATCCCCCGCGACGAATAGCCCGCCCGATGGGTCACGAGACCGGGGAGGGCGGCATCGAACAGCGAGATGTGCCGACTGACAACGATGACTGGCCGAATGCCGTGCTCCCCGACCAGCAAGGCATGGTCCTCCGCAGACATGTCGATCCGCAGTCCGAGCAGTTGCCCGGCCCGACGCTCCAGGAGGTCGACCGACCAATGCTGCAGGCGCTGATGGCGTTGAACCGAAGCCGAGGATCGCAGGCGCGTCCCGAACCCGGCCAGCGCCCAGAGCGGTCCGGCGGCCAGGATCTCAACCGAGTCATTGACGAGGTATTGAAGGATGAACAGGTAGACCCGGGCCGATGGGAGCCTCGTCCGCATCCTCACGAGATCGGCAGCTGCCAGGGCCGCTATCGCCACGGGCGCCGCGACCAATCCAAGCGCCGTGGCCGCCAACATCGCGGGAATGGTTTGAGCCCGACGGCGCCAGCGATCGAGGCGTGGTTCGGTCATCGGGGTGGTCAACCGGCGACGGCGGCGATGTGTTCCCGGGATCTGGTGGCTCGGGGCCCCGGGTCGGCTTCCGGCGCACGTCCGCTAGATGGTAACATGTCCGGTCAGCGGGCTAGCCGACCTCGAAGCCGATGAACTGACCTAAACCCGGGCCAGGCCGTCGCGCTCGGGCATCGTGTCCTGGGTCGTGCTGTCCCAGTCCGAATTCAGAACTGAGCCCATCGCATGAGCGCCTCCGAAACCGACAATCGCGCCCCCGCTCCGCTGGAGGGTCTCGTTGTCGCCGACCTGTCCCGGGTACTGGCCGGGCCCTACTGTTCGATGCTGCTCGCCGACCTCGGTGCCACCGTGATCAAGATCGAGAGCGCCGACGGGGACGACACGCGGACCTGGAACCCACCCGACGCGAAGGGGGTCGCCACCTACTATCTGTCGATCAACCGCAACAAGAGGTCGATGGTCGCCGACTTCCGCGACCCCGACGACGTGGCCCTGATCCATGAGCTGTTCCGCCGGTCCGACATCGTCCTGGAGAATTTCAAGGTCGGTGGCCTCGACAAGTTCGATCTCGGGTACGAGGCCGCCCATCGGGTCAATCCTCGCCTCATCTACCTGTCGATCAGCGGATTCGGCACATCGGAGGGGGCCGGGCTGCCCGGCTACGACCTGGTCGTGCAGGCGGTGTCCGGCCTGATGAGCCTGACCGGTGATCCCGAAGGTCCGGCCTATCGGGCCGGGATCTCGGTGTTCGACGTGATGACGGGGATGCACGGGCTGATCGGTGTGCTGGCCGCACTCGAGCAACGCCATCGAACCGGTCGGGGGCAACATGTCGAGGTCAACCTGCTGTCGTCGGCCCTGTCGGGATTGGTGAATCAAACGGCCGCGTACACCGCCGGCGGGGTGGTGCCGTTTCGGATGGGCAACGCCCACCCGAGCGTGTACCCCTATCTGCCGCTCCCGGCGGAGGACCGCGATGTGATCATCGCCGTCGGCAACGACCGCCAGTTCCGCTCGCTGTGTGAGATCCTGGGTGTGGCCCAGTTGGCCGACGATCCCCGCTTCGCCCTCAACAGCGATCGGGCCGAGAACCGCAACGAGTTGCGACCGCTGCTGGAAGCGGAGCTGGCGAGATGGTCGGCCGACGATCTGTTCCTCAAGCTCAACCACGCCGGGGTGCCGTGCGGGCCGATCAACTCGATCGCCGAGGGCGTCGATCTGGCCGAACGCCTGGGGCTCCACCCCCGGGTGTCGGTCGGGGGTGACGGCCGTGGTGCGGTAGGAGCCGCCGTGGTCGAGGCCGGGGACGCGGCCGGCGGCGGAGCCGTGGACCTGATCCGCAACCCGATCGACTTCAGCGACGCCGCCCCTCGCTACGACCTCCCGCCGCCGGCGCTCGGCGAACACACGGAGGCGATTCGGTCCTGGTTGGCGACGCCCGACGCCGATATCGACGAGTTGATCGGGAGCAGACCATGAGCTCCAATCCGACCGCACCCGGTGACGTGCCGAGGTTCCGCACCGGCATCGGCGCGTCGGACGCCGATCACATTCACCTCCTCGGCCAGGATCTGGCCGCCGACCTACTCGGCAACATCACGTTCGGTGAGCTGGCCTACTGGCTGGTGGCCAAACGGCGCCCGACCGAGGCCGAGCGCATCATGTTCGAGGCGGTGCTGGTGGCGCTGGCCGACCACGGCTTCACCCCGACCGCCATCGCCGCCCGGGTCACCTACCTGAGCGCCCCCGACTCCGTGCAGGGAGCGATGGCCGCCGGTCTGCTGGGCGGCGGATCCCGGTTCCTCGGCGTCACCGAGGACTCGGCCCGGTTCCTCGATGTGGCGCTGGCGGGCCTCAACCGGTATCCCGGCGATGCGGAAGGATGGGATGCGGTTGCAGCCGATCTGGTGCGGTCGACGAAAGCGGCGGGACGGTTCGTGCCGGGCCTCGGCCATCCGGTTCACAAGGAGGTCGACCCCCGCACCCCGGTTCTCATGCAACTGGCGCGCGAAAACGGCACCTTCGGCCCACACCTGGAACTCTTCGCCGCAATCGGCCGGGTGTCGGGCGACGTCCTCGGCCGGGAGCTGCCGCTCAACGGAGCCGGCGTCTGCGGAGCGGTACTGGCCGACATCGATCTCCCGATGGGCGTGATGCGAGGGTTCGCTCTGCTCGCCCGCTGCGCCGGCCTGCTCGGTCATCTGGCCGAGGAGATGGAGGATCCGGTCGGCCACGACATCTACCTGACCGTCGACCGCAACACCGACTACCGCCCGCCGCCCGCCCCACCAGCAGGCTCGTGACATCGCCGATTTGTCGATCCCCCTGACCAACGAACTATGAGGCCCAGGTGACGAGTACTGTCACCTGAACTCCGATGAACGGCGGCCTACGTCAGCGCAGCTCGAACGACCGCCGGATCCGGATTGGTGTGGGGCACGGAGTCGATGACTACCGTCGGTACCGTCTCATGGCCGTCATTGACCATACGGACGTAGGCCGCTGCCTCCTCGTCGGCCCAGATGTCGACCCAGTGTGCCTTCGACCTGACCCCGGCCAGCTTGAGTCGGAGTCGGGCACAGTATGAGCATCCCGGCCGGTGGTAGATGATGACGGTCGGCCGGCCATCCACCGACGGCGTCTCCATGAGCTGAGCCGCTTCGGCCTGCGAGATCGCGGAGGCGGCCGACGGACGCAACGGCGACAGCATGTACGCCACGCCGAGCAACAGCACGGGGGCAACCCAGCGTTCGACCACGTTCGAGCCGCCGGTCACGACGAGCGCGACCGCCAGGAAGACGAAGGCGGCGGCGTTGAGCCATCGGGCACGGGTCGAGCGGTTCATGCGTCCCACCCAGCGTACAGGTGGCCGGTGATCCGGATCAGCGCGACGCTAACTTGGGCCCATGCCCTTCACCCCGATCGTCGGAACGCTCGCCTACGTGTGGGATGTCGCGTCGGACCGGGTGTTGCTGGTCCGGCGCGACGCCCGCCTCGATGACGACCATTTCGGCAAGGTCAACGGCGTCGGTGGCAAGCTCGAGGCCGACGAGGGGGTGACCGAGAGCCTCCGCCGCGAGATCCGGGAGGAGCTCGGTGTCGAGCTGACGGACTTCTCCCTGCGGGGCACGATCACCTGGACCAATTTCGGACCCAGGCGGGAGGAGTGGTTGGGGTTCGTCTTCGTCGTCACCGGCTGGGAGGGTGAGCCGCCGTCGACCAACCCGGAGGGCACCTTGGAGTGGGTGGACCGGGCCCGCCTGCTGGCCGAG
>JBFHEP010000074.1:0-14810 GCA_041584095.1 Acidimicrobiales bacterium | reverse complement strand
CGTCCCGCTCGATCGCAGGAGCAACGATCACGGGGTACTGGTCATCAACCACGAGTTCGGGACCAACAACCACGTCTTCGGCGCCGACCTGCCGACCACGGCCGAGCAGGTGGCGGTTTCGCAGGCCGCCCACGGCTGCAGCGCCATCGAGATCAAGCGTGACCGCAGCGGCACCTGGCAGGTCGTCACCAGCGACCGTTCCCGCCGTATCACCGTCAACACACCGGTTGAGTTCGCCGGTCCGGTGGCCGGAAGCCCCTTGCTCGAGAACCCAGCGGGCAACGAACCTCAAGGCACGCTCAACAACTGCGCCAACGGGTTCACCCCGTGGGGGACCTACCTGACCTGTGAGGAGAACTTCAACGGCTACTTCGGCACCGAGGAGCCGGGCTGGGTGGGCAACGAGGCGCAGCAGCGCTACGGGTTCAGCACCACCGGATTCGACTACGGCTGGCACCTCTTCGACCCCCGCTTCGACGTGGCGAACGCCGACTACGCAAACGAGGGCAACCGGTTCGGCTGGGTGGTCGAGATCGACCCCAACCGCCCCGACCGCAAACCGGTCAAACGAACTGCTCTGGGACGGGTGAAGCATGAGGGCGCAGCCACCACCGTCGGCCGGGGCGGGCGGGTCGTCGTCTACATGGGCGACGACGAGCGCTTCGACTACATCTACAAGTTCGTGTCGGCCTCCAACTACAAGTCGATGATGGCCCGGGGCCAGTCGCCACTCGATCACGGCACGCTCTACGCAGCCCGGTTCAACGACGACGGCACCGGTGACTGGCTCGAAATCAGCCTCAACAACCCCGACGTTGCCGGGGTGTTCTCCTCGATGGACGAGGTGCTCACGTTCGCCCGTATTGCGGCCGACGCCGCCGGGGCGACACCGATGGATCGCCCGGAGTGGACAACGGTGGCCCCCAACGGCGACGTCTACTGCACGTTGACCAACAATACCCGGCGGACCGTGCCCGACGCCGCCAATCCCCAGGCCCCCAACGTCTACGGCCACATCATGCAGTGGCGGGACAGCGACCGCCACGTCGGTACCAGCTTCGAGTGGGACATCTTCGTCCTGGCCTCGGAAACCCACGGTGGCGATTCCGGGTTCGGGTCACCGGACGGTTTGTGGGCCGACGGCCACGGCCGGCTGTTCATCGAGACCGACGGTTTGCAGCCGGAAAGGGCCAACGACCAGATGCTGGTGGCCGACCCCTCCACCGGCGAGATGCGGCGGTTGTTCAGCGGCCCGGCCGGATGTGAGGTGACGGGCATCGCCATCACCCCCGACCAGCGCACGATGTTCATCAACATCCAGCATCCCGGCGACGGCGATCCGGCCCTGACGGAGTTCCCGTTCCTGGGGGATCCGGTGCCCCGTGACGCAACCATCGTCCTGCAACGCAAGGACGGCGGCGTCGTCGGATCCTAGCCGCGGATGGTCCCCGAGTCGTCGGGGCTCGGGGACCATCCGACTGCCTGAGCCGATTGTATGAGTTCCCTGCCTGAACCGATTGATTGAGCCGGGCTCGTCCGGGTTATCGTCGTGATATGGAGCATCCACCCCCGGACACCAAGAACTGGACCTGGGTTCTCGATGAGCCCTGCCCCGAATGCGGTTTCGATGCATCGAACATCGAACCGGAATCGGTCGCAGGCCGGGTTCGGGCCAATGCCGCCGCATGGCGGGCCGCCCTCGGCCGGGGTGACATCGTCGAGCAGCGACCCCCGGTGCCGCCCGGACAGCCGCCGCAGTGGTCGGCGTTGGAGTACGGGGCGCACGTGCGCGACGTCTACGCCCTCGCGGCCGACCGCCTGACGCTGATGTTGAAGAAGAAGCATCCGACGTTCGCCGACTGGGACCAGGACGCCACCGCTATCGAGGACGAGTACCGCGGCCAGGACGCCAACAAGATCAGCTACGACCTCGCGGTGAACGCCGGCCGGGTCGCCGACCTACTCGACAAGGTGCGAGGCGACCAGTGGGAGCGGACCGGTATGAGGTCCGACGGATCGGCCTTCACCGTTGCTAGTTTCGCCCTGTACCTGCTGCACGACCCGGTCCATCATCTGGTCGACGTGGAGCGCGGCTTCGAAGCCATCAGGGAGGCGTCGCAGTAGCCGGTCGATCGTCGGCGGCACCGTAAGCGCCGCCAACGAAATCCGGAGGACCCTCGTGACGACCCAGCTCGACCTGTGCATCGACATCGGACGGCTTCAGGCCCGACTCGCCGAGTTGTCCGAGATCGGCGGTATCGAGGGAACGACCGGCTGTTCGAGGTTGGCGTTCACCGATGCCGACAAGGCCGGTCGTGACCTGGTCGTGACGTGGCTGACCGATCTCGGACTCGAGATCACGATCGACGGCATCGGCAACGTCGTCGGGGTGTGGCGACCGGATTCGCTGCCGCAGGAATCCCGCCGGCTGGCCCCGGTGATGACCGGCAGTCACATAGACACCGTGGCCACCGGTGGCCGCTACGACGGGAACCTCGGCGTGCTGGCCGGCATCGAGGTGATCGAGACGCTGGCCACGGCCGGCCATGCCCCGGCCCGGCCGGTGGCTGTGGCGTTTTTCTCCAACGAGGAGGGCGCCCGGTTCGCCCCCGACATGATGGGATCGCTCGTCTATGCCGGCGGTATGGGTTTGGAGCAGGCCCACAACACCGTCGGAATCGACGGAACGACCGTGGGTGAGGAGCTGGATCGCATCGGCTACCGGGGCACGGCCCCGTGCCCCGGTCTGGTGCCGAACGCCTTCGTCGAACTCCACATCGAGCAGGGCCCGGTGCTGGAGGAGGAGGGCATCGACATCGGCGTCGTCGAGAGCGTCCAGGGGATTTCCTGGACCGAGGTGACGATCACCGGTCAGTCGAATCACGCCGGAACGACGCCGATGCGGCTCCGGCACGACGCCGCCTATGTCGCCGCCGCCGTGACGACGTTCGTCCGTTCGCTGGCCGATGAGCTCGGGTCCCCGCAAGTGGCAACCGTCGGCTCGATCGATCTCCATCCCAACCTGGTCAACGTGGTGGCCGCCTCCGCCACCCTGACCGTCGACCTGCGAAACACCGACAACGAGACCCTGATCCGGGCCGAGCGAGCGCTGTATCGGCACCTCGACGAACTCGCTGCCGCCGAAGGGGTGGATATCTCGACCCGGTCACTGGCCCGCTTCGACCCGGTCCTCTTCGACGCCGGTGTCGTGGAGAGGGTGGAGGAAGCAGCCCGGACACTGGGGGCGTCGACGCTGCGCATGCCCTCCGGCGCCGGTCACGATGCCCAGATGATGGCCCGGCTGTGCCCGACGGCGATGATCTTCACCCCCAGTCACAAGGGCATCAGCCACAACCCGGCCGAACATACCGATTCCCGCCACCTGGCCCTCGGGGCCGACACCCTGCTGCAGGTCATGGTCGGTTTGGCAGGGGCCGCACCGGCGGCCGTCTGAGGTTCCAGATCAACAGCCCGACCAGCCCGAGCGGAAGCGGCAGGGCGAAGCTCAGGGCTCGGAACAGCAGGACCGCGGCCACGAGTGCCGCGGTCGAGGCCGAACCGACGGCACTCAGCGCTCCGGTCAAGCCGACTTCCATGACCCCCAGCCCGCCCGGCGTGATCGGCAACGCGGTAACCAGCCTGCCGAAGGCGAAGGCGGCCAGGATCGGCGCCCAACCCAGCGTGGCCCGCTCGACGCCTACGGCCCGAAGGCAGAGCACGAGTAGGAGATAGAGGTTGGCGTGACCCGCCACCGTTGCCGCCGCCAAGGCCCAACCTCGCGTCCCGATCAGACTCACGGTGTCGACACGCAACTCCTCGAGCCGAGCCGGCCAATTTCCTCCGAGGAACGGAAGCCGGTCAAGCAGCCACCCGAGTCGGGCAGCCAGCGCCGGCCCGGAGACGACCACGCCGAGCAGAACGATGGCCGCCGCGAACAACGCCGCGCCCAGGATCGCGGCTTGAGCCAGAGTGGCACTGACCGGGCGCTGGGTCCACAACCAGAGCAGAGCCGGCAACGGGGCGCCCAGCTTGACCAGGATGTCGCCGACGCCGGTCACCACGATCGAGCGGGCGATGGCGGCCCGGGCCAGGCCGAACGACCGGTACATGGACCAGATGAGACCGATCGAGAGCGCGCTGCCGCCGGGAACGAGGTTCGTGACCGTCGTGGTGCTCCAGTCGGCCCACACCGCCCGACCCGGTGTCAGGCCCGGCAGCGCGGCCAGCTGCGACAGCGACGGCGAGACGAGGTTTGCCGTCACAACGAACGCAAGCAGCATTGAACCCGTTATCCCGAGCCGACTCGACGCCGGCCGCAACGCTTCCAGCACGTCGCCGTACGATGCGAACGTCGGCAGGAGCCAGACGAAGCAGATCGCCACGACCGCCAGCCCGCCGATCGATCGAAGCACATCGATCGTCGTGATCGAACGGTCGATTTCGACGAGCGTCGCCCGCCCTGGTTCCGAGGTCGACAACGAACCGAAGGCCGCCTGAATCGAGCGGCGGTTACAGCACCTGGGAGCCGTACATCTCGCCCAGAGGGTCGGCGATGAGTTCCAACCGCTCCCCGTCGGGGCCCATGAAGTAGATCGACGACCGATCCTGGAACACGATCTCGACACCGGCTTCGTCGAGGCGGCCCCGAAGCTCCTGCCAGCTCTCCTCGGTCACCGAGATCGCGATGTGATGGAGGCCGCCCAGCACTTCGGCGTAATCGCCCAGATCGAGTCCGGGAAAGTCGAAAAACGCCAGGCCGTTCCCGTTGCCGATGTCGAAGAAGAAGTGGGTCGAGCCCGGATAGTCCCGATTCTCGAAAAGATCGGTGAGCGGGAAACCGAGAATGCCCTGGTAGAAGTTGATCGTCTGCTCGACGTCGGACGAGAGAATCGCCATGTGATGGACGCCGCGGGCCGTGGTTGGCGGGCGCTCGTCGACCGGCTGCAGGTAGGTGTTGCGCAACCGATCCCATTCCTCGGTGCGGTCGGCGGACTGATCGGTGGTTGTCGTGGTTGCGTCGGCCATGATCTCAACCCTAGCCTCGACGGCGCAGGTAGGCGATCCGGGGCCGCGGGGGGCCCTTCCGCTCCACCTCTCGACCGAATATCTTCACCCAACCTCTTAACCGAACCTTAAGCGTACGACGGCTCGGCGTCGGGTAACCTTGGTCGCCGTGGGGATACTTCGGCGCACCGGGGCGGTTGCGGCGAGCCTGGCGGCGCTTCTGCTGTTGCTCGCCGAATCTCCCGCGGACGCCCACGCCGGGATGAAATCGTCGGACCCGACCGCCGGCGCGGTCATCTACGAACCGGTTACCGAGATCACACTGGTGTTCAGCGATCGGACCGAACCGGTCGGTGACGGGTTCCAGGTGATCGAATCCAGCGGCAAGGTCCGTGGACCGAACGCGTGGGAGAGCTTGGATGGCCGAACGTTCGTGCTGCATTTCGACCCGCCGATCACCGGCGGCGAGGCTGGGCTTCAATGGACGATCCGTGCCGCCGACTCGCACGCGCTGAACGGGGGTTTCAGCTTCACCGTCGATGCCCCGGAGCCGATCGAGGCTCCGGTCGACGACAGGGCGGACTCGGGCGACGGCGAAGCGTTGGTCGTCGGCTCGGATCCCCAGATCGCCCCCGAGCCGGACCCGGGGCCCACCGTGGCGGCCGATCCGGCAGGTGAACTGGATTCGGAGCAGACCGCGCCACCGATGGCCACTGCTCAGCCGACGATCGACTCGGCCGGAGCGGACGATTCGATCCCGCTCGTCGAGGCCGCCGAGCTGAACGGCTCGGTTTCCATGCGAGGCCTTGGCCTCCTCGGGCGGATCGCCATCATGGTCGGGTCGCTGATCGCCATCGGAGCGGTCGCATTCCTTGTGCTGGTGTTGCGGGGCACGCCAGACGAAGGACGCACCGTGATCGCTGTCGCCCGCCGGGCCGCACTACTGATCGTCGCCGGTTCCGTTGCCGAGTCGGTCGCCAATGTGGCGGTCCGAGGCGCCGGCTGGGGCGCGATCTTGTCGCCGATCGAGTGGACGGAGGCACTCTCGTCCCGATTCGGCAGTGCCATCGGTCTCCTGCTGGTCGGGGCGTTCGGGGTGGCCAACGGCAGCCATTTCCGGCGGGAAGCCATCGGCTCTCAGAGCAGCGAGGTGATTCGGGCCGAGATGAAGCGGGTCGGCGTACTGGCCGCCGGTCCACGATCCTCCGTCGGCACGGATCACCCGCCGCTGGGCAACGTCGACGAGGTCGGGGCCTCGCTCACGCCGCGGCTGTTTCGGTGGCATCCGACGTCGACCAGCTCGGGAGCGATACTGGGGGTCGTGGCATTGCTGGCCGCCGCCGTGGTCGGCGGTCACACCCTGGGCGGGTCCGGCACGTTCATGTCGGCCCTGGTGACCGTGGCCCACGTGCTGGCCGGATCGGTGTGGGTCGGTGGCATCGTCGTACTGCTCATCCTGTTGCGCCGCCGGCTCGCCACCCAGCGTCGCGTCGAAGCCGTCGATCTTGCCGTGCGCTATTCGGTCCTGGCCTCGGTGTCGCTCGTAGGGGTCGCATTGGCCGGGCTGGTGCTGACCTACACCCACCTCGACGCGATCTCGCAGCTGTGGACGACCGGATGGGGTCAACTCGTGCTGGCCAAACTCGGGCTCGTCGCAGTGGCGGCGTCGCTGGGTGGGCTGAACCACTTCGTCGTCATCCCCCGATTGGTCACCCGAACCGATGACATCGGGCTCGGCACCGCCCTGAAACGGCTCGTTTCCGCCGAAGTCGTCGTACTGCTGACGGTACTCGCCCTGACCGCCCAGCTGGTGGCCACGGGCCTCTAGCGGGTGCGCAAAGACCCGATGTGGTCGCCGCCTGCCTTCCCGGGGTAATTTTCGAGGACCGGCGGCATCCTGGTAGACGGTGAACCCGACCGATATCCAGTCCGAGCACGCGGCCGCAACGACGGCTGCAACCACGGTACCCAGTCCCTTTGTCGCCGACGCGGCCCGGGCAGCCGATCTGCGCCGTATGAAGGTGATGGCCACCTCACTGCTGGTGATCGCCGCCGTCATCTTCGTGATAGCCCGCCGGTTGGAGGTCGACGCCAACGCCTGGGGCTATGTTCGGGCCACCGCCGAGGCGGCGATGGTCGGGGCCCTGGCCGACTGGTTTGCGGTGACCGCACTGTTCAAGCACCCACTGAATCTGCCTATTCCCCACACGGCCATCATCCAGAAGCGGAAGGATGAGATCGGAGCCAGCCTCGGTTCGTTCGTCCAGGACAACTTCCTCACCCGACCGGTCATCACCGAGCGACTGCGGGAGGCCAACCTGGCCGAGCGCCTCGGTCACTGGCTGGCCGAGGCGGACAACGCCACGCTGTTGGGCGAGCAGAGTGCGGCCGTGGTCCGAGGCGTGACCGAGGTCCTCCAGGACGAGGTCATCCAGAGCGGGATCGAGGCCGTGGTGGTCGAGCGGGCGAAATCGGTGAAGGTGGCGCCGATCATGAGCCGGGTGGTCGACGCGGCGATACTCGGCGACCATCATCAGGTGCTGCTCGAAGGAGTGCTGAGCGGTCTCGGCACGTTCATGGAGGACAACCGGGAGAGCTTCCGCCACCGCCTGACCCAGGAGTCGCCCTGGTGGGTGCCCGAACCGATCGACGATGCGGTGTTCGACAAGATCTACACCGGTGTCCGCCGGTTCCTCACCGATATCGGCAACGACCGCAACCACGAAATGAGGGTCGACATCGATCGCCGCACGTCGCGGCTGGCCGAGGAACTACGGACCTCGCCGGCCATGATCGAGCGCGGCGAGGCACTCAAGCAGGAGTTCCTCGAACATCCGGAGGTCCGGGCCTGGTCGGCCACCCTGTGGAAGCGCATCAAGACAGGCCTGCTCGAGGCGGCCGAGTCGCCCGACTCGGAGTTGCGGCAGCGGCTGGAGGAGGCGCTGACCGAGGCGGGGCGCTCGCTGTCGGCCGACCCGGAGCTCCGGGCCAAGATCGACACCTGGATCGTCGAGGCCGTCGGCTACATCGCCGATCAGTTCCGTGGTGAGGTGGCCGATCTCATCGCCACCACCGTGCAACGATGGGACACGGCGGAGACGGCGGAACGGCTCGAGCTGCAGGTCGGGCGGGACCTCCAGTTCATCCGGATCAACGGCACGCTGGTCGGGGGCGCCGCGGGGTTCGTCATCCACGCGATATCGGAGTTCCTGCTCACCTGACGATCGGTGCCGGCCTGGGGCCGGCCCCAGGTTCGACCGAATCCGCGGTTCGGTGACCGCCCTGCAGCGTCGGACAGCCTCGGAACGGCCGGCGGCGTCTAAGCGAGGAAGTCGTCGGGCAACAGGGTGGGGGAGCGGTCCACCGCGGCCCGGAACCTCTCGCGGTCGAAACGGTCCAGCAGGTCGGCCGGTGTCACCGGTTCGCCGGTCTCGGCCAGACCGACTGATGAAGCCAGGAAGCTCAACACCTCTCCCGGCGTTTCGCCACGGCGGCGGCGGTCGTCGAGACTTACCGCCCCGTGCCGCTTGGCGAGGCGGTCCCCGTTGGCGGCCAGCATCAGCGGTACGTGCACGTAGCGTGGAATCGGGTCGAGATCAAGGAGCCGGTACAGCAGCTGTTGACGGCAGGCCGATTCGGCCAGATCGGCGGCCCGGACCACCTCCTCCACCCCTTGAGCCGCATCGTCGACGACGACGGCCAGATGGTAGGCCGGGGTGCCGTCGTTGCGCTGCACGACGAAATCGTCGAGCTCGATGCCGATCGGTCCGAGCAGCTCGTCGACGAGCTCGACTCGAACACCCTTGGCTCGGACCCGGAACGCGGCCGGCCGTTCCCGCCCCCGGTGGGCTCGCCTGGTTCCGTCGAGGTCGGCACAGGTGCCGGGGTAGTGGTGCCCGGCGTGAGGTCGGTTGGGGGCGCTGGCCGCCTCCCGGATCTCCCGGCGGGAACAGAAGCAGGGGTAGACGAGGTCGGCGGATCGGAGCTGAGCCAAGGCGTTGCGATAGCGGACGAGGTGGTCGGACTGGTTGATCGTCGGTTCGTCCCAATCGAGGCCGAGCGCAGCCAGATCGTCGACCTGGGTGCGGTAGTGCTCGCTCCGTACGGCGGCGGTGTCGAGGTCCTCGAATCGGAGAAGGAACCGTGAGCCGTCACTGCGGGCGTAGAGCCAGGCCAGAACCGCCGTGCGCAGATTACCGAGATGGAGACGCCCCGTTGGTGAGGGGGCGAAACGTCCGACCGGCATGACATCAGCATGCCTCCGGTTTCGATGAGGACCAACAGCGCCGCCCGCCGAAACGGGCCCCGGTAGACTGGCCGGATGAGCGACTCGTCGTCGACCGAATCCACGACGCTGGGCGACCTGGTGTCCGGCCAGCCGATCGTGTACGGCGGAAACCGGGTCACCCGTGTGTCGCCCGAGCTCGCCGCCGCATTCTCGGCCGGTGACCGTCTCCTGGTTGTGAACGACACCGGCGATCTGCTGCACATCCCCGTTGCTGAGTGGGACATCGCCACATCGGCCGTCGGCCGGGCCCACGAGGCCTTCTCCAGGCTCGGACCCGTGGCCGACGATGCCATCAGCGCGTTCTTCGAGCAGTTCGCGGCCCACCTGGCCGACGACGTCCGGTTCGCCCCCATCGCGGCGGCCAATGCGACCGACGTCACCCGGGCCGAGTCACGCGGCCGTTCGACCACCCGCCTTCGGCTCTCCGACGGCATGCGAGCCGATATGATCCGCGGTCTGCGGATGTGGCGCGACGCCGCCTCGAGCCGTGATCGGGTGCTGGAGACGATCGACCATGACGGCTGGGTGCTCGAACAGCGGGTCGCCGGGCTGGGTGTCGTCGGCTTCGTGTTCGAGGGCAGGCCGAACGTGTTCGCCGATGCGTGCGGCGTGCTCCGGTCGGGAAACACCGTGGTCTTCCGCATCGGCTCCGACGCGCTCGGCACAGCCCGGGCCATCGTCGAGCACGCACTCGACCCGGCCCTCGATGCGGCGGGCCTCCCGCCCGGCTCGGCCAGCCTCGTCGACAGCTCGGCCCATGCCGCCGGTTGGGCGATGTTCAGCGACGCCCGACTGGCGCTCGCCGTGGCTCGGGGCAGCGGACCCGCCGTGGCCCAGCTCGGTGCGGTGGCCCGCCAGGCCGGTGTGGCCGTCAGCCTTCACGGGACCGGCGGGGCGTGGATGATCACCGGCACCAACTGCGATCCCGAACGGCTCCAGTCCGTGGTTGCGTCCTCACTCGATCGCAAGGTGTGCAACACGCTCAACACCGTCTGCGTGTGTCGGGTCGACGCCGCCACGCTGATCCCGAGGGTGCTGGCGGGCTTGAGCGATGAGGCCGAGCGTCTGGGAGTCAACCCGAAACTCCACGTCACGCCGGCGGCCCAGCCGTTCATCGATCCCGAATGGTTCGAGGACAAAGTCGAGATCGGGCGGGCCGACGGCCCATCGATGGAGCCGAAGGCCGAGCTGATCGACGACCGCCAACTCGGGAGGGAGTGGGAGTGGGAATCGTCCCCCGAGGTCACTCTCACCGTGGTCGACGATGTGGCCGAGGCGGTCGAGCTGTTCAATCGGCAGTCGCCCCGCTTCGTGGCGAGCCTGATCGCCGACGACGACGAACAACAGAACTGGTTCTGGTCAGCCATCGACGCACCGTTCGTCGGCGACGGCTTCACCCGGTGGGTCGACGGGCAGTACGCGCTGAACCGACCGGAACTCGGTCTGTCGAACTGGCAGTTCGGCCGGCTGTTCGGTCGGGGTGGCGTGTTGTCGGGAGACAGCGTCTACACGGTTCGCAGCCGGGTTCGTCAGCTCCGTCCCGACGTCCGGCGGTAGTCGTCGGGTCGGATGGCTGGAACTCGAAGCGAGGCGCTACGCGTCGAATCCGCTAGACAGAATGGCGTGAACAAACCCTCCAACCCCAGCCCGCAGCTCGTGATCATGGCCGCCGGATTGGGCAGCCGATTCGGCGGGGTCAAACAATTGGCCCGCGTCGGACCGAACGGTGAGGCGTTTCTCGACTTCTCGATCAAGCAGGCGCTGGCCGCCGGATTCGGTTCGGTGGTGATGATCGTCCGCGCCGACATCGAAGCCGACGTCCGAGACCATCTGGTCGATCAGCACGGCCTCGATCTGGCGGTGGACTACGCCTGCCAGGACGATCTCGGACCCCCTCGGGACAAGCCCTGGGGCACGTTGCACGCCGTCCTGAGTGCCCGCCATCTCATCGACCGGCCGTTTGCCGTGATCAACGCCGACGACTACTACGGGGCCCGGGCGTTCGACCTCGCCGCCGACCACCTCGGATCGATCGAGCCCGGTCGATCGGCCAACGTGGCTTTCGAGATCGGCAACACCGTTCCACCGTCGGGCTCGGTGACACGGGCGGTCTGCGCCGTTTCCGATGGTCGGTTGACGTCCATCGTCGAAACCGAGGACTGCCGCCGCAACGACGACGGAACCTTCTCGGCCGGCGGTGTCGAGGTGCCATCCTCGACACCCGTGTCGATGAACATGTGGTGCTTCGACGAGTCCATACTCACCGACTTCTCCCAGCGGTGGGACGCCTTCCACGCCCGCAACGCCGACGAACCCAAAGCCGAGGCCCAGTTACCGACCATCATCGGCGATCTGATGGCCGCCGGCCGGATCGTCGTCGACGTCGTCCGATCGCCCGAGCGATGGATCGGCATCACCAACCCGGAGGACTTCGACCTGGCTCGCAAGGTGCTGGCCGGCTGATGTTCAACGAAGGGCCCGGCGATGCAGCTTGCCGAGCGCGGTGCGGGGCAGTGGCTCGGCGCGCAACACCAGCTCCTTCGGGGCACACCACGACGGCAGCCGATCGGTCACCACGCCCCTGAGGTCGTCGAGTGTCGGCGGGTCCGACGGATCGCTGGGCACCACGATCGCCACCACCCGATGGCCCCAGTCGGGGTCCGGTCGACCGATCACGGCCGCCTCGGTGACATCGGATCGCTCGGTGAGCAGAGCCTCGATCGGGTCGGGCCACACCTTCTCGCCGCCGGACACGATGACATCGGCCGCCCGACCCTCGACGGCGAGGCTGCCGTCGGCCCGCCATCGGCCGAGGTCGCCCGTCTCGAACCAGCCGCCATCGATGAAGGGTGAGGGATCGTCGCGATAGCGTCGGAACAGCATCGGCCCCCGGACGTGTATTGCACCGGTGCGGCCGCAACGGTCGACCCGAAGGCCGTCTTCGTCGATCAGCTCGATCTCGCAGCCGTCCAGAACCCGGCGGCCGTAGACGACCCCCGACCCGGTCTCGGTCATGCCGTAGGTCGGGAGAACGTTGGCCGGGAGATCATCGGGCGGGGCCGCTCCCCCGATCAGCACCGTGCGAAAGAGCTCGGCCGGAACCTGGTTCAGCGCTCGAGTGACGAGCGAGACGAGGGTGACACCGCCGTTTGTGGCGGCCTCGACAACGGCGGCTGGGTCGAAGCCGGGGTGTACGGTCAGCGGTGTTTCAGTGACGAGCGCCCGCAGCACCACCGACAGCCCGCCGATGTGGGCCAGCGGCAGGCAGGCCAGCCAGCGGTCCGACGCCGGATCGACCGACAAGGCGGCACTCGTGGCCCGGGCCGACGCCTCGATGGATGCGTGGGTATGGACGACCGCTTTCGGGGCCCCCGACGTGCCGCTGGTGGCGATCACGAGTGCGTCGCCATCGGCCACCGGGACGCCACTCGGCATCCGTTGGCGGTCGACGGAGCCGTCGCGGCCCAACCTCACGAGAACGGTCGGCTGGATCGCGGCGATGACATCCTTGCGGGGTCCGTCCGGAAGGCGAGGGTCGATTGGGGCGATGGCGTGGCCCGATTCCCAGCTCGACACGAGGACCTCGACGAACCGAGCTCCGGGCGGTCCGTCGATGGCGATCAAGTCGGGCACGGTTCCGATCCTACGATCGGCACGGCCGTTTCCGGCTTGGGCGCTCCCAACCGTCGGCCTTTCCGAGACGGGGTTTTTCCGCACCCTGCTAGTGTCGACGCGATGACGAGCAACAGCCCGACAGGGAACTCGATCACGTTGGAGCCGTCGGTGGTGTGGCGCGACGGCGAGTTGATTCCGTTCGCCGGTGCCACCACCCACGTGCTGTCCCATATGGCAGCCCGAGGGTCGCAGATCTTCGATGTCCTCCTCGTGGTCGGGGATGAGGAGAGCCCGACGGCCCTCGGCCTGCGAGAACACGTCACCCGCTTTGTGCGGTCGGCCGAAACCATGGGCATGGACGAACTACCGGACATCAGCAGTCTCGAGAGGGCGGTGGCCGTCACCGTGATGGCCAACCTGGCGGAGGCCGAGCTCGACATGACCCGGACCGGCCCGCTGGTCGTCAAGCTGATCGCCTCCTGGGACGATCCGTCGCACACCGTGGTCCCGGCCAGCCGGAAGCCCACGGTGTACGTGACGGTCACGCCGCTCGGGCCGAACGGTGAGACGGTGGACCGGTTCACGAAGGTTCCGAACCCGATCGCGGTGAAGACGGCGGCGATGCCGAAGGTCCCGGCCTCGGTGTTGCCACCGTCGATGAAAGTGGCAGCCGGCTACACCCCCGGCCTCCGCCATCACCTGATCGCGGCGGAGGAGGGATTCGACCAGGTGGTGTTCCGAACCATCGATGGTGGCGACCTGGCCGAATCCGTGACCTCCAGCGTGTTCACGGTCAGTGGAGGCCGTATCGCCGTGCCACCGGTCGACACCGTGCTCGACGGCATCACCCGGCGGGCGGTGCTCGATGTGGCCGAGCACGAGGGCGTCCCCTACACGGTGCGGGCGGTGGCCTGGGCCGAGGTCGAGGCGGCCGATGAGCTGTTCCTGTCCTCGTCGATCCGAATGGTGACACCGGTCGGTCGTCTCGACGGCAAGGTGCTCGACGCTCCGGGACCGGTCACGACGGCCCTGGCCGAAGGCATGGGACGATTGTTGGTGGGCGAGCATCCGCTCGACCGACGGTGGATGACGCCACTCGCCCCGCTGGCAGTCTGAGGAACGCCAATCTTCAGGTGAATGTCAGCGGTTGGAGAGCCCGACGGCGAGCGCGCGGAGGGCTTCGGTCGAGCGGCGGGCGGTGGCGTCGAGTTGCCCGTCCAGCAATCCGGTCCACAGCGATCCGCCGTAGTGAAGCCGGCAGTCGGCCCGGCTCCGGTGCGGGCCGATGTCGATGCCGGCGACGAATACCTCCATGGTCCACGGGGCGTGCTCGCGACCGTCGGTCTCGGAGCGGTCGAAGCGCACCTGTCCGGTCCGATCGGCGTCCGGCTCGGGAGGGAGGTGGACCGTTCTGGTCATCCGCAGCCGCTTCGAGCGGGCGAACGGTCCGATCTGGGCCCGCAGCGTTACCCACCACTCGGGTCGGCCGTCGGTGCGAGCCTCGTCTTCGGTAATCGCCTCGACCCGGTGAACCAGCTCGATCCACTCGGGGAAGGTCGTCAGGTCGCTGACGATGGAAAACAGCTCGTCGGCGGTCGCCACGGTCTCGGCTCGGAACAGCTTCTCCACCGCCCCAGTGTGCCCGGTATCCTGACCGCTGTGGCACTCACGGCACGCACGATCCGGATCGACCACCTACCGGCGGAACTGCGTTCCGATCTCGATCCGTTCCGGGTGGGGATCCGTTCGGGTCTGTTGTGGAAGGGCTATGGCCGCACCCTCGCAGGTGTCGGCGAGGTGCAGCGGATCGGGATCGAACGCCCCGGGGGCTTCGCCGACGCCCAGCGTCAGTTGGCTGGGAGTTGGGTCGCCGGCGGCGGGCGTGAGACGGTGGACGAACCGG
>JBFHEP010000073.1:0-14878 GCA_041584095.1 Acidimicrobiales bacterium | reverse complement strand
TCGAGCGGATCGACGATCCACACCCGCTCGGCGCTGAGCCGCTCCCGCCTGTCGGCCCCCTCCTCGGAGAGAACGGCATCGCCGGGTCGGGCGTCGGCCAACGAGTTGACGATGAAGTCGTGGGCCGCACGGTCCCCGGCGTCCTTCAGCGACCAGTGATCGGTGCCCTGCTCCACGAGCCGGCGCCGCACGGAGACGAGTAGCCTCCCGGTTTGCTCGGCGATGGCCGCCGCGAGTTGATGGTCGTCGAGTTCCCCGCTGATCGACGAAACGTGTGAATCGGAAATCACGAGCGTCACCCTATCCGGGATCTTACCAAGCCCTGTCGGGCCACCGGCCGGTCAACCGTGGTCGACTGGGCCCCGGGATCTCCTGGGCGGCGATCCCCGCCGGCTACTTCTTGATCGGCTCGCCGTAGGGCGACTCGGCTGTTTCATAGCACTCGGCGTGATACTGCTCGACTCGATCCCACACACCGTCGATGTACACGTTGCAGATCACCTGTTGATCGCGGTGCCGGGCCCGGAACTTGACCCGCTCGCCGCAGTGCGGGCACTCAGCGGTGCTCCCCGCCTCGATGAGACGCACGACGGCCCGGCTCTCCCACGTTTTCGGCTGCTTGACCGACCCTTTCGCCCTCTTGCGGTCCTTCGTGCTTCCTGACGTTGAACGGGATGCCATGACGTTCTCATCGGCAGGTCCCGAAACGACATGAGGCCGGCAGGCGGCTCGTCGTTCAGCGGGTGAGCGGTTTGTAGGTGACTCGGGTTGGTCCGGCCGCTTCCCCCAGCTCGGCAATGCGAAACGCCTCGTAGTCGGTGAAGTTGCCCTCGAACCAGCGGACCTGCGAGTTGCCCTCGAAGGCCAGGATGTGGGTGGCGATCCGATCGAGGAACCATCGGTCGTGGCTGATGACCACGGCGCAGCCGGCAAACCGCTCGAGTCCGTCCTCCAGGGCTCGGAGCGTGTCGACGTCGAGGTCGTTGGTGGGTTCGTCGAGGAACAGGACGTTACCGCCCTGCTTGAGCACTCGGGCGAGATGGACCCGATTGCGTTCGCCGCCGGACAGTACCCCGACCGGCTTCTGCTGGTCGGACCCTCGGAAGTTGAACGACGCCACGTAGGCCCGACCGTTGACCTCGCGGCCGCCGAGATCGAGCACCTCCTTGCCCTCGGTGATGGCCTCGTAGACGGTGTCGCCGTCGTCGAGCACGTCCCGCGACTGGTCGACGTAGGCCAGATCAACGGTCGAGCCGACCTTGATCTCGCCACTGTCGGGCTGCTCACCGTCAGTGTCGGCCTCGGCCGCAGCGATGAGCATCTTGAACAGGGTGGTCTTGCCGGCGCCGTTGCCGCCGATCACGCCGACGATGCCCGCCGGCGGGAGCGAGAACGACAGATCCTCGATGAGGAGCTTGTCGCCGAATGCCTTCGAGAGGTTCTCCACCTCGAAGACCTGATCGCCGAGCCGGGGGCCCGGAGGAATGTGAATCTGGACCTTCTCGTCGCTCGGATCGTAGGCCTCGGCCTCCGCTCGCAGACTCTCGTAGGCGGAGAGACGGGCCCTACCTTTGGCCTGACGAGCCTTGGGAGCCATCCGGACCCATTCGAGCTCCCGGGCGAGCGTGCGCTGTTTGGCGTCCTGCTCCCGCTTCTCCTGCGACAGGCGGGACTGCTTCTGTTCCAGCCAGCTCGAGTAGTTGCCCTCGAAGGGAATGCCCCGGCCCCGATCGAGTTCGAGAATCCAACGGGCCACGTTGTCGAGGAAATAGCGGTCGTGGGTGATGGCCACGACGGTGCCCTGGTAGTCGGACAGGTGGCGCTCGAGCCAGGCCACCGACTCGGCGTCGAGGTGGTTGGTGGGCTCGTCGAGCAGCAGCAGGTCGGGTTTCGACAGCAGCAGGCGGCACAGCGCCACCCGGCGTCGCTCACCGCCGGACAAGTGGTCGACACCGCTGTCGGCGGGCGGGAGCCGCAGGGCTTCCATGGCGATGTCGATCGTGCGTTGCAGGTCCCATCCGCCGACCGCCTCGATCTTGTCCTCCAGCTCCGCCTGTCGCACGCCCAGTTTCTCATAGTCGGCGTCGGGGTCCGACCAACCGGCCAGAACCTCCTCGTAGTCGGCCAGTAGCGAGACGGTTTCCCCCGCTCCGTCCATCACGTTGCCCCGAACGTCCTTGTCGGCGTTCAGCTGCGGCTCCTGCTCCAGATGGCCGACGGTGTAGCCCGGTGTGAGACGAGCGTCGCCCGTGTAGCCATCGTCGACGCCGGCCATGATGCGCAGCAACGATGACTTGCCGGCGCCATTCGAGCCGAGCACGCCGATCTTGGCCCCGGGGTAGAAGGCCAAGGTGATGTTCTCCAGCACCTGACGGTCCGGAGGATGAAACCGACCGAGCTTGTGCATGGTGTAGATGTACTGAGCGGACATGCTGCCGAGGCTACCGGGCGTCTGAAGCTCTCGGTTCGCCGGTATCCGCAGGAGCGCCCGAACGGCGCCGGGCCTGAGCCGCAAGAAAGAACCCGATGCCGGGACGTTGCCCGTCTCGGCATCGGGTTCGTATCAGATGTCGTGCGCCGGTCGCCTGGCGGCGGACCATCAGGCGGTTCGAAACGCCGGTCGATTCAGCGACACACCTATTCAGCGACGCGTCGATTCAGCGACGCGTCGGCTCAGCGACGCGAAGACCGTTTGGCCGTCTTCTTGACCGTCGCCTTCTGGGCCCGCTCCGACGCTGTTGCCTTGGCCGGTGTCTTCTTGGCCGTGTTCTGCTTTGCGCTCTTCTTGGCTGCCGTCTTCCTCGCCGGAGACTTCTTGGCCGTCTTCTTCGCCGGGGCTTTCCTCGCCGTCTTCTTGGCGGGGGCCTTCTTTGCGCTCTTCTTGGCTGCGGTCTTCTTTGCCGGAGACTTCTTGGCGGGAGCTTTCTTTGCGCTCTTCTTGGCTGCGGTCTTCTTTGCCGGAGACTTCTTGGCCGTCTTCTTTGCCGAGGCTTTCCTGGCCGTCTTCTTGGCGGGGGCCTTGTTGGCGGTCTTCTTCGCCGGGGCCCGCTTCGTGCTCCTCTTGGCCGCTGTCTTCTTTGCCGGAGCCTTCCTGGCGGAGCCCGCCTTCTTCGCTGACGCCTTCTTGGCCGTCTTCTTTGCCGGTTTCTTGGTCGATTTGGAAGCCACGTTGGTTTCGCTCCTTGTGGGATTCGCCTCTCGGGCTGATCCGTCGGCGACGGCGGTTGATTGTTGAGAGGGCTGGGTTTGCTTTCCCCTACCGCGACGTTTGGCGGAAGGACTTGCGGAGTCGATCACCTTGATCAACTCGACATTGATTCCTCGACGTTCGGCGTCGAGCGACTCGATCCGTACCTCGACCTCACCCCCGGTGGAAACGAGGTCTCTGGCCTTGGACGGCGGCGGGTCGCCCATTGCTTTGAGGGGCAGGTAGCACTGGGCGTCGGAAACCCGCAGGTAGCAGCCGTGGGAGGAGAAGCGTTCGACGGTGCCGCGCACGACATCGCCGATCGAATGCTTGGTGACAAAGCCCAGGAACTCGGACGGGCTGTTGAGTTCCTTGGTTGTTGGAGAGGACTTCGACGACTTCGAAGACTCGTTGCGTCCGCTGTCGTTCTTCCGGGACGTGTCCTGTTTCGCCTCGGTGGCCTTGGCGTCGCCCCCGCCGTCGCCGGACGATGTCTTGGAACCGGAACGTGACCGAGATGATTTTCTGGGCTTGGAGTCGGACGAGTTGCCGGACGACGGGGATGCCGGGCGGGAGCCGCTCTTCGAACTCGACTTCGACTTCGCCTTCGACCCCGAATCGGATTTCGATCGGGAACCGTTTGCCCGTTTCGTCGACTTCTTCGGCGATCTCGTCGAGCCTCTCGTCGCACGCCGACTCTCGGGGCCGCGAACGGGTACCCGATCGACGAAAACCCAGCCGATGCCTTCCACCGGCTTGGCTCCGATGAGCCGCCCCTCGTCGAACAGCCACTTGTGCTCCCCGTGGAACTCCTGGAAGGAATCGTTCGACAGGACCTCGGCGTCGCCTTTGGCGGCGACCTGGAGAATGAATGCGTCGCCCCGGCCGATCGCGCCGGCCGGCGGCACGATGATCTCGCCGGCGTCGACGGCGGCGTCGAATGCCTTGCGTTCCTTCTTGGCAATGCGATGGGCGAAGGTGGCGTCGACGATGACGGTCACCGAGGCGTCGGGGTTGTCGCCTTGGAAGGCCTGTACTGCTTCGTCCAGCTGTTCGAGGCTGGGGAGCGAGCGACCTTCGGTGGCGATGTTGGATCCGTCCACGATGACGTGTCGATCAGGGCTTGGCATGACATGCACAGTCAATCACGGCCGGAGACGAATCAGAACGATGGCGCTGAAAAAAGAACCGGCACTACGACGACGCGGAACCGGCACCGTTCAGCAGCCGACAGCAGCACGGATAGGATCGACTGCCGTGATCGACTCCGGTTTTCGTGCCGTGTTCTTCGACTTCGGCGGCGTGGTCCTGACCAGCCCGTTCGAGGCGTTCGAGCGGTACGAGCGCGCCAACGGTCTGCCGGTCGGATTCATCCGGACGGTGAACTCGACCAATCCGGACGACAACGCGTGGGCCCGACTGGAACGTAACGAGGTCGGTGTCGACGGCTTCGTCCCACTGTTCGAGGCAGAGGCCCAAACGCTCGGTCACCGGGTCGACGGCTACGCGGTGATCACGATGCTGGCGGGCACCGTACGACCTGTGATGGTCGACGCCATCGACAAGATCGCAGCGGCCGGGTTGACGACGGCCTGCCTGACCAACAACTTCTCGGACCGGGGAACGGCCGACGCCGAGGCCGAGGCCGAGCGTCACCGGCGACCGATCGATCTGCGAACCCCGGAGGAGAAGGCGGCGGTGGCGGCCGTCCTCGAACGGTTCGACGTCGTCGTTGAATCATCGGTTGTCGGGGTGCGCAAACCGGAACCGGAGTTCTATCGGCGAGCACTCGATCTGGCGGGCGTCGAGCCGACCGAGGTCGTCTTTCTCGACGATCTCGGCGTCAACCTCAAACCGGCGCGGGCCATGGGGATGAGCACGATCAAGGTCGAGGACCCCGTCGCTGCGCTCATGGAACTCCAGGACCTGCTCGGGCTCGAACTCCTCTAGCAGGGGGAAAGAACCGATCTCCGGGGCATCAACCCAGGCCGCCGAACGCCCGGTCCAGTAGCTCGGTCTGTTCCTGCCGGTGTATCGCCACCGACCCGGTGGCGGGGCTGCCCGACTCGTGCCGGCTGACCCGGCGAATGCGGTGGCTGTCGCCGTGGGCCTCGTAGAGGCGCCCCTTGATCGCGTTCCAGGCGCCCATGTTCTCCGGCTCCTCCTGGAGCCATACGATTTCCCGGGCGTTGAAGTAGCGCTCGAGGGCATGAGCCACCCGCTTGAACGGCCAGGGGTAGAGCTGCTCGACGCGAACCACCGCCACGTTCTGCAGCTGGTTCTCGTCGCGGTACTGCTCGGCCTCGACGGCGACCTTGCCGCTGGCGAAGATGACACGACTCACCTGCTTGGAGTCGGCGATACCGGAGTCGTCGAGAACCTCCTCGAACGATCCGCGGGTCAGGGCATCGACCGGGGAGCGCGATGTCTTCGCCCGAAGACCGGACTTCGGCGTGAACAACACCAGCGGCTTCGAGTTGGTGCGGACGATTTGCCGTCGGATGATGTGGAAGAGCTGGGCCGCAGTGGTCACGTTGGCCACCTGGATGTTGTCGTCGGCGGACAGCAGCAGGAATCGTTCGAGCCTCCCCGACGAATGCTCCGGGCCCTGGCCCTCGTAGCCGTGGGGGAGGAGCATGACCAGGCTGACGGTCTCGTTCCACTTGTCCTCGGCCGCCACCAGGAACTGATCGATGATGATCTGGGCGCCGTTGACGAAGTCGCCGAACTGCGCCTCCCACATCACCAGCGCATGGGGATTCGCCACGGCGTAGCCGTATTCGAAGCCGAGCCCGGCGTACTCGGAGAGTGTGGAGTCGTAGATCCAGAAGTCGGTGCCGACCGGCGCCACCTTGGTCAGGGGTGTGAACTCCTCGCCGGTCTCGAAATCGTGAAGAGTGGCATGACGGTGGGCGAAGGTCCCCCGACGTGAATCCTGGCCGGCCAGTCGTACCGATGTCCCCTCGGCCAGTATCGTACCGATGGCGAGTGCCTCGCCGATCGCCCAGTCGACCTGGCCCGAATCGAAGAGCTCGTCGCGGGCCTTGAGCTGCCGCAGCAGCTTCGGATGCACCGTGAAGCCGTCAGGAATGGTGCTGATCTGGGCGTAGACCTTCCTGATCGCGTCTTCGGACACGCCGGTCTCCACATGAGGGAGTACGCCGGACGCCGGGGGTGCCGGCTTCGCCTTCAGGTCCGACTTCACCGAACCCCTGGTCAGGTCGAGGGCCGTCTGCAGGACCTGCTCGAAATACTCGAGCGCCTCCTCGGCCTCGGTCGGGGTGAGGTCGCCCCGGTCGATCAAGGCCTGGGTGTAGAGCGTCCGCACCGACGGGCGGTCGGCGATCTTCCGATACATGAGAGGCTGGGTGTAGCTCGGATCGTCGCCCTCGTTGTGACCGAATCGGCGGTAGCCGATCATGTCGATCACGACGTCCTTGTTGAACACCTGCCGGAAGTCGAACGCCAGCTGAGCGACCCGAACGCACGCCTCCGGGTCATCGGCGTTCACATGGAAGATCGGAGCTTGCACCGTCTTGGCCACATCGGTCGAGTACTCCGAGGAGCGCGACTGGTGGGGGGCGGTGGTGTAGCCGAGTTGGTTGTTGATGATGAGGTGGATCGTGCCGCCGACTTTGTAACCGCGAACCTGCGACAGGTTGAGGGTCTCGGTCACAACGCCTTGACCTGCGAAGGCCGCATCACCGTGAATCAGGATCGGGAGCACCGGGTAGTTGCCCGACGTGCTCTGATCCATGTAGGCCCGGGCCATACCGACGACGACGGGGTCGACGGCTTCGAGATGCGACGGGTTGGCCGCCAGTTCGATGCCGATCTGATTGCCGTCGGGGCTGGTGTGCTTGCCGACCTGGCCGAGGTGATACTTCACGTCACCGGAGCCCTGGATGGCGTCCTCGTCGATGGCGCCCTCGAACTCGCTGAACAGATCCTGGTAGCGCTTGCCCATGATGTTGACGAGCACGTTCAACCGGCCGCGGTGGGCCATCCCGAGGACGGCGCGCTCCATATGATCGTCGGCCGCTTTGGACAGCACCGCGTCGAGAATCGGGATGGCGCTCTCGGTGCCTTCGATCCCGAATCGTTTCTGTCCGACATAGCGGGTGTGGAGGAACTTCTCCAGTGCCTCCGCCGCGCTCAGGCGTTCGAGGATGTGCATCTGCTCTTCGCGGTCGAACGAGATCGGTCGCCCCTCGACCTGCTCCTGGATCCAGCGTTTCTCTTCGGGCTCGGCGATGTGCATGTACTCGACGCCGATCGCCCGGCAGTAGGCGTCACGCAGCACGCCGAGGATGTCACCCAGCTTCATCATCTGGGCGAACCCTCCGATCGATGCGTAGATCCCGTCGGTTGCGCCGGTGAGAAACTCCCGATCGAGATCCCAGATCGTCAGGCCGTAGGTTGCGGGATCGAGCTCGGGGTGCATCTCCTTGGCTTTGTCGGCCAGCGGATTGGTGTTGGCGATCAGGTGGCCCCGAACCCGGTACTGGTTGATGAGCGTGTTGACCGAGAGCTGCTTGGCCATCGATCCGTCGACGCCGTTCTCGGCTTCGGTGGCCCCGTGGTCGATACGCCATTTGACCGCTTCGTAGGGAACGCCGACGTCGTGGAACGCCTGGTCGTAGAAGCCGTCCTCGCCGAGAAGTAGTTCGTGGACCTTCTTCAGGAACAGACCCGACTCGGCACCCTGAATGATCCGGTGATCGTACGTGGACGTGAGCGCGATGATCTTCGAGATGCCGAGTTGGGCCAGCATCTTCGGGTCGGCCGCCTGGAACTCCGTCGGATAACCGATGCGGCCAACGCCGACGATGGCACCCTGCCCCTTCATGAGCCGGGGCACCGACTGCACGGTGCCGATTGTTCCCGGGTTGGTGAGCGTGACGTTGGCGCCGGTGAGATCGTCGACCGTCACCTTGTTGTTGCGGACCTTGTCGATCAACGCCTCGTAGGCGTCGACGAACTCCGAGAAGTCGAGCTCGTCGGCCCGCTTGATGACCGGCACCATGAGGGTGCGCGACCCATCGTCCTTTTGCAGATCGACCGCGATGCCGAGGTTCACGTGCTTGTTGCGGACCAGCTCCGGCTTGCCGTCGTCGTTGAGCCGGTAGGTGCTGTTCAGATTGGGGGTGGTGGTCTTGATGGCGGTGACCACGGCGTAGCCGATGACGTGGGTGAAGCTGACCTTGCCACCCCGGACCCGCTTCAGGTGGTTGTTGAGAATGCGGCGGTTGACCTCCAGCAGCTTGGCCGGGACCTCCCGAAAGCTGGTGGCCGTCGGGACCTCCAGGCTGTCCTCCATATTGGAGGCGATCAGGGCCGAGACACCCCGCAAGGGAACGGCCTCGATGTCGTCGTTATCGGCCTCGGTGTCCTTGTCGCTACCGCTGTCGCCCTTGTCGGCGGAGCTTCTGCCGTCGCCTCGGGGCCTCTCGACCGGCTTGCTGTCGCCGTCGGACACCGCTGAACCGCTCCCGTTCCCGGCCGCTGGACCGTCGCTGCTCGAGGAGGCCGGGGCCGTCGGCGCCGGCGCCGGCGCGGCCGGCTGGGACGCAGGTTCCTGTGTGCCGGCCGCCGCGGCGTCGTTGCCGAAACCGGGTGATGGCGACGGCTGGAAGGCCGAAGGCGTCGGCGAGGCCGGCCGGGTCTGCTGGGCGGGCGCGGGCGCGGGGGCTGGTGCTGGGTTCTCGGTTGCAGGTGTCTGCCGGACAGGTTGCGTGGCGGAGGCGGCTGCCTGCTCGATGTCATCGAGGCGGACCGTCCGCCCCTCGGCAGGGGGATTGGGAGCGACGGTTCCCGGAGGACCCTGGGCGAAGATCTCCTGCCATTCCACCGGGACGGACCGGGGGTTGTCGAGGTACTGCTGGTACAGCTCCTGGATGAACCAGGAGTTCGGCCCCTGAGGATCGGAGAGGTCACCGGATGTTTGAGAGGTCACGGACTGATCCTACCTTGCTGGTGGTGGACGCAAGAAAGAGCCGCCACGCCGGTCGGATCGTCAAGCGGCCGGGTGCGGACACGTCGGGTGCGGAACGGTCGGGAGCGGTAGGTTTAGACGATGCTCGTTGCCACGTGGAATGTCAATTCGCTCAACGCCCGGATGCCTCGGGTCGAGCAGTGGCTCGACGAGGTCCGGCCCGACATCGTCTGCCTCCAGGAGACGAAGCTGGCCGACGATGCGGTGCCGGTGGAGGTATTCGGAGATCTCGGCTACGAGGTGGCCCACCACGGGAACGGTCAGTGGAACGGCGTGGCCATCCTGTCCCGACTCGGGATCGGTGACGTCGTGGAGGGTTTCGCAGACGACATCGAGCCCGACACCGACGCCCGACTGGTGTCGGCGACGTGTGGTCCGGTCCGGGTCAACAGCGTGTATGTGCCAAACGGGCGTCAGGTCGGACACGAGCAGTACCATTACAAGCTGGGGTGGCTGAAGCGACTGCGCGCCCACCTCGAGGCGACGGCCGATCCCAAGAATTACGTGATCGTCGCCGGCGACTGGAACATTGCGCCCGATGATCGCGACGTGTGGGATCCGGCGGTGTTCGAGGGTTTGACCCACGTGACACCGGCGGAGCGCTCGGCCCTGGCCGAGGTCGTCGACTGGGGCCTGGTCGACACCTTCCGGCAACGGTTCGGTGATCCCGGCCTTTTCAGCTACTACGACTACCAGGCGGGACGATTTCACAAGCGCCAGGGAATGCGTATCGACTACATCCTCGCGACCGAGCCGCTGGCTGAACATTGTCGCATCGATCTCATCGATCGCAACGCCCGTAAGGGGAGCAAGCCAAGCGACCACGCCCCGGTGCTGGCGCGCTACGCTGTCGATTGAGGGTGGTCGGGTCAGGTTGTTCGGACTCGGCAGCATCAGGGCTCGTCGGCCAAGACCTCATCGTTCAGGGCCCGGTTCCGCCGGGCTCTGGTCCGATAGGCCCTTCGACAGTGAGGACGTCCAGCAGGGGACGTTCGGGAAGCCGCTGAACAAGCGATGTTGACAAGCCTCAGCCATCACGAGCTGTTGGTCTTCTGGACCGAGTTGCTGGCATTGTTCGTCGCCGCCTGGGCGCTCGGGGCCGCCGCCCGCAAGCTCGGCCTGCCATCGGTGGTCGGTGAGCTCTCGGCCGGGCTGGTCCTCGGTCCGAGCGTTCTCGGCGTCGTCGCCCCCCGGATGTTCGACTGGTTCCTGCCGTCGGGCGAAGACGCCGCCACCCAGTCGGCGATGCTGTTGGCCGTTTCGTGGTTCGGCGCAGCCTTCGTTCTCGTCGTAGCCGGATTCGAAACCGATCTCGCCTTGATCACCCGCTTGGGCCGGGCGGCGGCGCTGGTCACCACCGGCAGTGTGATCGTGCCACTCATTGGTGGTCTCATCGCCGGCTGGCTGATGCCCGTCGCGTTCTACGGGGTCATCGACGGCGAGCGCCCCGATCGTATCGTGTTCGCCCTTTTCATCGCCGCCTCCGTCGCGGTGTCGGCGCTGGCCGTGATCGCCAAGATCCTCAGCGACTTGAACCTGATGCGTCGCGACGTCGGCCAGATCACGATCGCCGCCGGAATGGCCAACGATCTCGTCGGCTGGGTGATCCTGGGGGTCATCGCCGGGTTGGCTGCATCGGGCCACGTCTCGGCGTTCGATGCCGTCGCCACCGTCGGAGGGCTGGCGCTCTTCATGGCCGGAGCGTTGACCGTCGGGCAACGGTTGGTCGACGCCGCCCTACGTGTCGTGCGCCGCGAGGGCCAGAACGTACGCGGGGCGTTCACCGTCATCCTGGCCACCATGCTGGCCTTCGGAGTTATCACCCAGGCCCTCGGGGTCGAGGCCGTGCTCGGAACCTTCGTCGCCGGTGTTGTGCTGGCCCGCTCCCGCTACCAGCAGGTCGAGGCCGAACACGCAATCGAGGATCTGACATCGGTCATCTTCGCACCGTTGTTCTTCGCCACGGCCGGTTTGCGGCTCGACCTGTCGTTGCTTCGGGGAGCGGCCCTGGGCTGGGCCCTGGCTCTCCTGCTCGTGGCGTTCGGTCTGAAGTTCCTCGGCGCGTTTCTCGGGGCCAGGCTGGGCGGCCTGAACAGTCGCGAGGGCTTCGTTCTCGGGGCGGGTCTCAATGCCCGGGGCGCCCTGGAGATCATCATCGCCACCGTCGGTCTCTCGCTTGGCGTGTTCAATCAGACGGCGTTCACGATGATCGTGATGATCCCGCTCGTGACCTCGCTGCTTGCGTCGGTGGGGCTGCGGGTGTTCAGCCGGGGCCTCGAGGGTTCGGTCGCCGAGCGGGAGCGCTTGGCTCGTGAGCAGGCGCTCGACAGCAATCTGTTGATCCGGAACAACCGGATTCTGCTCCCGTCGGACTCCGAGGCCAACTCGATCGTCGCCGCCCAGGTCGTCCACTTCGCCTGGCCCCAGGATCTGGCGGCGACCGTGGTGGCCGTGCGCCGCAACGGTAGTGGACCCAACATCGATGTGATGGGCAACATCTTGTACGGCCGGGACTTCGAGGTGTCGGAACTGGATCCCGGCATCGACGATGCAACCGCCGCCACCGAGATCATCGCCCAGTCCCGCCTCGGTTACGGTGTCATCGCATTGGGCGCCGGAACGGAGCCGGGAAAGCGCCACTTCGCGTCGTCGTTGGTCGACGAGGTTCTCAACCGCACCGACATGCCGGTTGTGATCGTCCGCAAGGCCACCAGCCACCCGGGCCGCCTGCCGGGCGTGTTCGCCCAGGCGCTCGTCCCGATCGCCGGAAACCAGTCCTCGCAAGCGGCGCTCGAACTGGCGGCCAACCTGTCGTCGAATCTCGGAACCCATCTCCTCCTCAGCCATGTCGTCTACCGGCCCCGAAGTGGCACCGGGCCCGGATCCCTGTTCGACCGGTTCCGGGCCTCGGCCTTCCCCGAGCGCGACGAAGTGGCAGGGGGGCTGTTGGCCGAGGCGCTGCGGTATGCGATGGAGACGAGGGCCACCGCCGACACCGAAATCCGGTTCGCCGGATCGCCGGCGGCGGAGATCGTGCGACGGGCCAACGCCATCGAGGCCGATCTCGTGGTGATCGGCGCCCAGCTCCGTCGTGTGCCGGACAGCCGGCCGAGTCTCGGACCGAACGTCGAGCACGTGCTGGCCTACTGCCCCCAGACCGTGGTGGTCGTCGTGATGCCCGATCAACGCTCCAACTGAGCTCCCAGGCGGTACGAGGGAGCGTCGCGCCGTCAGGAACCGACGATGTCGAGCATCTCCTGACCGAAGCGGGTCAGTTTGGTGGGACGCAGTTTGGTGACCGCGGCGAGCCCGCTCATCGTCGTGGGTCGGTGATCGGCCACGGCCCGCAAGGCCCGGTCCGACACGATGACATGGGGCGGGACCAGCCCGGCACGGGCCTTGCGTTCCCGCCACCGGCGAAGTTCGGCATAGATCTCGTCGGCCCCCGCCGGCGGTGTGAGGTCGGTGGCCGGCTCTCGGCTGCCGTCGATGGCCTGCCGCGAGCGGGCGATGTGCGACCTCCAGTCGGGCGTGATGGTCGACCCGCCGACCCTGGCGATGGCGGCAGCCAGCTGAGCGACGATCGGGGCCGGCTCTCGGCTCACCGACTTGGTGCCGAACGTTCGCTTCGCCGCCCACGACAGATTGAGCGACTGCTCGGCCCTGGTAAGGGCGACGTACAGGAGGCGCATCTCCTCGGCCAGCTGGGCACTGGAGGTGGCGTAGACAATCGGCACGAACCCGTCCTCGAGACCGGCGACGTGCACAACCGGCCACTCGAGCCCTTTCGCCCCGTGAAAGGTGACGAGGTCGACCCCCTCGTCGTCCCCCTCCACGTCGCTGCCGTCGATCGTGGTGAGCCAGGACAGAAAACCGGGGCCGGTCGGCACGGGTTCGGCTGTCAGATAATCGTGGATCAAGCGGCTGAGGGCGGCCAGATTGTTGTGTCGTTCCAACTGCCCGGCCGCCGCGACCGTGGAAACGGGTTGTAATTCGGCACCGGGCTCGGGAGCGACGTCGGCGGCGCTGTCCGGCCCCGCGGCCAGCTGCTGATCGAGTTCCTCCAGTTGCTGGACCAGGTCGATGCCCTGACGGCCGATGGCGCCGAGCACAGCCTTGACCTCCGGACTGCCGAGCGGCCCCGGCCCGGATTGAACCCGGCTCGGTATGCGCAGCGCCGACAGCTCCTGCTCGATGAGAGCCAGTTGAGCGTTGGTACGAACCAGGACCGCCTGTTGGGAGTAGCCGAAGCCGCCGGCGTTGGCCAGCCGCACCGCCTCGGCGACACCCACCGCCTCAGCCCGATCGGTGTCGTACCGGGTGAGAGTTGGGGCCGGACCGTCCGGCCGGTGGCCGATCAGGGTCGGATCCGCCGACGAGGTGCCGGCGGGAGTGGTCCATCCGGTACCGGTTTCGAGGACCGTGTCGGCCAGACCGAGCACCTGAGGGGTTGAGCGATAGTTGTCGCGCAGATTGACGGTGATGATGCCGTCGTCCCCGATCATCGAGTTCATGAGATCGGGATCGGCGCCGTTCCAGGCGTAGATCGACTGGCGAGGGTCGCCGACGATGAACAGATCGTCGCGGTCGCCGAGCCACTCGTTCAACAGGGTGTGCTGGAGGGGGTTGACGTCCTGGAATTCATCGACATAGAAGTGCCGGTGCCGCCACCGGACCGCGGCGCCGTAGTCGGGATCGGATCGGATGTCGCGGATCGCCAGCTCCAACAGATCGTCGAAGTCGACGACCCGCCTGCGCCGCTTCTCCTTGCGATAGTCGACCATCAGCTCGGCGATGAATTCCGGGGCCACAGGCGGTACCCGGCCGGCCGCTCGGGCCGCTGCGCCGTAGTCGTCGGGGTCGATCAACCGGGCTCGGGCCCATTCGATCTCGGCCACCACGTCGGTCAGGTCGACGCCCGCCGGCGGCCGGCGGATTCGGGCCACGAATCGGATCTTGCTGTTGATCAGGGTGGGGGGCACCGTGCGACGTTCGTCCCATCGCTGCCTGAGTTGCCCGAGGGCGAAGCTGTGAAACGTGCCGGCCGGGACCTGATCCCGCAGGCCGAGCTGCCGTTGACGGTCCCGTAGTTCGATGGCGGCCTTGCGGGTGAAGGTGAGCGCCAGTACCCGATTCGGGTCGGTTTCCCCACGAGCGATACGCCAGGCGATCCGGCGGGTGAGCACGCTGGTCTTGCCCGAGCCCACACCGGCGATGACGAGCACACGTCCGGGCGGTGCGGTCACCGCCTGGATCTGAGCCTGGTTCAGGCCGTCGAGAAGGTGATCGGGGGCCACTCTGGCGATCGTAGGGGTCGGGGCGTGCGTTGCCACATCCGCGAATCTAGTCGGTGCCTGTGACGGCGCACGGCTCCCATCGCCGCCTTGGTGGCCGGTTCCGTCGCCGCGAGCTCCATCTTTTCGTACTTCGCGGACCCGGAACGAAATCGTGGAGCCGGTCCGGGCACTACGATGTTTGATCGTGGCCTTTCCTCCTGACCAGCTCAACGAAGGCGAGAAGGTGGTGCTCGACCTTCACCCCCACTGGTGGTTCTTCGCCCCGCAGACCACAGCGCTGCTCGGCGCGGTCGTTCTCGGACTGGTGGCGCTCGTGTTCTTCGAGGCCTACCCGTTGGTGTCGATCATGGCCGCGGCGTTGATCGTGTTCGTGCTGTTCTGGTTCGCGGCCCGCTATCT
>JBFHEP010000072.1:0-14969 GCA_041584095.1 Acidimicrobiales bacterium | reverse complement strand
TTCAGTACCCGGTGTCCAGTAGTCGAAGATCGTTGCCGGGTCGAGAACCCGGAATGGCGCGAAACCAGCGCAGGTCATTGGGTGGCCTGTCATCTGGTCGCCACCAAAACGCAATAGCAACCGTTGTTGCGTCGCCCATAACCTTAGGTAAGGACACGTACCCACCTGATCCTTAGGTGGTACGTACACGAGTCGGCATCGCGCCGGCAGGGAGGAATGTTCAATGAATCGATCGTTATTGCTGAGGCTGCTTGCGCTGCTTGCCGTCTTCGCTCTGGTTGCCGCCGCGTGCGGTGGCGACTCGGACGAGGACGCAAGCGGCGACGCAACCGAGGCAGAAGAGGCCACCGACGACACTGCGGAAACCACCGACGACACGGCCATGGAAGAGGAGGAGGCCGCACCGACCGGCGAAGCCGGCTCGGGTGGCGAGCTGCTGCTGCTGCAGTGGCAGGCACCTTCGCAGGCGAATGCGCTGCTGTCCACCGGCACCAAGGACCTGCTGGCCTCGTCGCTGGTGAACGAGCCGCTGGCCTGGTATGCACCCGACGGCTCGCTGGCTCCGGCGTTGGCGGCGGAGATCCCGACCGTCGAGAACGGCGGCGTCGCCGAGGACTTCACGTCGATCACCTGGACGCTGCAGGACGGCGTCATGTGGTCGGACGGCACGCCGCTGACCGCGGATGACGTGGTCTTCACGTGGGAGTACTGCTCCGACGAGGCGACCGGTTGCTCGGCCGACTTCACCCAGGTCGAGTCGGTGACCGCCGACGATGACGCCACGGTGACCATCTCCTTCACCGATTCGCTGCCCTATCCGTACCTGCACTTCGTGACCTACACGCAGCCGATCATCCAGCGGGCCCAGTTCGCCGACTGCATCGGTGCCGCCGCTGCGGGCTGTACCGACCAGAACTTCGCTCCGGTCGGCACCGGCCCGTTCATGGTGACCGACCTCCGGCCCGAGGACACGGTGACCTATACGGTCAACCCGAACTATCGGGGTGCAGCCGAAGGCAAGCCGTTCTTCGGCTCGGTGACCATCAAGGGTGGCGGCGATGCCGAGTCGACCGCTCGCTCGGTGCTGGAGATCGGTGAAGCCGACTACGCCTGGAACCTCCAGGTCGCTCCGGAGATTCTCGAGCCCATGGCCGCCGCCGGCAACGCCACGGTGCTGTCGGGATTCGCCGCGAACGTGGAGCACGTCAACCTCAACCAGACCGACCCCGATGCCGATCCGCCCTCGGAGATCACCAACCCGCACCCGATCCTGTTCGACAACTTCGAGCTGGCCCGGGCGCTGTCGTTGGCCATCAACCGCGATGACCTGGTCACCGTCGGCTACGGTGCCGCCGGTGTGCCCACCTGTACGCTCTGGCCCGTTGGCGATCAGTACTCGACGGCCAACGACTGGTGTCTGACCCAGGATGTCGAGCAGGCCAACCAGATCCTCGATGATCTCGGCTATGTCGACAGCGACGGTGACGGCGTTCGCGAGACCGATGACGGTCTGCCGCTCGACTTCACCTACGCCACCTCGACCAACGCCGTGCGTCAGTCGAACCAGGAGCTGATCAAGGCCAACTGGGCCGAGATCGGTGTGAACGTCGAGATGACCAACGAGGACGCCTCGTTGTTCTTCGACGGCACCTGCGCCAGCGACGCCTGCATCTGGAAGTTCTTCAACGACATGGAGATGTTCACCAACGGGTCCAGTGGTCCTGATCCGGTGAACTATCTGCTTGGCTGGAAGTCCGACCAGATCCCCAGCTCGGCCACGAGCTGGGGTGGCGACAACATGCCTCGCATGCAGTCGGCCGAGTACGATGCCCTGTGGGACGAAACCTCCCAGCTGGCAATCAGCGACCCGGCCTATCTGGAGAACGTCAAGCGGCTCCAGGACCTCATGGTCGAGTCCGGCGCCGTGATCCCGCTGATCCATCGGGCCAATGTTTCGGCCGTGAGTTCCGACATCAGCAACGTCGGCGAACTCAACGGCTGGGACTCCGAATACTGGAACATCGCAGACTGGGTTCGGGGCTGATCGGGCCTTGAAACCACCTCGTAACTTGTAATGGCACGGGAGCCTCTCCGATACTGGTCGGAGAGGCTCCCGTGTACTTCGACGGAGGGTCGAGAAGGGACAGCCAGCCAATGATCCAATATGCAGTCCGGCGAACGCTGTTCGCCATACCGACGTTGCTGATCATCAGCTTGATCATTTTCGGCATCCTGGACTTCGCTCCCGGCGACCCGGCATCGCAATTACCCTTGACGATTCCGGCCGAGGTTCGCGAGCAGATTCGTGAGTCGCTCGGTTTCAACGATCCGTTCCTCGTCAAGTGGTGGAAGTGGAACGTGCAGATGATGGTGAACGAGCCACTGCACTGGACCGGCGAGATCTTCAACACCTGCGTCGGCGACTGCGAAGGTCGAAATCGGATCATCTCCTGGTCGTCGCGCGCCCCGGCGATGGACATCATCATGCAGCGCATCCCGCAGACCCTGTGGATCATGGGCACCTCGTTCATTCTGGGCACGATCCTCGCCATCCCGATCGGCGTCTACTCCGCCTACAAGCAGTACTCGCTCTTCGACAACGTCGGAACCCTCATCACGATGGTCGGCTACTCGGTGCCGGTGTACTTCACCGGGATCCTGGCCATCCTGCTGTTCTCGGTGAGGCTCGGCTGGTTCCCCTCCTTCTACAACACGACCCACGACGTCGACTGGACGAGTTGGTCCAGTATCTGGATCCAGATCAAACAGATGATCATGCCCGTCGCGGTGCTGACCCTGTTCAACGCGGCATCGATGAGCCGTTTCACCAGGGCGTCGGTTCTGGAGAACCTCAACCTCGAATATGTGCGCACGGCGAGATCGAAGGGCCTCAGTGAAACCAAGGTCATCAACCGGCACGTGCTCCGCAACAGCCTCATTCCGGTGGCCACCCTCATCGCGCTCGCCATCCCGGGCATCTTCTCCGGCGCCATCCTGACCGAGACCGTGTTTCGGATCAACGGTATGGGCCAGCTCCTCATCACGGCCATCGGTCAGGGCGATGTGCCGATGGTCCAGACCATCACGTTCCTGTTCGCCGTGTTGACGGTTGCGTTCAACCTCTTGGCCGACTTGACGTACGGCTTCCTCGACCCGCGAATTCGCTACGACTGAGGAGGCTGAGCATGACCGTCACAGCAACCCCCGACACGACCGCCGCCATCGAGGCGATGAACGATCTGGGCGAACATCGATCGTTGTGGAGTGACGTCTGGCGCCAGTTCCGGCGTCACAAAGGGGCGATGGCCGGCCTCGGCACGTTTGTCGTCATCAGCCTCGCAGTAATCGTCGGCCCCTTCGTCTACCCCTACGACCCCTACGCCCAGGATCTGAGCATCACCAACCAGGGCGCTTCGCTGCAGCACGTCATGGGAACCGACAACCTGGGGCGGGATGCATTGGCCCGACTGCTCATCGGCGGCCGTATCTCGCTGGCCGTCGGCTTCGCCGCCATGGCCGTCGGGCTGTTCCTCGGCACCCTGGTCGGGGTTTTGGCCGGGTTCTTCAAGCGGCTCGACGGTCCACTGATGCGCCTCACCGACCTGTTCCTTTCGCTGCCGCAGCTTCCGCTCCTGCTCGTGATCATCATGTTGTTCCGGGAGCCGCTCAAGGACTGGCTCGGCCCGAACCTCGGCATCTTCCTTCTGGTGGTCTTCGTGATCGGCATCACGGCCAGCTGGATGAACACCGCACGAGTGGTCCGCGGCGATGTGCTGGCCATCAAAGAGGAGGAGTTCGTTCTGGCGGCACGAAGCATCGGCACCAAGGAAAACAACATCGTGTTGCGGCACATCCTGCCCAACGTGTTGAGCTCCGTGACGGTGGCCGCATCGCTCGGCACGGCAACGGCCATCATCACCGAGTCGGCCCTGTCGTTCCTCGGTCTGGGTTTTCCGGCCGACTTCCCGACATGGGGCCGGTTGCTGTCCGACGGGACCGACTATCTGCAGATCAACCCGTGGCGGGCCATCGGTCCGGGGGCGCTGATCTCGCTGACGGTGCTCAGCGTGAACTTCATCGGCGACGGTCTACGCGACGCGCTCGACCCCCGCCTACGCTCCATGGGCTAGAAGGCTCAACGGGCCTTCCAGCCGGGTTGGCGTTTCTCGGCCCAGGCTCGACGGCCCTCGGCGGCGTCCTCCGTCGCTCCGACGACCTTGCGCATTGTCTCGCCGAAGCGCACGGCCTCGATCCAGCCCATGTCGACGGTGCGCCATGCAACCTCCTTGGTGGCCCGCTGTGCCAGTGGTGCGGCCGTGATCAGGGTGTCGGCCCAGGTGCGGGCCTCCTCGAGTAGCGACCCGTGATCGACCAGTCGCCACACCAACCCGACCTCATGGGCCCGGGCGGCCGACATCGGCTGTCCGGTCAGGAGCAGCTCCATGGCGTTGGCCCAGCCGATCCGCTGCGGTAGGCGAATGGCGCCGACGATCGTCGGGGTGCCGATGCTCACCTCCGGATAGCAGAACCGAGCCTGATCGCTGGCGATGACGAAATCGCAGAACAGCACGCCCGTGAGTCCATAGCCGATACACGGTCCGCCGACAGCGGCGATCGTCGGCTTGAACAGCTCCATGCCGCTCTCGAACGAGTTGATCGTCGGCTTCTCCCAGAATGTGCCACCGAACGTGCCGACCGCTCCTTCGCCGTCCACCAAATCCGCTCCGGCGCAGAACGTCGGGCCGTTGGCAGTGAGAATAGCCACCCACGCCTCGTTGTCGTCCCGGAACCGATCCCACGCCGCGTTCAGCTCCTGGCGGAGCGCACCGTTGATCGCGTTGTGCTTGTCGGGCCGGTTGAGGGTGATGGTGGCGACGTGGCCGTCGAGTTCGTACAGGACCAGGCTCACCGCCACCGCTCCTGACGGTCGAGCGGAGAGGTCACCCTCCGCTCCACACCCGATTGGCCTCGGGGTCGTCGGTGGAGAACGGCAACTCCTCGATGGCTTCCCACAGCTCAGCGGGCACTGCGGCTGTGGCCCACTCGATCGATTGGGCCACCCGCTCGGGCTTGGACACGCCGAGCACCGTGTTGTCGACCAGAGGGCTTCGCATCGAGAACTGCAGGGCGACGGCACCAAGCGGGACCTGGTGCTCGCGACACAACCGCTCCAGCGCTCGCACCGGGGCCATGTCGGCGTCGTCGGCCTCCTGGTAGTTGATCCTGTCGAAGCTCTCCGACCCCTTGGCCAACATCCCGCCGGCGTAGGGTGCGGCGTTCATCACACCTATGCCCTCGCTCTGGGCGTAGTCGAACAGCTCCGTGGCTCGTCGATTCAGCAGGGTGTAGCGATTGTGGTTGAGGACGACGTCCCACGGATGATGTCGCACGATGTCGAGCTGGATGTCGGTCCGGCCCATCGCAACGCCCAGAGCCGTGGTCAGGCCCTCGGCCTTGATGGCGAACAGCTCGTCGATGGCGCCACCGGATGACGTGATCTCACCGAGATCACGAGCGTGTTCGGGATCGTGGAGATGGAGGATGTCAACCCGATCCACCCCAAGCGCCTGCAAACTCTCCTCGAATGATCTCCGAACCTGGGTCGCGTCGAACCGTTGGGTCTCGGAGTCCCGATCGACCTTGGTCGACAGGATGAGTCCATCGGGCTTTCCACCGAGTTCGGCGAACACCGCACCGATCCGCTCCTCGGCCCGGCCGAACCCGTAGTTGCGGGACGTGTCGAGCACGTTGATGCCGCTGTCGAGGATCGCCCGCAGGGTCTCCAGTGCTTGTTCCTCCGAGACCTGATAGCCGTAGGTGCCGGGAAGACTGGCCAGCGCCGAAGTCCCGAACGTGATCGGGCTAACCTTGAATCCGGTCCGTCCGAGTGGTTGTCGAGGCAGGGTCACATCGCTCTCCTGGTGGGTGGTACGAGACGGAATCGATGACGATCACGCTCGACGGATCGGGTTCTTGTAGGTGTCAAGATAGGTGATCTCGTGGACTGGGGGCCGAACCGCAGGTTTGAAGTCCGGTCCCTTCGTCCAGGCCACCGGAAGCAGCGCCGCCTGGGTGATGTGCTCGGGAATCTCCAACAGCTCCGCCGCCTCCTGCTCCAGGCCGAGATGCAGTGTGGTGAGACAGCTCCCGAGACCGCGGCTGCGCAGCGCCAGTTGGAAACTCCACACCGCCGGGATGATGGAGCCGTAGAGACCGGCGGCCGACACGCCGGGGTGGCCGACGCGGCCGATGATCAGCGGGATGACCAGTACCGGCACGCGACCCAGGTTCTCGGCCAGGTAGTTGGCCGAGTCGATGACGCGCCCGGTTTGCGTGTTGGGATCGACCTGCCGCACTTGCGAGTTCAGATAGTCGGCACCAGCCCGGCGGTAGATGTCGGCCAGGGCCTCCTTCGTGTCCGGATCCCGGACGACCAGCCATCGCCAGCCCTGCCGGTTCGACCCTGTGGGTGCCTGTACGGCCAGCTGCAGACAGTCGAGCAGAACCTCGTCGGGGACCTCGCGGTCCAGATCCAGGCGTTTACGGACGGCTCGAGTGGTGGACAGAAGGGCGTCGGTCTGGCTGAGGTCGAATTCCATGGCCCCAAGTGTGTCGCGCCCGGCTCGGGTCGGCCAGCTACCGAACCTGAATCTCGTGAGTGATCGTTCGGGTGTGAGGCTCGAATCCCAGACTGCGATAGAGCCGGGGCGCACCGGTCGGGTTGTCGGAATCGACGCCGAGGATTGCGTGGTCGAGCCCTGCTGCGGCGAACGAGTGCAGGGACCGAATCATGAGCGCGGTGGCAATACCCCGACCACGATGGTCGCGGAGGGTACCGACGTTGCCGATCCACGCCTCCTTGCGTCCGGTGACCGCATCGTCGGCCTCATAACGCTCGTTGATGCAGTAGCCGACCACCGCTCCGGCGTGGTTCACGGCAATCCACGACAGATCCTTCCTGGTCGTCGAGGCCTGCAGCATCGTTTCCCACCGGGCGATACTGGTCGGCGTCGATCCCCAGTGATCGGCGAACGCCTCGTTCTTGACCTGGCGCACCTCTTCGCTGTGGTCGTCCGACCAGGGTCTCATCGATATGCCGTCCAACTCGGTCCGTTCCATGGCCGGCAGGTCGGTGAGAGGACGGAGAAGATGGTCGAAGTACCTGATGGGCTCGAAACCCATGGAGGAGTACAGGCGATGCGCCGAGGAGACGGACTCGTAGTTGTCGACCCGGATGTACTTCGGGAGGTCCGAGCCTGAGGAGCGAAGCTGGTGGGTCGCCCTGTCGACGGCCCACTCGAGCAACGTCCGACCCAGCCCCACGCCGCGATGGTCGGGATGAACGAGGCCGTTGATGTAACAGCGTTCGAGGCGAACATCGCTCGGCAGGTAGATCGTATGGACGAAGCCGGCGGGCTCACCACCGACGAGCGCCACCCGGGAGTCGGCGTCGATCTCGGCACCTTCGCCGGTCAGATCGTCGACCAGCTCCTCCATCGACAGAACCTCCGGAACCCGATCGTGGGTAAAGGTACGGTTGACCAGGTCGAGTACCGCTTCGAAGTCGGCCTCGGTGAGGGGTCGCACGTCCGGTGCCGGCATGATGCCACAGTACTCGCCGCCGGTCCAAGGGTGCCGTGATTTCTCCGGCTACGACCGGTCGGTTCCCGCCGGCGCCGGAGGGTCGCTCGGTGGTCCCGCGAAGAGCTGGGCCTTCTCCAGCCAATCTCGTGCGGCATGGCCGACGACGTCGAGGTCGGTGTCGGCGACGTGACGCCGCTGGCTGGTGACCAGGCAGAAGTCGAGGGCCGTTCCCACCACCGTGCTGTCGGCCCCATCGGGACCCCAGACCCACCGGCTGCCCGATGGTGCGGTCAGCTCGACCCGGACTTCGCCGTCGGGCATCTCCAGACCCCGGTTGGCGTAGGTCCAACCCCGGGTGATGTAGCCGAGTTGCGCGATGTGGCGCAGGCGATCGGTCGGGGTCCGCTCCACGCCGAGGGTGTCGGCGATGTCCTGACCGTGGGCCCACGCCTCCATGAGCCGAGCGGTGAGGAATGACTTCGATCCCATCGACGGGCCGTACCAGTCGATCCGGGTCTCGTCGGTCAGCGTCGATGACGCTTCGGCAAGGCCGCGGCGTCCGACTCTCCAGTGGTCCAGCAGCGCCGCTGGACTCATGGCCCGAGCCTCGGACAGGGTGGCCGCGTCGGCGCCGTCGGGATCGGCGAGGTGGCCGGCCAGCTCGTCCCGCATGGCACGGAAGCGCTCGACGTCGACGATGGCCGCAGCGGCCGCCCGATCGAAGTAGGCCAGGTGACCGATCTGATCCCGGATCGACCAGCCGGGGCTCGGCGTCATCAGCTCCCACTGGTCCGGGGCCAGCGGGGCGACGATGGCGTCCAGATCATCTTGTTCGGCCAGGAGATCCCGTCGTACCGAGGCCACCGTCACGGGAGCATCGCTCATCGGCCAGACCCTAGCATCAACTTCGGCGGCGTCTTCATCCGGCGTCGCCCCGGCCCATTCCGGCCACCACGACGACGACAATTCTCGAACCCGCGCCCAAGCGACCAGGCGGCAGGCGTACGATACGCGTAGCAACCGTGGTCTGCTCAGGAGGCACACGATGGATGACGTCGAGGGCGCTCGGTCGTTTCAGGTGCAGGGAAGTTCCTACGACTCGTTCATGGGTCGATACTCAGGTCCGCTGGCGTCGACTTTTCTCGACGCCGTCGGCGTCCAACAGGGTGGAACCGCGCTGGATGTCGGGTGCGGTCCGGGGGCCCTGACGGGCGTTTTGGTTGATCGGCTCGGGGCCGGCTCCGTGTCGGCCTGCGATCCGTCACCATCGTTCGTCGACGAGTGTGCCCAGCGCCACCCGAGAGCCGTCGTCCGGTCAGGTCGGGCCGAATCGCTGCCGTTCGAGTCCGCCGATTTCGACTACGTCCTGGCCCAGCTCGTCCTCCACTTCGTGACGGACCCGGAGGCCGCCGCCGAGGAATTCGTACGTGTCGCCAAGCCCGGCGGCCTGGTCGCCGCCTGCGTCTGGGATTTCGACGGAGGAATGGAGATGCTTCGCCACTTCTGGACGGCGGCAATGGCCCTCGATCGCGACGCACCCGACCATGCACGAAATCTGCGGTTCGGCCGCGAAAAGGAGTTGGCCGACTTGTTCGTCACCGCCGGCCTCCTCGACGTGGCCGAAACGACCCTACAGGTCACATCGACGTACCGAGACTTCGACGAGCTGTGGAGCGGGTTCCTGGCCGGCATCGGACCAGCCGGATCGTACTGCACGGCTCTTCCGGCCCAATCCCGGGATCGTCTGGAACGCCGGTTCTTCCAGGAGGTGGGAGCACCATCAGGACCCTTCGAGCTGACCGCAGTCGCACGAGCTGCTCATGGCCGAACACGGTAGGCGGAGAACCTCGCAATCGTCGGGAACGTAGCGCGAAACCCGAGCCGCCACGACTGCTGGGGCCGGCACCAGGACGACCGCGAGTGTAATGTTGACAATGAAATATTACCGGCCTACGGTGCTCCCATGAACCGGACGTTGCTCGCACCTCCGTTGACCTCCGCCGTGGACCCGTCGTCGGAGGCGTTCGTCCGGAACCGGACCGATCTTCTCGAGCAGCTGGCCACCCACGATGACCTGCTGGCCGTCGCGCTTGGCGGGGGCGGCCCGAAGGCGACCGAACGCCACCGATCACGGGGACGGTTGCCCATCCGTGAGCGGATCGCCAACGTCCTCGACCCCGACACGCCGTTTCTGGAAATCACGCCGTTGGCCGGGTACGGCTCTCAGTACGCCCTGGGCGGCGGCATGGTGGCAGGCATCGGCATCGTCGCCGGCATCGAATGCGTGATCATGGGCAACGACCCGACGGTCCTGGCCGGGGCACTCACACCGTACGCCTCGAAGAAGTGGATGCGGGCCCTCGAGATCGCCCGGGACAACCGCATTCCCTACATCAGTTTCGTGGAGTCGTCCGGCGGCGATCTGAGGATCGACAAAAAGGCCGGCAACGGCCGGTCCGAGGCTGAAAACGCTGACGCGGCGTCGGCGGCGGTCGGCAGCGCCGTGGTTCCGGAGCACTTCGCCGAGACCGGCCGGTTCTTCTACGAGATGATCGAGCTGTCGAAGATGCGAATCCCCACGGTGTGTGTCGTCTTCGGCAATTCGACCGCGGGCGGTGCCTACCAGCCTGGCCTGTCCGACTACAACATCTTCATCAAACAGCAGTCCCACGTCTTCCTGGCCGGTCCGCCGCTGGTGAAGATGGCCACCGGCGAGATCAGCGACGCCGAGACCATCGGAGGCGCCGAGATGCACGCCGAGATCTCCGGTCAGGCCGAGTATCTAGCCGAGGACGAGATGGACGCCATACGGCTGTGCCGGGAGGTGGTGTCGCACCTCAACTGGCGCAAACCGGATCGGGGCCCACGTCTCGTCGACGAGCCGCCGGCGCACGACCCCGAGGAGCTGCTGGGTCTGGTCAGCCGGGACCTGCGGACACCGGTCGACGTACGGGACGTCATCGCCCGGGTGGTCGACGGTTCCCGGTTCGAGGAGTTCAAACCCCGATTCGGTCCATCCATCATCTGCGGTTGGGCGTCGGTCCACGGCTTCCCGATCGGCATCGTCGGCAACAACGGGGTGATCTACCCCGATTCGGCCCAGAAGGCGGCCCATTTCATCCAGCTCTGCAACCAGATCGACCTGCCACTGGTGTTCCTGCAGAACATCACCGGGTACATGGTGGGCAAGGACTACGAGGCCGACGGCATCATCAAGAAGGGCTCGCAGATGATCAACGCGGTCACGAACTCCACGGTGCCGCACCTGACCGTGATCATCGGCTCCTCCTACGGCGCCGGGACCTACGGCATGTCGGGGCGGGCCTTCGGCAACCGGTTCACGTTCCTGTGGCCGACGGCGAAGATCGCGGTGATGGGTCCCAAACAGATCGCCGGCGTGATGTCGGAGGTCCGGCGGGCCCAGGCCAAACGTAAGGGCATCGAGTTCGACGAGGAGGCCGACGCGGAACTCGTGGCTTACGCGGAAGCGGTTCAGGAGAAGGGCTCGCTGGCTTTGCGGGCCACCGGAGCCATCAGCGACGACGGCATCATCGACCCGAGAGACACCCGAACGGTGCTCGGCATCTGCCTCAGCGTGGTCGGCAACCGTCCGATCGAGGGAGCCGAATCCTACGGGGTGTTTCGGCTATGACCCATCGACCGGGCAACGCGGAACCGGGAACCACTCGACTCCGCACCCTCCTCGTGGCCAACCGAGGCGAGATCGCCCGCCGGATCTTCGCCACCGCCCACTCCATGGGCATCACCTGCGTCGCCGTCCACAGCGACGCCGACGCCGCAGCCCCGTTCGTCTCCGAGGCCAACGTCGCCGTCCACCTCCCTTCCGGCTATCTCGACGGCGACGCCATCGTCGCGGCGGCCCAACGGGTGAGGGCCGACGCCATTCACCCCGGCTACGGGTTCCTGGCCGAGAACGGGGTCTTCGCTCAGAAGGTGATCGACGCCGGCTTGACCTGGGTCGGGCCCGCACCTGGCGTCATCGACACGATGGGCGACAAGATCGCAGCCAAGAAGGCGGCGGAGGCAGCCGGCGTGCCGACGCTGCCGTCAACCGAAGATCCATCCAAAGCGTCGGCGGTCGGCTTCCCGCTACTGGTCAAGGCCGCCGCCGGTGGTGGCGGCAAGGGCATGCGGCTCGTCGAGCGGGCGGAGGACCTCGACGGAGCCGTCGCCGCTGCGCAACGGGAGGCAGCCGGTGCGTTCGGTGATGACCGGGTCTTCCTCGAACGATACGTGCGCCGATCCCGCCACATCGAGATCCAGATCCTGGGTGACGGCTATGGCAAAGTGATCCACCTGGGGGACCGGGAGTGTTCAATCCAGCGTCGTCATCAGAAGATCGTGGAGGAGGCGCCCTCGGTGCGACTCGACGACGACCTGCGCCGTGCCATGGGCTCGGCTGCGGTGGCACTGGCCGAATCCATCGGCTACGAGTCGGCCGGTACCGTCGAGTTCCTACTCGACGATGACAGCGGCGACTACTTCTTTCTCGAGGTCAACACCCGGCTGCAGGTGGAGCATCCGGTCACCGAGGAGATCACCGGGCTCGACCTGGTGCGGGAGCAGCTCCTGGTAGCCGCCGGCAACCCGCTGACGGTGGATCAGGGCGAGGTCACCACGTCGGGCCACGCCATCGAGGTTCGGCTCTACGCCGAGGACGCGGCCAACGGTTTCCTTCCCGCCACCGGCACCGTCGAGGCCTGGACCACCCCGGTCGAGCCGGTCGTGCGCTGGGACGCGGGCATCCAGGCCGGCTCGGTCGTCGGCGTGTCGTATGATCCGATGCTGGCCAAGGTCATCGCCCACGGGCCGTCCCGCACCGAGGCCATTGGCCGACTTCGGCTGGCCCTGGAGCGCCTCCACCTCGGCGGCCTCATCACCAACCGGGACTATCTGGTGGCGGTACTCGACAGCCCGGAGTTCGCCGCCGGCGACACCACCACCGACTTCATCGAACGGGTCCGACCGGCCGCCCGCCTCGCTGACGACACCGTGCACCAGGCGGCCATCGCCGCCGCCCTCTGGCGGCAAGGTCGGAACCGCGCCACCGACGGCTTGTGGGGATTCGCCCCGTCGAACTGGCGCAACGCCGGCCTGCCGCCGGAGCGGGTGACCTTCGTCGATCCATCAGCCGATGGCCAGTTGACGATTGCCTACACCGCGGACCGCAACGGGCGTTTCACCCTTGATTCCGGCGAGGTCGTCGACGTGATCGAGTGGACGCCTGATCGGATCGAGCTGGTGGTCGACGGGATTCGCCGTTCACACCGGATGACCGAGGCCCCCAACCGTCTCCACGTCCAGACGACCACGACCACCGTCACCCTCGACCTGGTGCCCCGGTTCACGCTCCCCGGATCGGACGTGTCGACCGGTGGCCTGACAGCGCCGATGCCCGGTTCCGTGGTCGAGGTCCGCTGCACGGTCGGTGACCGGGTGGCGGCCGGCCAGGTCCTGGTCGTCCTCGAGGCGATGAAGATGGAGCACCACGTGACCGCACCGTTCGACGGAACCGTCACCGAGGTACCGATCACCGTCGGTCAGCAGCTCGACCGGGGAACGGCACTCGTCACAATCGTGCCCGATGACGACCCCGACCAGACGGAAGGGACACCGGGTTCATGACCGACCCGATCCGTATCGCCAACTGCTCGGGGTTCTATGGCGACCAGATCGACGCGGCCGCCCGCATGGTCCGGGGCGGCCCGATCGACGTGTTGACCGGAGACTGGCTGGCCGAGTTGACGATGCTGATCCTCGCCCGGACACGGGCCAAACGGCCCGGCGGAGGCTACGCCCGGACCTTCGTCACCCAGATGGAACAGGTGATGGGGGAGTGCCTCGACCGAGGCATCAAGGTGGTGTCGAACGCCGGTGGGCTCGATCCGGATCACTGCGCCGAGGCCGTGGCCGAGCTGGCCGGGAAACTCGGACTCGAGCCCACCATCGCGTACGTTGCCGGCGACAACATCCTCGATCGTCTCGACGAACTCGACACCGCCGGCGTTGCGCTCACCGACTTCGAAACCGGCGCGCCGCTTGCACCGGCCGAAGGCGACAACGGCTACATCTCGGCCAACGCCTACCTGGGTTGCTGGGGCATCGTCGAGGCCCTCGATTCCGGCGCCGACATCGTCGTCACGGGACGTACGACCGATGCAGCCATCGTGTGCGGCCCGGCGGCCCGCCACCACCGTTGGCAACGCACCGACTGGGACGCCCTCGCCGGAGCCGTCGTGGCCGGGCACGTCATCGAGTGCGGGACCCAGGCCACCGGCGGCAACTACTCGTTTTTCACCGAACTCAGCGGTATGGACAACCCGGGATTCCCGATCGCCGAAATCGCCGCCGACGGGTCGAGCGTCATCACCAAGCACCCGGGAACCGGCGGAGGGGTAACGGTGGGGACCGTAACGGCCCAGCTCCTGTACGAAATCGGCGGGCCCGCCTATCTGGGGCCCGACGTCGTCTCCCGTTTCGACACCATCACGCTGGCCGAGCAGGCGCCGGACCGGGTCACCATCACCGGAGTGAGGGGCGAGCCGCCGCCCCCGACGTTGAAGGTGTCGATGAACTCCTGGGGTGGATACCGAAGTGATCTGCGGGTGGCGTTGGTCGGGCTCGACATCGAGGCGAAGGCCGCTTTGGCCGAGTCGGTGTTGTGGCGGTCGACCCCATACGGACCCGACGACTTCGACGCGGTTTCGATCTCGGTCGACCGCACCGACAAGGCGGATCCGACGTCGAACACCGAGGCCACGGCGATCTGGCGGGCGACGATCAAGGATCGTGACGAACGGAAGGCCCGTTCGGTGGCCTCGGCGCTCAACAACATGGCGCTGGCCTCGATCCCGGGGTTCCACGGGCTACCGGGCACGCAGATCGCCCAGCCGTTCGGTGTGCACACCTCCGGCTTGATCCCCGCCTACCTGGTTCCCCAACGGGTGACCATACTGGGCGGGACCACGACGGTGATCGAATCCGCAATCGACGCTTCAGCGGCCGGCAACCCGGCCGTGTCGATCGAACCGGTGCTGCCCGATCTCCCGGAGCCGTTCACGGGACCCACCGCAAACGCCCCGCTGGGAACGATCATCGGCGCTCGATCCGGCGACAAGGGCGGCAACGCCAATCTTGGACTGTTCGCCCGCTCGCCGGCCGCCTACGTGTGGCTGGCCGGAGAAATGACCACCGAGCGGCTGTGGCAGCTGCTTCCCGAGACCGCCGGGCTCGAGATCGAACGGTATGAGCTGCCGAACATCTGGTCGCTGAACTTCCTGATCCACGGGATCCTCCAAGAGGGGGTGGCCGCCTCCACCCGCGTCGACGGGCAGGCCAAGAGCCTGGGGGAGTGGGTTCGGGCT
>JBFHEP010000071.1:0-15132 GCA_041584095.1 Acidimicrobiales bacterium | reverse complement strand
TCGCCTGGTCGTCGACACCGGCTCCTGGATCTTCGGTACCAAGCGGGTCATCCCCGTCGGCATGATCAAGCGGATCGACCGGGAGTCCGAGACCGTTCACATCGACATGACCAAGGAACAGGTCAAGAACTCACCCGAGTACGACGATTCCATCGAGGGCGCGTTCGAAGTCGCTCCCTACAGCGCCTACTACCACCCGCTCCGCCCGATTTAGTCGGGCACCGGCCCTAGCGCGGCGTGCCGAAGTTCTGCGTCCAGTAGTAGTTGCGGAAGCCGACGCCGATCTCGGTGAGGTCACAGTTCAAGATGTTGGCTCGATGGCCGGAGCTGTTCATCCACCCGTCGACCACCGCAGAGGGCGAGCGATGGCCGGCGGCGATGTTCTCGGCCAGACTCCGCCACCCGTAGCCTTGCCGCTCGACCCGGTCGACCATGCTGGAACCGTCCTGGCTGGTGTGGGAGAAATAGTCGTTCTCGGCCATGTCGACGCTGTGGCCGAGGGCTGCGGAATGGAGCTTGGCGTTGTTCGTCAGCGGCCCGCAGCCACCGGCGGATCGCTCCTCGTTGGTCAGCCGGATCACCTCCTGCTCGAAGTTGCGGGCAGTGGACCCGGAGTCGGACCCGGTCGTGGGGAGAGCCGAGGTCGGCGCCGCCGTGGTGGCGGTCGAGGCCGTTGACGGCATGGTCGACGAAGAGCTCGTCGGCGCCTTCGTCGTGCTGGTACGGCGCTCGGTGGTCGAGGTTTCCTTCGCCGTGGTGGCCGGCACTGCCGATGACGAAGCGATGGCCGCCGTCGTTGGCGACGTCTCGGATGCGGTGGCGCCGGAAGAGGCCGAGGTGGAGGAGCTCACCGACGTCGTCGCCGGGTCGGACGCAACCGTAGTCGGCGTGCCCTCATCGGTCACCACTCGCAGTGCCACCCCGGTGCCATTACCATCGCGGAACGAGCCGGTGCCGTCGGATCCGAACGAGCTCACGTCGCCGTCGGTGCCCGACAGTTCCACGTCGCCCAGCGCGGCGCGGTCGTCGGCGCCGGTCTCACCCTGGGCGGCGGTGTTGAACCGATCGCCGTCGAGAGCGATGTAGCCGCCGCCCGACAGGGCGTAGAGCATGGCGAACAGCGCGAGCAGGCTCACCGAGCCCACCACGATTCCAACCCACGCTTGCTGTCGTTTGGCCATGTTGTCCCGTTGTCGCCAGTTCGTAACAATCCCTGGGTAAGACTACCTGCCCGCCTTCGACGTCCGGGGCCGTCGCGCTCCAAGATTCGATGAAGGATTCGTTAGCGCCCCGGCCTCACTACAATCAGGCCGAGTCCTCCGACTTGGCCTGCAGATACCCCTTGGCCCGCTCAGCCTTCGGGTAGGCGTCGACGAGCTCCCAGAACCTCGTCGTGTGCCCGATCTCGACCAGATGGGCGAGTTCGTGCACGATCACGTATTCGATCACCCACGAGGGGAATGAGACCATCCGATCCGACAGCCGGATCGAACCGTCGGCCGGGGTGCACGACCCCCACCGATGCCGCTGGTTCGACACCCAGCGGATCGAGGTCGGTGCCGGGAGACCGTACTGCCGGGCCAGCCGGTCGGCGCTCTCGCGGAGATCCACCAGTTCGGCCTGGCGTGACCGTTCGAATCGGGCGAGAAAGTGCTCGATGTACTGTTCCTCGTCGGCCGCAGTGCTCGTCGCCGGGATCCGGATGTCGACGACGTTGCCCTTCAATCTGGCCTCGGCCGTCTTCCGGCGCCGCTTGGAACGGGTCACCTGCGCCGTCAACGGCTCCACCTGCGGTTCGAGTTCGAGTTCGAGTTGCATCTCCGGTTCCAATTCCGGTTCGGGCTCCAAGTCGGTGTCGGTCAGCTCGTCGAACCGACGCGTTCCGATACCCACCACATTCAGTATCGCTTGCTCCGGCCGCCGGTTCGCATGTCGTCGGGCAGCATCTTCAGTTCGTCGCCGGCCTTGAATCCGCCTCCGCACCACCGGAAGACCCGTCCGTGAAGGTTCGGGATCCGGGCCTCGTTGACGCCGAGATGTTTCTCCATGGCGATGATCACACCGCCGTGGGCGACCACCAGCACCGTCGCCCCCGGGTACCGTTCGACGATCTCGTTGAACGCCTTCAACACACGTGGCTGCAGGTCGATGTCGTACTCCCAGCCCTCAGGGCGTCGATCATCGTCGATCCAGCCGGGCCAGTCGGCTTCGATCTCGTGACGGGTCAGACCCTCCCAACTCCCGACCGACCGCTCCCTCAGGTCATCGATCACCTCGACCGGGCCGACCCCGATGATCTCGCCGATAATGGCCGCGGTGCGGTGGGCCCGCTCGAGTGGGGACGTGATGATCACATCGACCTGTCCGATGAACCTGGCCGCCGTGGCGGCCTGCTGTTCGCCGAACTCGGACAGCGGGGGGTCGGCCAGGCCCTGCCACCGCCCGGCTTCGTTCCAGGTCGACTGGCCGTGGCGCAGCGCCAGGATCTCGGTTCGGTCGTTGTCAGTGGTCATGGGCTCATTCCAGGCGCGCCGTGCGAGGCGAGCCGATCCCTCCTTGGCGAATCTCTCAGTGTTAGCCCGCCCCGCATGGTGGTGCAAGCTATGTCAAGTAGTGGAGCACTTCTTGCGCAGCCTGATGTCCGGCCAAACCGTGCACGCCCCCGCCGGGTGGGGTGCTGGCCGACCCCATGTAGTAGAGCGGCAGGTCGGTGCGGTAGGGGTGCAGTGTTGGCCAGGGGCGCAGGAACGACCGGTGATCGACGTTGGACCCTCCGGCGACATCGCCCCCCACCAGGTTGGCGTCGGCACGCTCCAAGTCGGTGGTCAACCACACCCGCCGCTCGAGAATCGTGTCGCGAAATCCAGGTGCGAATCGTTCGATCTGGGCCTCGATCGCTCCACTCATGTCGACCGTCGAGCCGTTCGGTACATGACAGTAGGCCCACACGGTGTGGCGACCGTCCGGGGTGCGGGACGAGTCGAACAACGTGTGCTGGGCCAGCAACACGAACGGCGATCGGGGATGACGGCCCCGGGCCACCGTCCGCTCCCCGGCGGCGATCTCAGCGAACGTGCCGCCGAGGTGAACCGTGGCGGCCGCCGCCACATCAGGATGGGTCCACGGGATCGGTTCGGAGGTGTCGAAATCGACCTTGCAGACACCCGGTCCGTAGCGAAACCGGCTGAGGCGGAGCCGGTACGAGCGGGAGAACCGCTGACCGACGATCCTGTCGATCTGGCGGGGCGAGAGGGCGAACAGTACGGCCCGGGACTCCGGTAGATCGTCGATGGAGCGGACCCGGTGTCCGGTTCGGATCTCACCACCCAACGACTTCAGTACCTCGGCCATCACCCTGGTGATCTCCCCCGAACCACCAGCGGGAAACGGCCAGCCGACGGCATGGGCCGACGCCCCGAGCAGCAGGGCGAAGCCGGACGTGAACGGCCGGTTCAACGGTGCCACCGAATGGGCGGCATGCCCGCCGATGATGGCCCGTGCTCGTTCGGTCTGAAAGCGCCGAGCGGTCAACGAGGCCGGTGACGCCAGCGGAACCGCAAGGCCGGCTGCCAGCACTGGTCGACGCAGCCCCTGGCGGACGAGGCCCGGGACAGGTTTGGTGACGAGCGCCAGAAGTTCGTCGAAACGGCGGCTCGGCCTGCCGAACAGGCGGTGGTATGCGTTGGCGTCGTCGGCCCCCAAGTCGGTTGCGGTGCGGTCGAGGTCGCGCCACACGATGACCGCCTCTCCATGGTCGAGTGGGTGGGCGACAGCAGCCTCCGGATTGATCCACCGAAGGCCGTGCCCGGCCCAATCGATGCCGTCCATGAACGGCGACGCGGCGGTCAGCGGATGAATGGCCGAACCGAAGTCGTGGACGGCTCCGGAGCCGTTGGTGATCGATCGAGCCGCACCGCCGATCTCGTCGTTGGCCTCCAACACGAGCACCGACCGTCCGGATCGGGCCAGTGTGATCGCACCGGCCAATCCATTGGGACCGGATCCAACGACGACGACGTCATGCACAGTTCAAAAGATAGAGGTCGACGGTGCCTTTTCCGGGGGGCATGGCACAATGGAGCCGTGGCCGTACTGCGATTGTTCGCCCAAGCCCGCGAGTCCGCGGGTGCCGGCAGTGTTGAGATGCCTGGCGACACCGTAGGCGATGTTCTCGACTCGGCCGTCCAGCAATTTGGTGATCCGTTCGGTCGAATTCTTGCCGGAAGCAAGGTCTGGCTCAACGGTGACCCGGCCGATCGGCAGGCACCGGTGGAGGCCGACGACGAGGTGGCGATTCTGCCACCGGTGTCGGGCGGATAGCGAAGGACGCGATTTCATGAGTGAAGCCGACGAGGTTGCGACGCGGGAATTCCAGCAGGCGGCACGACGAGCGCTCAACAAATCGCAGCGCCCGGCGAGCGATGGCGGCCCGCCGACGATGCCGACCGAGGCGGTGCGGCAGCCGAGCATGCGCCCCGATCCCGGTCTGCCTGATCCGCTGGTTGGCCGGAGCGACCGGCTGTCGCAACAGATGCCGGCCGTCGAACATGGGCGACCGGCCGTTCCCCGTCCTCAGGCACGGTCCGAGCGCCTTCAGCCTCGGCAGCCTCGGCCTGAGGCCCCGCAACGGCAGTCCGGGCACCCACAGCCGCCGCCGCAACAACCTCAGCGTCTGCAGCAGTCGTCCCCGCAACAGCGGGCCCAGCACCGGAACCCCAACCTCGTTGCCGAGCAGCCGCCGGTTGGCTACCAGACCGAGTACGGAAGCGAACCCCAGCGCCGGTCGACCGGGCTCGGTCCGAGTACCGACCAGCGCCGCGCGGTGGCCGAACAGTGGGCCGATCCTCGCTCGTCCCGTCCTCAGCAGAAGCAGAGACCAAGGTCGAAGGGCAGGCGCAAACGCGACACCAAAGAGGTCCAGGGCAACCGGGCCCGGGAGGCCAAGTGGGCGTCCAACCGGTGGGCGGTGCCCTACTTCACCGACGGCCCCAAGGTCACGCTGGGTGTGCTGTGGTTCGCCTTCCTGATGGGCGGAGCGCTGCTCGGCTTCAACTACGACAACTCGGCGGTCTCTTCGGTTGCCGTGGCCGTGGTCACCGCGACGGTGGCCGCTCTGGCCGGTCTGCAGATCGGGTTCGCCTGGTTCCCGAAGAATTCGGCGACCCGCACCTGGACGGCGGTTGCGGCGTTCACCGTTGGGATTGCCGGTTTCTACGGCCCCTGGGGCGTTGTGATCGGGCTGATCATCGGTCTGCTCGTTCTCACCAGCTATCTCACCCTCTATCGGGGTCACCGGCGCACGTCGGCGCAGCTGTTCGATGTTTTGGTCCGAGCGGCCATCCCGGTCGGTCTGGCCTCGGCCTCCCTCGGGGCGATGGCCTACCGGGACCTGCCGGTGTTGATTGCGCTGATACTGTTCGTCAGCGCCTACGAAGTCGGCGACTTCCTCGTCGGATCCGGGGCGTTCAACCCGGTCGAGGGGCCGATGGCCGGCATCATCGCCGCCGGTGTCGTCGCCTTCTTCCTGTTCCTCATTCAGCCCGAGCCGTTCAGCTCGGAAACGATTCTGATGTTCGTCGCCGTGGCTGCCGTCTGCTGCGTCGCCGGCCAGTACCTGGCCTCGGCGCTTTTGCCCCGCGGCAACATCTGGGCGCCGGCGCTCCGCCGCCTCGACTCCTACCTGCTCGTCGCCCCGATCTGGCTCCTGCTGCTGGTGCTGCTGCCCGACGTCCACTAGGGCGCCGATCGGTTTTCCCGCACGGCACGGTTACGCAGCCCGTCCATCCCGCAGGGCCATGGTTCCTGTACCCTGGCCAGTAGTATGCACGCCGATCTGCAACGACTGATGGCGCCGGAGATGCTCGACGATCTCCGGGCCGAGCAACTGCCGCGACTCCGCGACCTTCGGGTCCAGCTGACCCAGGCCGAAGGAGACATCTCCTTCGTGCGTCGGGTCACCCAGGGACGACTCGACATCGTCGGTCACGAGGTGGCCCGCCGGGAGCGGCGAGCCGCCGCCGGTGCCGACCACGACGATCTCGATGACGGACCCCAGGTGGCCTCGGTATCCGGTCTCCTGTTCGACATGCCCGACATCCTCAACGACGCCGACCGCGTCAAATCCGCCGCGCCCGTGTCGCCGGCCGACCTGGAGGACGTGCCGCACACGATGCCGTCGCGTATGGTGCAGGTTCTCGAACCCGGCGACATCGCGCTGGCCCTCATCGAAGATCTCGACCGGGTGGCCTCGCCCAGTGATCTGGCTCAGGTCGAGCAACTGGGCCGGGGACCGCTGGCCGACCTCTTCGACCGGCTCCGCACCTTCGAGGTCGACCTGTCATCGTCCCGCCGAACCCTGCACGACCGTATCGATCGGATCCAGGACGAGATCGCCCGCCGCTACCGCGACGGCGAGGCCACAGTCGACTCGCTGCTCCAGGGCTGACCTGGGCGGGGGCGGTCCTGCCCGGCCTTGAAGTGCCGGTATGTTGGACTGGTGACCCGCGAGACTGCTTCGTCCGACAATCCCATGTCCGACGATGACTCCGACAAGGCCGGCGCGTCACGCAGCAAGGGCGCTGCCCCCGATATCGGTGAGTTCATCCGGGAGCAACGCCAGTTGGCCGAGATGTCGTTGCGACGGCTGGCCGACCTGGCCGGCGTCTCGAACCCCTATCTGTCTCAGGTCGAACGGGGTCTCCGCAAGCCGTCGGCCCATATCCTCCAGCAACTGGCCAAGGCGCTGCAGGTGTCGGCCGAGACGATGTACGTCCGGGCCGGCATGCTCGACCAGGACGCCGTGGTCGAACCGACGCTCGACGCCGCGATCCGCCATGCGCCGGAGCTCAATGAGGAACAACGAAAGGCTCTACTCAGCGTGTACCGGTCGTTTCTGGCCACCAATGTCGGCGAGCCGGCCGTCGAGGACGACTGACCACCGGTTTGGACATCGGTCCTGCTTGGCCGCCGGTCGAGGTCTCCCTCTAACCTGGATACGGTGATCAGCAGAGCGGCCTTCCTGTCGTTGCACACCTCGCCCCTGGTCCAACCGGGTGTCGGCGACGGTGGCGGGATGAACGTGTATGTCCGCGAGCTGGTCTCCGGGCTGGCCGGGGCCGGCGTCGTCTGCCGCGTCTACGTCCGCCGGTGGGCCGACGATCTGCCGGAGAAAGTGCTGGTCGAGCCGGGCTTCGAGGTCGTGCACGTGCCGGCCGGACCGGCCGATCTGAAAAAGGAGGACCTGGCCCGTCACGTCGACGAGTTCACCGAATGGGTGGCCAAGGATTTCGTCGACTTCGAGCCCGACGTGGTCCACGCCAACTACTGGCTCTCCGGGGTGGCCGGGCGCGCCCTCAAACAGCAGCTCCGCCTGCCGCTGCTCACCACCTTTCACACATTGGCCAGGGTCAAGGCCGAGGCCGGTGATTTCGAGCCCGAAGCCCGGGCTCGGGCCGAAGCCGAGATCATGAGCTGCGCCGACGTCGTCCTGGCCAACGCCGAAGCCGAGGCCGAGCAGCTCATCGAGTTCTACGACTGCGAGCCGGACCGGATCGAGATCGTGCCGCCCGGTGTCGACCATGCCCTGTTTTCGCCCGGCAACCAAGCCGGTGCCCGCTGGGCCCTGCGAACCGACGAACGGCGTCCGCTCCTGCTGTTCATCGGCCGCATCCAGCCTTTGAAGGGGGTCGACGTCGCCATCGAAACCCTGGCCCGGATCGAGCGGACCGATGCCCGACTGTGGATCGTCGGTGGCGCCAGCGGCGACGAGGGTGACGCCGAGGTGATGCGAATCAACGAACTGATCGACGACCTGGATGTGCGGGACCGGATCGAGTTCAAACCGCCGGTGCCCCACCACCTGCTGTCGACGTACTACCGGGCGGCCGACGTCTGTCTCGTTCCCAGCCGATCGGAGTCGTTCGGACTGGTGGCGCTCGAGGCCGCGGCGTGCGGGACGCCAACGGTCGCCTCTGCGGTGGGCGGCCTGATGACCCTGGTCGAGCACGGTCACAGCGGGTATCTGGTCGACGGTCGCGATCCAGCCGACTACGCGGCCTGGGTCGACGCCATCCTCGAGGACCCGGTGCTGGCCCGTCGCCTGTCGGTGTCGGCCGCAGCCCGAGCCCGCACGTTCACCTGGTCGACATCGGCCGCCCGCCTCCGGCGTCTCTACGAGGACTTGGCCCAGGGAGCCCTTGCACCGTGCCCCTGATCCCGCCGAGCGACGCCGAGATCCAGGAGCGGTTCGATGTCATCGACCGCTGGTTGAAGACGCAGATGGCCGAGAACCCGGTCGTCGACACGGTCGAGGCCGACGTCCACCATCCCCGAGCATGGTATGTGCGGCTCCTCGGCGACGAGAAGGAGTTCTCGACCGTGTGGTTCCAGCTCCGCCAGCGCACCCTGCACGCTGAAACCTACTTCATGCCGGCGCCCCAGGAGAACGACGCGGAATTGTACGCCTACCTGCTGCGACGAAACGCAAGGATGATCGGCGGGCGATTCGTGATCGGACCGGAGGAGGCCGTGTACCTCTACTGCCAGCTCGACAACACCGTCGTCGGCGTCGACGCGCTCCCGGACGAGCTCGACCGCATACTCGGATCCATCTATCAGTGGGTGGAGCAATTCTTCCAACCGGCGCTGCGCATCGCCTACGCCTCCCGATTCGACACCGACCCGGCCTGATCCTCCGGTTCTGCGAACGTCAGGTGGTACGCAGCACCGTCCCGGGTGCAAGTTTTGGCGGTTACGCTCGGACACCATGGGTCGAAGCCTTGGTCGAACGTTGCAGGTGATCGGTGGCGGCAAGATGGGTCAGGCGCTCGTCGGCGGCCTTCTCGCAGCCGGCCGGGCGGACGCATCTGAGCTGACCGTCGTCGAGATGCTGGCCGATCAGCGGGATCGGCTGACCGAATCGCTGCCCGGGGTCAACGTGGTGGACGGGCCGCTCACCGAGCCCGGTGTTGACACGCTGCTTGCGGTCAAACCCCACCACGTCGTCGAGGTCTGCCGGGGTTTGACCGAACCGGGCCGGGTCGTCTCGATCGCCGCCGGCATCACGATCGCCACCATCGAAGCCGCTCTACCCGCCGGTACGCCGGTGATCCGGGTGATGCCCAACACCCCGGCGCTCGTCGGGGCCGGCGTGTCGGGGCTGGCCGCCGGGACCAACGCCACCGACGCCGATCTCGACTGGGCCGTTGACGTGCTCGGCGCGGTCGGGGAGACGGTCGTCGTAACCGAGGCCCAGCTCGACGCCGTGACCGGCGTTTCGGGCTCGGGCCCGGCCTACATCTTCCTCGTCGCCGAAGCCATGACCGACGCCGGGGTCCGCTACGGTCTGCCCCGACCGATTGCGTCCAGGCTGGCGATCAACACCATCTACGGGGCCGGTCGGCTGATGATCGAGACCGGCACCGACCCGGTCGAGCTCCGAGCGGCGGTGACCACCCCGGCGGGAACCACCGCAGCCGGGCTGGCCGCGCTCGAAGACCATGGCCTTCGCGCTGCGTTCTCCGACGCCGTTGGTGCGGCCACGCACCGCTCGATCGAACTCGGTCGCCGCTGACGGCGGCCGGCACCGGGACGGAGGACGACACGTGCGATTCAACACCATCACCTTCCTGTCCGACTACGGGCTCGACGACGAGTTCGTCGGCGTCGTCCATTCGGTGATCCGCTCGATCGCCCCCGACGTGCGAACCATCGATCTGGCCCACAACATTGCGCCTCACGACGTGCGGGCGGGCGGCTTGGCCCTGGCCCGCTCGGTCCAGTACATGGCGCCTGGGGTGGTGCTGGCCGTGGTGGATCCCGGTGTGGGCACCGACCGCCGTCCTGTCGCCGTCGAAGTGGCAGACGGCCAGGCATACCTGGTCGGCCCCGACAATGGTCTCCTGGCTCCGGCCGTGGCCATGGTCGGCGGCGCCACGGCGGCGACCGTGCTGGACAACATCGACTACCACCTCGACCGGTTCGACCCGACGGTGCCCTCCACGTTCGACGGTCGCGACGTGTTCGCGCCGGTGGCCGCCCACCTCTGTCTCGGCGTGCCGCTGACGGAGTTGGGCACGGCGATCGACCCCGTCCTCCTCATGCCCGGCCTGCTCCCCGTGAGCGAGCCCGACGACGACGGCGCCCTCCGGGCCGAGGTTCTGTGGATCGACCGGTTCGGCAACGCCCAGCTCAACGTGGACCCCGCCGACATTGCGGGGTGGCCGACGACGATCGCCGTGAGCGGCGGCCGCCTACCGCGCAATGCGGTCCGGGTGGCCACCTTCGGCGACATCCCGACGGGGGCGATCGGGGTGATCGTCGACTCCTACGGGCTGCTCGCACTCGCCGTCGACCGCGGCTCCGCCGCCGCCGAGCTGGACCTGGCCGAGGGGGACGAGCTGAGGCTTCGCCCGGCCGAAGGCGGCCCGGCCGCCGGGCGGACATCGCCGGTGTCGCTCACCACGAAGCCGGACATCGCCGGCACGCCGAGTCGCACCCGCCCCGACGGGGACTATGGACAGTGAGCGCAACCGGCGGCTTTGCCGGGGTGGCCTGGAGATCGTGTCCCCTTACCCCGGTAGCCTGAAGCCATGCGGCCGTCGATCGTCATCACACTCGGACTTCTGATGCTGGCCATCCTGGCCGCCGGCGTGGTCCAGTTCTTCATCATGACCTGAAGGGCTGAGGTCTGCGGCCTTCTCTGAGCGCCGGACCGGGCCTAGACGGCCGGATTCTTGAGCGGTGTGCCGACCCAGCTGCGGGGCAGGATCGACCGGAGTGCACGCATCACGTCGCCGTGGCCCTGGGGGGTGAACGTCAACTGCCCCCGGTCCTCTCGGCTGCCGGTCATCGCCACGAGCCACTGGCCGTTCTCGCCGGCGTCGATACCCCGAAGCTCCGACGATTCCTGCCCGTCGTCGGTCGACCAGGTCGAGTTGACCCGCCACCGGCGCACATCGGCGTTCTGGAAGTTGAGCACCCGCCTTGCCTGCTCGGCCGACAGCCCGGCGTCGACCAGAATCTGGGCGGCCCGGTCGGGCTCCTCGAGCACCGCCTCGGCTTCGGCAACGGCCTGGGTGGCGACGGAGATGGGTGCTTCGGCGACCTGCGACGGCGGGCGCGAGACCATGAGTTCGCTCAGCACATAGGGGAGCTGCATCACGTCGACCGGCCGGAAGTCGGCGAACGCGGGGTCGAGCGACGAGGACACAACCGCCTGGCGGGGCGTGGCCCAAACGGTCGACGAACTCGCATCGGGGCCGTATCGCAGCTCCACGTTGATGATGAGACTCGCCTGGTTGGCCACTCGGAGCAGGTCGGCCGCCAGCGGATCGAGGTCGTCCCCGACGATGATGCCGGCGTCCCGAAGCTGGGTGACCAGCTCGGAATCGGCGGCCCCGGTGCCCTCGATGCCGTTGCGACTGTACTTGAGCGCGTGGGCGAAGCGGAGGCTCTCCGTGACCAGGTTGGCCGGCAGCCGGAGCTGACAGCGGCTTCGGTCGAGGATCATCGGGGTGGCCGTCGTCGTGGTTGACGACGCCGCGTCGCCCACGGTGGCATCGGCGCCGTCGGAGCCTTCATCCATTCCCCGGTCCTCGTCATGCTCGATCACATCTTGACTCTCCGCCATCCAGCTCCTCCTCAACAAGCAGTCGGGCGTCCAACAATACTGAACGGGTGGACGACAACGACTTGTCGGCCCATCGATCCCAAGGAACAAAGTGAACTCGTCCCCCCGGCCTTGGTTTACCCACCTATTTTGTAGCGCCAAAACGGGCCGGAGTCACGACCGAAGCGAGATCGGATGTGTTGCGGTGGTCCGACGGTCGGCCGAAGCCCCGGACAAGAAGCGATTTTGGCGACTCCTGATGGGTGACCGATCATCTCCGTTCGCTAGTCTGTCTGCACCGCCGTATGGGTTGGGCTCAGGCCCTTTTTCGACTGACGAACAGGTGCGAACAAATGGGTTTCCCGTCCGAGGCGGCGTCCACAGCATGAACCAGGCACACGGAGATTCCGACGGCTCTGCCGTTGCGACCGGCGGGGGTGAGGTCGAGAAGAATCTCGCGTACTATCTCGAACGCCATGCCGCCGACTCACCGGCCCTCATCACACCGACCGGAACCGTCACCCACGGTGACCTCCAGGTCGAGACCTCCCGCTGGCGTTCCGCGCTGACACAGGCCGGAGTCGGTCCCGGCAGCCGGGTCGCCTTGCTCACCGGCAACGATCCCGACTTCGTGTACGTCCACATCGCAACGATCGGGCTGGGGGCGATCAGTGTTCCGCTCAACTGCGACTCGCCGCCGGCCGAGCTGCTGCCTCAACTGGAGGCGGTCGATCCGGCGGTGGTTCACGTCGGCCCCGAAGGCGAAAAGGTCTGGGCCCGAATCACGTCGCCGTTCGCCGATCGACGTCTGGTTCTCGCCGCGGCGGATGCGAGTGACGGCAACGGCGCGATCGACCATGATCCGGGAGTGGTCGCCGTGTCCGGCTCCCAACCGGCGCTTCTGATCTTCACCAGCGGAACCGCAGGCCCGTCGAAAGCGGCGATCCTCACCCATGAGAACCTGGTGTCGAGTCTCCAATCTGTGCTGTCGCTGCCTCTGGATCTCCTCTCCCAACCTCAGCGATACCTCGCCGTCATCCCGCTGTTCCATGTGTTCGGCGTGCACATGGTCGTACATCTCGCCCTCATCAACGGCGGCAGCGTCATCCTCGACAACTATGGCAATGCCCAGCACATGCTCGAGCTGATCCGCAACCACCGCCCCACGGTGGTCGCCGGGCCGCCGGCGTTGTGGCAGCGGATGGTCGCTCAAGGTGGCCAGGCGACCGATTTCGCGTCGGTCCAACTCGCGGTTTCGGGCGCAGCGGCGCTGCCGCCGAAACTCGCCGTGCAGGTCGACGACCAGCTCGGTCTCGTCCTCCACGACGGTTACGGGCTGACCGAATCGAGTGCCGTGGCTGCTTCGACGCTCGGCGTCGAGGACCCGCCGCTGGGTTCGGTCGGTCTCCTGATGCCCGGCATCGAGGCCCGGCTCGTCGACACCGACGGGAGCGAATGTCTGACGGGCGACCCGGGCGAGCTGTGGCTTCGGGGTCCGATGATCTCGCCCGGCTACTGGGGGGAAGACGAACGGCATGCCTCCCGGGCCGAAGACGGCTGGCTCCGCACCGGTGACGTGGCGGTGGTCGACGAGAACGGCTATCTCGCAATTGTCGGACGACAGAAGGATCTGATCATCGTGTCCGGGTTCAACGTGTTCCCGGCCGAGGTCGAAGCGGCGTTGCTGGCCCACCCCGGTGTGGCCCAGGTCGGGGTGGTCGGTGAACCACTCGACGCCACCGGGGAGGCGGTGGTGGCCTTCGTGGTACCCGAGCCGGGCGTCACGCTCGACGATTCCGAACTGTGGTCCCATTGCGGTGAGCGGCTGGCCCGCTACAAGGTTCCTCACCGGTTCGTGATCGCCGAGCAGCTTCCGCTCGGGCCGACCGGCAAGCTTCGCCGCAACCAACTGCTGGCGCAGCCGTAAAGGTTCTGCGGTGTCCGAGCCCGATCCGGTCCGTCTCGGCCGGGAGCTGGCGGCTCGCCATGGCGACGAGTCGGCTCGGGTCGACGTCGGGGTCGACGAGGCCCGCACGTTGTTGCAGGTGTCCGAATCGCCCCGCGTCGACGACTGGACGTTGCGCTCGGCTCTGGTCCGGTTCGCACAACCGGAGCCGGAGTTGTCGAGCGCGATCTTGGAGTCGGTGCGCCGGACCCATGCCGCACTCGATCCCATGGCACGCGACCTCCTACGACGCCCGGTGGTGACGGACCGTCGATTGAAGATCGCCGACGATGGCGGACTGGCTCCGGTCACCGATCCGTTGCCCGATGTCCGGGTGGCCGACCTGGCCCGTGTGGTGCGAGATCACCCCGATGGTGATCACGCGCTTGCGCCCCTGATCGAGGCCTACGACGCTGCCACCGAGTCCCTCGGGTCGGATCGGTTGGGTGGGGCCGAGCGCGACGCCATTCCGCTCCTGGGGGTCCTTCTCGATCTGGATGAGCTGGCCGATGTTCTCGCCGGCTGGGCGTCCACCACGGCCCCCGCCGACCCACCGGTGAAGGAGGCCGAGCGGCTGGGCCGCCTGACCTTCGATCGTCTCGGCGCACTGGGGGTGGCCCGTGAAACCAGGGAAGGTCCTCCCGGTCGCCGCCCGCCGGCACGCAACCGAGCCTGAACCTCCAATCAACGGGGTGGTCAGGGGTTGCATGGTTCTTGTCGCGTAGCGTAAGGTGAATTACACAATTACAACGCTACACAATCACCAAGTGGGGTGTGGCAACGATCGAGAAGGAACACCGAGATGAACACCAAACGACGAGGACACGGACGGGGGCGAGGGCCACGGGGGCGAAACCGTCGCGGCATGGAGCCGCCCGACGTGTCACGAGAAGAACTGGGAGCCTGGTTCGCCGGAAGTCTCCCCGACGGCTGGTTCTCCGGACCGCCCACCATCCAGTTCGACCGGGACGAGATCCTGGTCACCGGTAGTCTTCCCATGCCCGAGGTGGCCGAGGGCGACGACCAGGCCATCGCCGCCCACGCCCGAATCGCCTCCTTTCGGGAGGACACCCGGGAACAGCGCATGGCCATCGCCGATCGGGCCCAGGGTCTGTACCTTCGCCATGTGTCATGGGCCGTCACCTGCGGTGACAAATACGCCGCATTCACCACGGCCAGCATCCCGGTGATGACCCGGCTCGGGATGGAGGATCGAGCCGTCCTCGACACCCTGATCGAAGCCGGCGTCGCCCGGTCCCGCAGCGAGGCGCTCGCCTGGTGCGTACGTCTGGTCGCCGACAACGAGTCGGAGTGGATCGACAATCTGCGGGCTGCGATGACCGATCTGCAGAACCTGCGTGAGCAGGGTCCAGACAACCGAGCGGAGTAGCTCCGCCCATGTCGCTCCCTTCTCCCGGACTGGAAGGATCTGCGCGCGCACGGTGCGCGTGAATCCTGCCAAACTTCGGTTTGGTTCGGGGCGGTGAGGTCAGCGGGCGATGGCGACCAGCACGTCGCGGGTGATCGTCGAATCGACGACATGTTGCATCCCGTGGACGTGGCCGGCTTCGGGCACCTG
>JBFHEP010000070.1:0-15153 GCA_041584095.1 Acidimicrobiales bacterium | reverse complement strand
GCTTCGAGTCGACGACGCCCAAGTCGACCACCTCCGTTTCGCCAATCTCCACGACTCGGTTCGTTCCGACTCCGACCTGTCGACCGAGACCCGGAGCCGTCTCCTTCGGGACGCCCTTGCGCTCTGGTCCGGTCACCCGTACACGGGGATCGAAAACCACGGGTTCTTCGATGCCGAGATCGCCCGCCTCGACGAACTCCGGAACGCCGTGCTCGGCGCCCGCATCGACGCCGATCTTGAACAAGGCCGTCACGCCGAGCTCGTCGGCGAGATCGAAGCCCTCCTCGCTGCACACCCATTCGTCGAGAGCTTCCGGGCACAGCACATGCTGGCCCTGTACCGGTCCGGTCGCCAACGCGAAGCCCTTCATTCCTTTACCGAGATGCGGACACTGCTGGCCGAGGAGATCGGGATCGACCCGACACCCGAGCTGCGGGATCTCGAACGACGGATCCTCCAACACGATGATTCTCTCGACCTTGCCCCGCTCACCCGAATCCGGCGCACTGCGGTCCTGGTTGTTGACATCGCCGATCGCTACGACCTCGGTCGCACGTCACACAATGATCGCAAGCCAAGGACCGTGGCCGCCCATGCTGCGATGGACCAGATTCTGGGCGAGGCGATGGTACCCGCCGGCACCGCCGCCTACCAGGCGTTCGACGACGTGGCTGAAGCCGTTGTCGTCGCCGAACGCCTGCAGCTCGCCACCGGCGTGGACACCCTGCGTATCGCCATCGACCACGGTGATGTCCAAGTGGCCGACGACAAGCTGGGAGGCGCCCCGGTGCAGCGGGCGGCGACCCTCGTGTCGGTCGCCCACCCCGGTCAGGTGCTGCTGTCCGCCGAGGCCCAGCAAGCCGCCACCTCCGGTACCGACCCAACCGGCTTCCGGTTCGAACATCTCGGCTCGTTTCACCTTCCCGGCGTCGACGATCCCACCACGCTCCATCAGCTCCTGGTCGGCAACGACCCGGCCGAGTTTCCCCCACCGGCGACCGATCGTGTTCCGGCACCACTCCCCGACGGACCCGATCGAGCCGTGCCCGGCTACGAACTGCGGGAGCCTCTCGGCCCCGGCTCGGCCGGCACGCTCTATCGCGGCTATCAGCCATCGGTTGGACGCGAGGTCATCGTCGAAGTCATCCCACGCACCGAATCCTCCGACGCCGACTTCATCCGCCGCTTCGAAGCCGACGCCCACCGCCTGACAATGCTCGACCATCCCAACATCAACCGACTGCTCGACTACTGGCGGGAACCGGCCGGTGCCTACCTCGTCCACCAACATCACCGGGGCGGATTCCTGACCGACACCACACCGGAGGCAACCGAACGGATCATCCTGCAGATCGGGGCGGCGCTGGCCCACGCCCATTCCCGAGGTCTCGTCCACGGCTCGATCCGCCCCGACCGCATCCTCCTCGACGAATCCGGCAATGCCTACCTCCTCGGATTCCCGGTGGCCGGCGTCGAGCCGCCTGCCACTTCCCACCACTACGCCTACGTTGCGCCGGAGGTCATCGGCGGCGAGCCGGCGTCGCAGGCCACCGACCAGTACTCGTTTGCCGTGCTGGCCCACGAACTCCTGACCGCGCACACCGTCGACGCCGACCAGGCCTTCGCTCCGGACAGGCCCGCCATCGTCCGAGCCACCGCCGACGATCCCACGGCCCGATTCGCCTCGGTCGACGAGTTCCTGGTCGAGATGTTTCCCGACTTGGACGAACCGGCTGATCGATTCACCGACGCCCGCAACCCCTACAAGGGACTGGCTGCGTTCCACGAGGCCGACGCCGCCGACTTCCACGGACGCGCCGGCGCGGTTGCGGAGTTGATCGAGTCCCTGCGTCGCTCTCCTCTGGTCACCGTCGTCGGGCCGTCGGGTGCCGGGAAGTCGTCGGTGGTGCGGGCGGGCGTCGTCCCGGCGTTACGCAACGGCGCGATCGACGGGTCCGACCACTGGCTGATCGTCGACCTCCTGCCCGGGTCGCACCCGTTCCTCGAGCTGGAGCGAGCGATCAGACGGGTCGCCGTCGATCTCCCGGGATCAGCACGGGAGCGGTTCCTGGCCAACGACCCCGACGCCCTGTCGGACCTGGGCGAGATCCTGCCCGACAACAGCCACCTCCTGGTGGTGATCGACCAGTTCGAGGAGCTGTTCACGCTGTCGCCGGAACAGGAGGCCGCCGCCTTTCTCGCCCTCATCGACCGGGCCCTCGATCACGGCGTCCGATTCGTGCTGACCATGCGAGCCGATTTCCTGGACCGGCCGCTCCAGTACCCGGAGTTTGCCGACCGGCTCCGCCGGTCCGTGACGATTCTCCGAGCCCTGAACGATCGGGAGACCGCCGAAGCGATCGTGGGGCCGGCCGCGGCGGTCGGTGTCACCGTCGACGGTGCACTGGCGGAGCGTATCGTGGCTGATGTCGGCGACCAGCCGGGGGCCCTCCCCCTGATGCAGTTCTGTCTCGCCGAACTCTTTCGAGACCGCTCGAGCGATCTCATCACCACCGAGCACTACGATCGCCTGGGAGGGTTGGCGGGGTCGGTGGCGCAACGGGTCGAATCGATCTACACCCAGCTCGACGAAGCCGGCCGCCACGCCGCCAAACAGCTTTTTCTCCGGCTCGTCCGGGTCGGGAGCGACACCACGACCACTCGTCACCGGGTACGTCTGCCCGACCTTGACGATCTCGAACGGCCCGACGTCATGGACGCGTTCGCCCGCAACCGTCTGCTGGTCTTCGACTCCGACCCCGAGACCCGAGCTCCAACCGTCGAAATCGCTCACGAGGCGCTGCTTGAGCACTGGCCCCGCCTTGCCGGCTGGATCGACTCGACCCGCCAGGATCTGGCGTTGCTCCGCCGGCTCGACGATCAGTTGGCCGACTGGGAAGCAGCCGATCGGACTGACGGCCACCTGTTGACCGGTGGTCGCCTGGCCCGCCACCAGGCGTGGACCGAGACGACGTCGCTCTCGCTACCTCCTCGCCACGCCGAGTACCTTGCACGCTCCGCCGCCCACGACGACGAACTCCAGACCAAGGCTCAGCGACGGCGCCGGCTTGTGGGAGCGATCCTGGCCGCCGCCGCGCTGGTGGCCACCGGATTCGGCCTGTTCGCATTGGCCCAAGCTGACGAAGCCGAGGACCAACGCCGGGAAGCGCGAGCCCGGGAGCTGGCGGCTTCGGCCACTGCAGTGGTCGACGAGAACCCCGAGCTGTCCACGCTGCTGGCCCTCCAGGCCGTCGATGTCGCCGGAGAGCCGCCGGCTGAAGCGTTGGATGTGCTGTTCGGTGCCGGGCTGAACAACCGACTGATCGGGATCCTGGATCCCGGTCTGGGCGAGCGGACCTCGGTCGACGTGTCGAGCGACGGAACGATGCTGGCGACATCGTCGGATCAGGGCGTGAGCATGTTCGAAACCGGGTCACAGGAACAGGTGTGGACGTTCACCGAGGAGACAACCGACATGTTCATGAGCGTCTTCTTCTCCCCGGATGACTCGATGATCGCGGTCGAAGTGGTCGACTCCGGTTCGCTGTATTCGCAGACCTTGCGCGGCCCGAGCGAGGCGGACGACGTTCCGGCCCGGGTTCTCGTCCTCGATGCTGAAACCGGGGAGGAGGTCAGTCGTGTCGATGTCCCGTTCTGCCCCGGCGTTACCGCTGCGTGGTCTCCCGACGGTGCCCACATGGTGATCACGGCCCACGCCAGGATCGTCGCTGGCCCGGAGGTGCAGATCTGTGAGCGCCCCGAGGCGCCGTCCGGATGGTGGTTTGAGGTCTACGATACCTCGACATGGGAGTCGGTGAAGGTGGTCGAGATCGAGCGCGAGGGCGATTTCAACTTCAGCATGATCCTCGAATTCGATGCCTCGGGGCGCCTCTTCTTCTTCAGCCTTGGGTCCGGGCCGCAGATCTTCAGCGCCGATGACTACGAGCTGGTGACGGCGATGGAAGGAGCGCCAGGGGCGAGGACGGTGACGCCCGACGGGAGGCTGGTGGCCGCCTTCAATCCTGAGGATGGCGGGTTCGGGGTCTGGGAAACCGAGACCGGTCAGCTCGTCGACCGACTGCAACCGGTCGATCTGTTCCCCACCCTGCCGCGAGGGCTCACGTTCAGCGACGACGGCAAGCTTCTGATGGCTGCAACCGAAGGGGACGACACCTTTGTGTGGAACATTCCCGACGGCGACCTCGCGTTCCGGCTCCCCGGGGGTCGGCCCCAGGATGCCGTTGCGGACACCGAGAACGGGCTGCTTTACACCGGGCAGCTCTCCGGCGAGGTCAAGATCTGGCGTCTCGGTCAAGGTGGCTACGCAATGCAGCCAATCGACGACCTGGAGGAGACAACGTGGGTCAACGGCAACTCGATGAGCGCCGGCGACACCTTCGGAACCGCGTACGTCTGGGACATCTCCGCACAAGAGGCGTATTACCGAGTGTTCGACGTCGAGTCCGGACGATTCGTCGGTGCGCCGATGGCCGGCACGGAGGTTCTGCCGGTCCCGCTTCCCGGCAATCGATTCGCCTATCCGCGGGAGGCGGGAGACTTCGCCGTATTCGACGTCGACACCGAAATCGAGAGCCACCTCATCGGCTGTGAGAATGACCGTACCCCGTACTGTGTCGACGGCTCCGGACCCTGGCGACGCCATCGGCTCGTCCGGTCAATCGACGGCACCGAGTTCGTCGCTGCCGCCGATCCGGACGACCACCCCGACGGCTTCCTCCCGGCCAAGTGGGTCCACTTCGACCCGGAGACACTGACAGAGGTCGAAACCAACGTGATGGATCATCTGCCCGAGGGGATCCTCCACCAACTCGGCAAAGACTGGGCCCTGATCGAAACTCAGGGTCTCGTCGCCGCCGACCGCGACACCGGTGAGGTGATCTGGAAGACAGGGCCGATCAACTTCTGGCCCGAGCTCTCCCCGTCGGGCGGGATGATGGCGGTCCACCAGGACAACTCCATTCGGGTCGTCGACCTGGCAACATGGGAAGACCGGGTGTTGCCGGTGGAGTTTGGGCGGATCCGGGGGATCTCGTTCAGTCAGGACGATGCGTTCCTCGCGATCGCCGACGACCAGCGGTTCTGGGTCATTGACCTGGCCACCGATGAAATCAGAAAGTCGCTCGCCATCGGGACCATCTCCGACGCCCACTGGTATGACAGCGACACCATGCTGATCGGCACATCCGACGGGTTCTGGGGGCAGCTTTCCCTCAATGACGAGCGCCTGATCGCCGACGCTCGTGAGAGGCTGACGAGATCCTTCACCCCGGCGGAATGCTCCTTCTATCGCATCGACCCGTGCCCGACGCTCGAGCAAGTCCGGTCCGGCTAGCCGCCGAATGCGCAGACATCTCCGGGCCCACAGGCGAATGCCGAGGCTTTTGTCGAGTGGGATGATGGCCGGATGCTGAGAGCTGTCGGCTCGGCGACCAACTCGTCAGCTCGCTTCCGCAACGCGTCTGCTGTCGGCGCCGTCGACGATGGGGACCCGGGTTTGTCGGCGTCGAGTCGAAAAGCCTGGCTGCGCCGAAGGAGGATGGCGTATGCTTAGGCTGTCGGTCGGCGACGCCGTCAACGACGCTGCACCGACGGCGCGGCGAGGGAAGCGGTATGACCGAAACCCACCGACGATCTCGGGGCGGCACCCATGGCGACCCCCCGTGACGGCCCCGCGCGGCCGCCGAGATCCAGCCCGGGCGTCAGCCTGGACTGCAGGATACTGGGGACGATCGTCGTGGTGCAGGACGGCCGGATCATCGACATCGGCTCTCCCCGCCAGAAGGCCCTCCTCGCTCGGCTTCTCATCAGTCGAGGCGGCGTGGTCACGACCGAGCGGCTCCTGGACGACCTCTGGCCCGACCGCGACCCGGAATCCGTTCGTCCGACCCTCCACGTCTACGTCTCCCGTCTCCGCAAGGCGCTCGGGTCCCACGGAAACCGACTGGAGCACCACGGGCCGGGCTACCGCTTCGTGTTCGAACCCTCGGAGCTCGATGCCTCGAGGTTCGAGGAGCTGACGGCCGACGGACGTCGCGCCGCTGACCAGAACGACCATCGTGCGGCTGGCGAGCTGCTCACACAGGCCCTGGGGCTGTGGCGGGGATCCGCCCTCCTCGAGTTCCGCGATGAGGGGTTCGCCCGGGCGGAGTCGGCGCGCCTGGAGGAACTCAGAGTCACGGCACTGGAGCAGCGGATCTGGTCCGATCTCGAGTTCGGAGGAAGTCACCTCGTGAATGAGCTGCGGCACCTCGTCGTCGAGTACCCGCTGCGGGAGTCGTTCTGCGAGCAGCTCATCCTGGCGCTCTACCGTTGCGGTCGTCAGGCCGAAGCGCTGCGTGTCTACCAGTCGATGCGAGTGCGGCTCGCCGAAGAGCTTGGAATCGAGCCGGGTCCGGCGCTGCGTCGAATGGAGGAGCGGATTCTCGTCCAGGACCCGACCATCGAAGCCGTCGGCCGGGACGCCGTGAGCCCCTTGGTGAGCGATCTGCCGTCGGAACGAACAAGCTTCGTCGGTCGAACCCTGGAACTGGCCCGGATATGGGAGCTGCTCGATCGAGCCCGGCTCGTGACGTTGACGGGACCGCCGGGCTCCGGCAAGACCCGACTTGCGGTCCGGTTGGCGCGCCACCACTCCTCCGATTTCCATCACGGATCCTTCTTCGTGCCGCTCGCCGCAGTGACCGATCCGACACTTGTGGGCAGCGAGATCGCTCGCGCACTCGGACTGAGAGGTTCAGAGGAGGTCACGCCTCTCGACCAGGTCAAGGCGTTCCTCGCCGAGCGCCATGCGCTGGCCGTGCTCGACAACTTCGAGCAGGTGATGGCTGCCGTTTCCCACGTCGGCGAGCTGCTCGATGCGGCACCCGGTTTGACGTTCCTCGTGACGAGTCGCTCACCACTGCGGTTGTCGGGCGAGCAGGAGTTCGGTGTGCCACCGTTTGCGATCCCCTCGATGGAGGAGCACCTCGATCTCGACGAGTTCCAGCAATACGACGCCGTCGCCCTGTTCGCGGCCCGGGCGCAGGCGGCCAGTTCCGAATTCGCCATCAGCGGCCGGAACGCCGCTGCAATAGCCAAAATCATCGCTCGGCTCGACGGGCTCCCCTTGGCCATCGAGCTGGCCGCCGCCCGGGTGCGGGTACTGACTCCTCACGCCCTCGCCCATCGGCTGGAGCAGCGCCTGCCGATCCTGACCGGCGGCCCCAGCGACGCAGTTGACCGCCACCGAACCATGCGCGCCGCCATCGCCTGGAGTCATGATCTGCTCGACCGGCGAGAGCAACAACTGTTCCGACGACTGGGTGTGTTCGTCGGCGGGTTCACGCTCGAGGGCGCTGCCGCGGTGACCGATCTCCACGACGAACGTCGAGGAGATCTCAGCGATGTTCCCGCACCAGGGGAGCTCGACACAACCCATCGTGTTCCCGAGGTGCTCGACGGCATCGGTTCGTTGCTGGCGAAGAGCTTGTTGCACCGGGTCGTCGAGGGCGACGTCGACGACGAGACCAGGTTCGCCATGCTCGAAATGATTCGAGAGTTCGCCGTCGACGAGCTGGTTGCGGCTGGAGAGGACCTGGAGGTCCGCGAACGTCACGCCCGCTATTTCGCCGACGTTGCACGAAGCACCGAGCCGTTGCTTTCGCGCGAGTCGCAGGGGCTTGGCATCGCCCGACTGTCGGGTGAGATCGACAACCTCCGTGCGGCGCTTCGTTACTCCGTCAAGGCGGGCCAACCCGATCTCGGGTTGGCGCTGGCCAGCAAGATCTGGCGTTTCTGGCAGAGCTCGGGGCTCTTGATCGAGGGCCGGGAATGGCTCGACCGCCTGCTCGCCGATCCGGCGGCGTCGATCGACGCACGAGCGCAGGGTCTGACGGCCATTGCCGGGATCGAATACTGGCAGGGCGACTATGCCGAGGCGATGACACGCTACGGCGAGGCGCTCGAACTCTATCGGGCGACGGGCGATCGGTTCCAGGAAGCCGACGTACTGACCAGCATGAGCCTCACCGCGCTCTGGTTGAACGACCTCGAAACCGGGGAGCGCTTGGCGGCGAGCGCGCTGGTGCTGTTCGGGGAGCTGGGATCGAGGGAGCAAGTCGGCAAGGTCTTCATGTCGCAGGCCACGGCGCTGTGGTGGCGGGGCCAGCATCGCGCGGCCCGGGAGTTGTGGACGAAGTCGTTGGACATCGCCCGCGAATTCGGCGATCGTCAGCTGGCGCTCACCCAGCAGGTCGGCCTGGCCGCCCTCACCTGGCACCTTGGCGATCAGCGCGCCGCGCTGGAGCTCGTCATCGACGGAATCGACGAAGCGGTCGATCTCCAGAACGACCACATCACGGTGTGGATGCTGGACCTCGTGGCCGCGTTGTCGGTGGGCAAGGCCGCTGAACAGGCGGTTCGCCTCGCGGCTGCGGCCGACGCGCTACGCCGCAAAGCCGGCGGCGGCATCCTCATCGAGTCGCTCGACATACCCGAGGCACGATCATCCGCGAGGGAGCTGGTGGACGACGACGTCGTCGCCCGGGCCTGGACCGATGGCCAGACCATGAATCTCGACGAGGCGGTCGAGGCAGCCCGAAAGCTGGGCGGCCTGGCCCGAGAGGTCGACGACAGCGAACAACCACCGGACGGGAGGCCGCGTTAAGGAAGCGCTCAGCGACCGTAAAGAGCCTGGGCTGATGCTTCGCTCATCCGCTGGCAGACGAAGGAGGACGCGGATGAGGAAATTGAGGGAATACCCCAAACACGCCGCGCTGTTGTCGGTGATCGGGTTGGCGCTGTTCGCCGCCGCGTGCGGTTCGACCACGGTGGAACGCGCCGGCGCAGTGGCCGACTTTGATGCGGCCCGAGAGCTCGTGGCTCTGGAGCAGGCGGCCTTGGACCCCTACTACGGCCGGTCCGATCCGGCACCCTACGTGAACCAGTTCGCAGAGCAGGGGACGTATTTCGACCCGTGGAGCTCGGGCAAGCTGGTTGACGACGCGATAGGACAGCACCTGCTGTCCTTCGAAGGAGAGATTCCGCTGGTCGGCTATGACATCGTCGCTCCTCAGGCCGACGTGTACGGCGACACGGCGGTCTTCACCTTCCAGGTCACGACACGTGACCCTGAAACCGACGCTGTTCTCACACGATGGAATGCAACCGAGGTCCGCGTCCGTACCGGTGATGACTGGAAGATGGTGCACGCTCACTGGTCACCCAGGGTGCTCCCCTCCTGCTCGTTCAATACCGCGATTCCAGGCTGTGTCAGCGGCGAGCCCGAGGTCAACGGAGAGGAGACCAGGCGTGACTCGCCGGACGGCCCGCAATATTGACTTCCAAAAGCTCATCAACGGCGTGTACGCGCCACCGACGACAAGAAAGGAACATGACATGACTGAGAGCCACATCGATCGATTCATCTCCGAGGCCTGCCGGGCGCTGAACGACCGGGACTGGGATGCCTACGGCAAGCTCTTCGCCGAGGAGCTGGTCATGCGGACACCGAGCCTACCCGGCGTGGTAACCGGACGAGCCGCTCGAGTCGAGTTCGTGCAGGATATCTTCGCCGCATTTCCCGACGGGAAGGTCAGCACGGTGAGCACTCTCGCCGACGGAGATTGGGGCTGTACCGAGGTGCACTTCGTCGGCACCAACACCGGGCCGATGGAGGGCGCCGATGGTGCGGAGATCGCTCCGACGGACAAGCCGGTCGCGTTCGACTACTGCATCGTCGCGAAGTTCAGCGATGGTGTCATCACCGAACTTCACGAGTACTACGACCAGCTGGGAATGCTGACCCAACTCGGGATCGCGGCATAGGCATCAGCAATTTCACTCTCCAGACCGGCATCAGTGACATCCAGGTCCATCAAACCCGTTCGACACATGGTCGGACGGGTCGGGTGGGAGCCGATCTCGGAGCCACCGGCCACGGCTGGCCAAAATCACCGTCTACTCAACTGCGTTGTCAGCGCCCAGATGGTCGAGCGCCAGCTGAGCCTCGTGCCGCCGGTCCTCGGCCGTGGCCAGCGCGGCGTCGGCGGCGGCGCGGACCGCGACCGCATCGTCGCGGGCGTGACGGGCGTCTTCCAGTTCCTCGCTCAGCTGCCGCAATCGTTCGTCCAATGCCTCGACTGTTTGCCTCGCCTCGACCGAGGCTTCCTCGGCCGCTCGGTGCTCGGTCTCGGCGTCGGCCAGCGCCTTCTCAGCGGCCTGCCGGGCCCGCTCGGCCAGCCTCCGTTGCGCCTCCGACGGCTTCTTCTTGCCGGTGGCCTCGTCCGCCGACCGATCGGAGTCCGGGTGGATGGTGGTTGCAGATCGGCCTTTTTCCGGTTCAGCGCCGGCGGCGCGACGGCCGTCTCCTCGGCCGGCAGCGATGACAAAGGGGCCGAACCCACCATCTGGCTGAGGAGCGACGGCAAAGACAGCGGCCTTCAGTTCGTCGTCGAGTCCACCGATGGCCGCCACCTCGACGGCAGCTCGGACCTCGACCGGGTGACTGGGGGCCAAGGCGACAACCGCATCGATTGCGGAACGATAGTCGGCCAGGCGGGCGGCGAACGATCCGGCGTCGTCCTTGCCACCGGCGTGACCGCTCAACGCCGCCTCCTGACTCCGACGAAGCTCGGCAACCGCCTCGAGCAGATCATCGACGAGCTCGGGATCGTTGCGAAGCGCCTGGTTCAGAGCGGCGGCCACCACCGTCGGTTTGCGGAGAGCCTTGATGGCGTTGGCCAAACCTCGGTCTCCATCAGCCTTGATCTTCTTGACCAGCTGGTCCCGCCGGGCAACGAAGTCGTCGGCCGGTAGCCCGTACAAGACGGATGCGGCTGCCTCCACGGAGGTCGGCGGGATCTCAGCTGACGTCACCCTTCGCTCCTCTTCGATCAGCTCAACCAAATGTTCCTGATAGCGGCCGCGACCCCCGCCGTCATGCCTCGCCGTGAGCCGGCGTCGAGCACCACGCTACACCGGCGGCCGTCGACGCGTCGTCCGGGAGGGACCGGCATGCAAGTCGTTCGCTGGCCGTCCGGTCGCGGACCCGTGATGGGGGGTGGCGCCTGCGTTGCCGCCATGCCACCGGCAGGCCGGACGACGACCAGAGTCCTGACGGCGTCGTGGGAGCCGGAGGCTGCCATCAACGTAATCGGCCGGCCTCCCGCAGATCTCAGCCGGCGGCTCGCTTGCGGGGGTCGGGCGGGAAGGTCTCCGCCTCGACGCAGGCCTCGCCCCACTTGTTCAGTTGATCGACGACGGCATCGAGATCGTCGCCCATGGCGTCGACAACCGGCTGCTCCATGGCGTCGGTCGAATCCTCGATCGCCTCCCTTGCGGCGCGCCCGTCGGATGTGAGACTGTCGCCGTCGAGCAGTCCGCCCTCGCGCAGGCCGGCCAGGGCCGCTGCCGTCGCTTCGTCGGGCCACGCCCTGGTTCCGCTGTACTCGCCGAGTGGGTACCCGAGCCACAGTTCGGTCAAGATGTTCATCTCCACCGGGTTGAAACCGGCGCCGATGTACGCGTCGACGTGGGCGTCGCCTCGATGTTCGCGCAGCGCCAGAGTCGCCTGGTACAGCCTCCCGTAGGGATCGTCGGGCCAGTCGAGCGACGCAACCCCGGCGAACAGCGGCCGTCCGGCGCCGTGCAGCTGACCGACGACCGCGACCAGGCGCCCGCCCACCCGGGAGACAGCGTCGGCTTCGTCGTCGCCGAGGACGGAGCGCAGGCTGTCCACCGCCGCGCCGAAGATGACCCGGTGGATGTCATCCCGACTCATCAGCGCACGAGCCCGGTCGTAGATCGTGGCGATCAAGCCCGGCTCGAAGGCGGCGAACGACGAGGCGACGACTGCTCCGCTCGGCTCGCCCATCGGGTACGCCCGGCCCCACACATAGGCGTCGAAGAAGTCCATCTCGTGCTCGACGAGCCGCTCGTGAAGGAGCGGGCCCCAGACCACCTGCATCGAGACCGGTTCGAGGGCGTCGCGAAGTCGCCGCGCCGCACTCCGTTCGGTGACGGCGACCGGCGTGGTGGTGCCCTCGGGAGCCGGTCCGAAGAAGGCGGCCTTCGCGTCCGTGTACTGCATTGGTGTCCTCCATAGTCGTCGGTGAGGTGCGGCCCGGATCGTTCCCTGGCGGGTTCAACGGGCGTAAATATATCACGCGTGATATATTGCCGCCAAACCCCATCGACAGAAGGAGAATCAGATGACCGCTCACGATGAGATGCTGCAGAGCGCAGCCGCAGATGCCGACGCGGCGTTGGCCAGGCTCGACGAGGTGCTGTCCGGTATCAGTGACGGCGATCTTCACCTCGCCAGCCCTGCCGGCGGTTGGACTGCGGCCCAGTATCTCAGCCACGCAAACCTCGCCGCCATCTTGTGGCTCGGCGACCTGGAACGACTCCGGCACGACCCCGACCTGGCGTTCTTCCACCGCGAGGAGATCGGTCACGACGTTCTCGGCTATCCACCGCCGACGGTCGCAATCGCTCGGGCTCAGGTTGCCAGCACGCGGCGATCCGTGGCCACCTGCCTGCCGGCAACCGATTCGGAGGTCCTGGATCGCACCGTCGAGATCCCCGACCTCGGCACCATGACGGTCGCCGAGTGGACGCCGCTCATCATGGGGCATTTCGCCGGCCATCTGCAGGACGTCATCGACACCCTCGACAGTCGCGGTGCGCTTCCAGGAGGCACTGCCTGATCGTCGATGCAGAGGACCGGCGGGAGGGGAAGGGCTGATCAGTCGAACGACGTGAAGACGCCCTTGCCGGTCTTGCCCTCGTCGAACAGCGAGTAGGCCTCGGCCGCCTGGTCGATGTCCCACTGATGGCTGAAGATGCGGTCCAGGTCGATGTCGCGCTCGGCGATGAAGTCGGCGCAATCGGCCTGGACCGTCTTCGAGAACGTCCAGTGGCCGATGATGCTCAACTGACGGAAGATCACGTCATACGTCACGTCGACGTTGAGGTCGCCGCCGATGCCGACCATGCAGGCGGTTCCCCAGATCCGGGTCGACTGCACGGCCGATCGTCGGGCCGCGACCGACGATGTGCAGTCCACGGTCTTGTCCGCTCCCTCGCCGCCGGTCAACTCCATGATCGCCTCCACCGCATCGGAGGCACTGGGATCGATGGCAACCTCGGCGCCCCAATCGAGTGCCTCCTGTCGTCGCTCGGGTGAGATCTCGACGGCGATCACCCGGGCGCCCATCTCGGCCGCCAGCAGCGTAGCCGACAGTCCGACGGGGCCCTGTCCGAAGATGGCGACGGTCTCGTCGCCGGCCAGTGCGATCCGCTTCAGGGCGCCGTAGGCGGTTCCGGTGCCGCAGGCGACGGCGGCCCCGGCCTGGAAGGAGAGTTGTTCGGGGAGCGACACCAGCGAGTGGGCTGGAACCCCCATGTACTTGGCATGTCCGCCGTGGCCGCCGTAGCCATAGGCGACGGCCCCGTCGAGACACATCTGGGTCCAGCCGGTGCGACAGTGACGGCAGGCGCCGCAGCCGTCGTAGTGATGGTTCATGACGCGGTCGCCGATCTTCGCTTCACCCTCGCCGACCGCGGAGCCGACGGCCACCACCACCCCGCACGGTTCGTGTCCGGCGATGATCGGACCGTCGATCGGAAACCTCCCGACCGCCACCCGCCCCTCCGGGCTGCGATACGCACCGAGATCGGTGCCGCACATACCCGACGCTCCCATTTCGAGGACGACGTCGCGGGGCCCCGGTGTCGGGTCGGGGAACTCGGCGACCTCCAGGGTGCGGTTCCCGGTAAAGGTGATGCCCTTCATGCCAACTCCTCGGTTCTCGTCGAGCGATCCAAAGTATTGCTCGCAAGCGACTGTCTCAGCAAGTGGCTGCCGCCCACCGGATCGGGCGAGTTCGTGCTGCGTTGACTCGTTTCGGGCCGGGAACAACAATGTGCGTCATGACCCTCCAAGCCGTCACCTCCCACGAAACGTTCAACGCCCGCCTCCTCGAGGTGGCGCGCTCGTTTGACGATCAGGAGTGGCAGGCACCGTCGGCCTGCGCCGGTTGGCGGGTGCAGGATGTCATCGCCCACATGGCCGTGGGGGCCCGGTCGCTGTTCGATCCGATTCCGTTGCCCGAGACGCACATCGAACCGCCGACGAACCGTGAGCGCCAGCACGACATGCACGTCGAGCTTCGACACGACTGGTCACCGGCGCAGGTGCTCGAGGAGTTCGAGACGTACGGTGCCAAGCGTCTGGAGCGGCTCCGGGAACTTCAAGAGGAGCCCGAGGCCTCCAGCGAGATTGCACTCGGTGAGCTCGGTACGTATCCCAAGCACACCCTGGCCAACGCCTACGCGTTCGACTACTACTGTCACCTGTACCACGACATCTGCGGTCCGCTCGGGCCTGTCAAACGTGAGTTACCCGACGTGACGCATGAGGAGATCTATCCGGTCGTGCAGTGGATGATCTGGGGCCTTCCGCAGATGCAGGGCCCGGAACTCGACGCGTCCCTGTTCGCCCCGATCACCCTGGAGTTGACCGGTCCCGGTGCCAGCACGTGGACCATCCGCCGCCCCGACCCATCGGGCGGACTGATGGTGGAGGAGTCTGGCGGCGGTGACGTGGTGGTGACCTCGTCGGCGACCGACTTCGTCTCCTGGGGAACGGCGCGCACGCCGTGGTATGCGGCGTGCACCATCGAGGGAGACCCGCTGGTTGCCACGGCGTTCCTCTCCACCCTCAACATCGTCTGACCTTTCCGGGGGCAGCGCGGGCGATTGGTGGCGTTCCGCCCCGTTGCGTGAGCCTGTTATCGGCCGATGGGTCAGCACCTCCGGGCGTCAGGCCTGTTTTCCGGGCGAAGCGCTGGCGGGCGAGGTAGGTTGCGACCTCGAACTCGGGCGCGACTGCAGCGCCCGACCCGGGGCCGGACGCTGCGCCTGCCCGATGTCGGGCCGCGGGTTTCGGTTGTGTGCCTCGGTCAGTTCCAGCCGTTGCCGCTCCAGGTGGCGCCGGACCAGGTGGCTCCGCTCCAGGTGGCTCCGCTCCAGGTGGCTCCGGACCAGGTTGCCCCGGACCAGGTTGCCCCGGACCAGGTTGCTCCGCTCCAGGTGGCGCCGGACCAGGTGGCTCCGCTCCAGGTGCCGCCCGACCAGGTCGCCCCCGACCAG